>NZ_JBEOPN010000027.1:0-70406 GCF_040310085.1 Shewanella sp. S1-58-MNA-CIBAN-0166 | reverse complement strand
TAAATCCTTCTTGGTCGAAAGATCTGATCGTAAAGAGGGCGTTTAGTTCAATTCTTATCCCGAGTTCAGGTTAATTACATTGTTAGATAACTGAGGCCCTTATTGGCGGCTATTGTCGACGGCTTTAGCAGCTCCATTGGTTTGCGGTTAGTGTTGCTGCATTTCTAAATGTTTGGCTCAAGGTAATAAGTGATTAAGGCCAATGTCATCCGTTATTACCGTGTTGCTGTTGGTGCCAGGAATAACGGCTTGGGCATATTCTCTTAATGTGATTTTTTGCAGCCTATTGCGACAACTGAGGTGTTAATCAATTCCATGCTGTAATCACTTAACTGATACTGAGTTGCTGAGTATATGAATGTTGAGCTGTTGAGCTGTTGAGTAAATTTTTATAAATACTCTTACACAGAGCAAATTAATACGATATTTACTGGCTTATCGTTACCAACGACAACGTTTTGGCTTAAGCGAATCGTTAGTCAGCTCTGTATTACAGATAAGAGCATTGGCCTAAAGCAAAAAGTCCCCATTTGGGGACTTTTACAAGCTGAATAATGACATTACAGACTACTTAACTGGACTCGACACTCAGGATGGTCACTTAAATACAGCAGTCTCGACAAACTTTGTCGGTGTGCCGGCTGGTAACTCAGGGTGTCGGCGTAAAAATGGCATGCTTGCGACCAATTTGATTGTGCTTCGTGAATTAGTCCTAAGTGGTAACTGGTTCGCCATACTGGAGCGCCTAATCGGTCGGCGGTAGCAATCACGGCTTCGGCTTTTTCGTAACGACCTTCTAAATAATAACTTGCTGCTAATGTTGCATGCAGTTCTGGGTGATCCGGTTGTAACTGCACTTGTCGTTGTAATACGGTTCTTGCCAGGTTGATATTACCCTCTTGCATGGCCAGTTTACTGCGCAAAATGGCTACTTCGGATACTGGTTGTTGTTGCGATAACAACCTATCTAGCACCATTTGGCTATCAACATCACGACCGATTTGATGGTAAACAATCGCGGCTGTAAAACCAATTTGTTGGTGTTGTGGATAGGTCATTGTTAATGCACCTAGGTCGTTCGACAAGCGTTCACAGTCACTAATAGCAGACTGATAACCTTGGCAATTAACACCATCGGTTTGATTTACATTGTATTGTTTTAACATCGCCGTTAACTGATCATCTGGCTGATATTCACGCTTAGTTTGGCTGGTACTACACGCACTGCTGACTAAGGCAACCACAATCACGGTACTGAGGCGGAAATGAGTTAAGGTCTTCATAATTAATGTCCTCTTTATAGTGACGAGTCAGCTAATGGAAATTGCATGCTTTGTAGCATTTCAGCTGATGTTTGGAATTGCCATAAGGCAACATCATGACGTGGCTCTCTTACCAGTGTTGGCGTCACAATAATAATTAACTCGCGGGCGGTATCGGCGTCAGACGATGACTCGGTTAACTTACCCAGCAACGGAACATCGTTAATACCCGGTACAAAGTCACGTGAGTCACTAATGTCACGGCTGACTAACCCACCGATGATTAATGGCTGTCCATCACGTAAGCGCGTACTGGTGGTCAGGTTTCTGACATTGAATGCACTAGTGGTTAATGATGACCCTGTGCTCGACGATATTTGTTGGGTTAACAAAGTGTCTGGTGTTGAAATACTAGGACTTAAATCTAAAGTGATTAAGTCGTTTTCGTCCACCATTGCTCGTACTTCAAGCTGGATACCAAACGATTTAAACTCGGTGCCACTAAATACCCCTTGGCTATTACCCCCATTGGCACTACTAATTCCATTGGGTGAAAATGACGTTGGCACTGGCACTTCACCACCGGCTCGGAATACGGCTTTTTCTCCTGCTAAGACGGTTAACGTCGGACGAGATAATGTGCGTGAGATACCGTCTTTTTCTAACAATGAAAACAGTAAATCAAATGCAATCTCACTGCCGCCCACTTGGAAGTTGTTCACCAGTGCGCCACCTAATACCTGCAATGCATTTTCGACTTGGCCTGAACCCAGTGCTTGATTAGTTGCCCCATCTAAACCGAAATTACCGTCTGTTTTGTTGTAGCCTTGAGTGATCAATGAAAAGTCAGGACGCCATTGGGTTAAACTGCGACGATTCACTTCGTACATTTGAATCGCTACACGAACCTGGGGTAAATCGCGGACTTCGATGGTCGACAATAATCTACCATTCGCCATAGACAACAACTTGGCTCTGGCAATATTTGACTTCACATTGTTACTGCTAGATTTTGCATTACCGCCTCTATTTGATGACGAATTACTGCTTACCTGTTGGCTTGAGCTGATTAACCCACCCGACTCATTGGCGATAACGGTAATGTCATTACTGCCTGCTTCTATTTTTCCAGTGATTGAATTAATACGATCTCCAGTGAAAAGGCGCGATGCTAAATTTAATACTCTAACGAGGTCAACTTGGGTTTCAACCTGACCGCCTAGTAACAAGGTGTCGGCTTGATCATCAGGCATGTCGCCTTTTTGAATACGACTTACCGTGACTGATTCACCACCTAATTGAATAATGGCCTTTTTGACTTTTTCAATCATGCTCATTGGTAATACATCAACTTGAATTAAGTTGATAATAGCGGCGTGGCCTACACTCCCCCGATTAGACTTACGCAGTTGCTGCGACGGTAGACGAATATTAGGGCTTAAGTCGGCCAAAAAATCGGTAGGTGATTTCATGACTAAACTATTGTTATCGTTGATACGGTTTTTACCTGCATCTAAGTAATGACGAGCGGCAGTTTCAGCGGCTAATTTATATTTTACCGTTGGCACTCGGCCCCTAAGTACCAGAGCTGCGCGATCAGGTGCTAATGTTAGGCGAATTTTAGGGTGAATATCACTGAGCGCTTGCCTTAACACACTCAAGTCTTCTGTGACACTGAATAGAAACGTTTCAGAGGTGTCGTCGGTATACCAAACAATAAGGCTGGTACGGCCCACTTTTTTTGCCAGTGCTAATACTTCATTTTTATCGAGTACTTCAACTTGCATAATGGCATCTTGGCCAATGGCTACGCGTGAAATGCTTTTTTTAAACACCAAACGTGAATGAGTCCACTGGACCATTTCTCGGATCATACTGGACTGGCGGCCATCTGCTGTTTCAATAAAATCTAGCCCTTTAGTGCCAGCAAATACTGACATGCTCACTAGCAACAAACAGATTGACGTTACACAGAGAGATTGTTTCATGGTTCACCCCTTAACATTTAACGCGTCATTTAAGACAGTACAATGATTAATGCAGGAAGCTGGCCACAAAATTAAAAAATATTAGTTATTTTAAAACAGTAGGTTAGGCAGTTATTTGTCGTTATTAAATGTTCTGACTTACATTACTCTCAAATCGATTCGCATTTTGCGACGCACTTAGGGGGATGAGCCTAGCAATTTGAATGGCTTTTCAAATGGCAAAAAAAAGTTACCGATTAAGGTAACTTTTAACGGTTTAGAAAAGACTATTAACTCTCAGCCCAGCTTTTCATTTTTCGATAAATAGTTGATGCGCTAATGCCTAAATAAGCAGCTGCTAGTGGAATATTACCGTCACATTGGTCAATGGCTGCTTCAATGGTATTTTTCTCTACTATCCAAAGCTGAACAATATTATGTGGTGAAGGTTGTTGGGTATTAACGCTATTGGTTGAGGTTCTGGCCGTGATATTAGTGGTTGTTTGACTCGGCTGAATACCATGGTTATTTGTAGGGTGGCTGTTGGTATGGCTGACGATTGAATGACCAAAATTACCTGGTAACATGCCCTGCTGTACAGTCTGACCATCATAGATCACCACTATATTTTCGATCACATTTTGCAATTCACGAATATTACCAGGCCAATCGTATTGCATAAAGGTATGCTTAACGTCAGCACTAAAGTCGGTAAACTGTTTGTTATTCTCAGCCGTTTTAGACTGCAAAATATGATTTGCTAGCAATAAAATATCATCGCCACGCTCACGTAATGGCGGCAACATAACCGGGATAACATTGAGTCGATAGTACAAGTCTTCCCGAAAACGCCCTTCACCGACTTCTTCTGCCGGATTACGGTTCGTTGCACAAACGATGCGGACATCACTTTGTTGCAGATCGTTACTGCCCACTTTACAAAATGTACCCGTTTGTAAAAAACGCAATAATTTTGCTTGCAAATTTAATTGCATTTCACAAATTTCATCTAAAAATAGCGTACCACCATTGGCGACTTCGACAGCACCTTTACGATCCGTTAATGCGCCACTGAATGCACCTTTAACATGACCAAAAAACTCTGACTCAAATAGCTCTGCAGGAATAGCCGCACAGTTAATGGCAATAAATGGACCTTGCTCGCGAGCACTGGCCTGATGCAAACCAAGAGCACACACTTCTTTACCTGTACCGCTTTCACCGGTTACAAACACACTGGCTTTACTGCGTGCAGCACTTTCTAATAAGCGAAATACGGTATGCATTGATAACGATTCACCAATAAAGTTCATTCGCTCGAGCGAGGTTGCTTCTGGCTCTACAGTAATGGTTTTTATGTCTTGATTTTGTTGCTTAACAGCATTACCTACTGATGTGGTTAGGCGTTCTGAAGTAAACGGTTTTTCAATAAAGTCATAGCCACCTAAGCGCATTGCATCAACGGCAACATCGATAGAACTGTTTGAAGTGATGATAATCACTTTGGCTGAGGTGTCTTGATTATTGACGTATTTCAATACTTCTAAACCACTAATGTCGGGTAAACAAACATCTTGCACTAATACAGCAGGCATTTTTTCTTTAATCGCCACGAGTGCAGAATAACCATCGACAAAATGTTGCGTATCAAAACCGGCCTTTTTCA
Organism: Shewanella sp. S1-58-MNA-CIBAN-0166; assembly: GCF_040310085.1. NCBI lineage: Bacteria > Pseudomonadati > Pseudomonadota > Gammaproteobacteria > Alteromonadales > Shewanellaceae > Shewanella > Shewanella sp. S1-58-MNA-CIBAN-0166. The sequence continues at coordinate 65,511 of NZ_JBEOPN010000027.1, read as the reverse complement.
ATTGGCTGCAATATAACGCTCCACTAGAGAGGCTGTCTTCAACTACGTATACGAGCGGTTTATTGTGTTCATTCATTACCGACCTTCCCTACTCGACTAACGAGTGAATATGCACGTTAAATACATTGAGTGTTTCAACTAAAATAGCTATTAACTGCTGAGTTTGTGGGATAAACGCTTGGCCAATTTCTATTTGATATACCAGACAGGCACTTTTCGATAAACGTTCTGCTCCATATAATGCAGCAGTGTTCTTCAGGATGTGCGTCACGTTATTAATCTCTTGGTATTGTTGTTGCTCTACTGCCGTTTGCAGATTTAAATGCAATTGAATTAATTCTTGTTCAAATAAATTAAGCAAATGTTGATAAGTTTCAAAACCTAAATCGGACAATAAATTGTCTAAGGTACTTCGCTGCATGATTGGGCATGCTGTTATTGCTGTGGGTTCTAACATTGTTCACCTCATGGTGGTTTATATAACCACTGCGTTATAAGCATAATGATCAAAAAGCTTTAAAGTCGCGTTTTGGCTTGTCTTATAGGGTAAACGCAAGAGTTACGCCAAGATAAAGGAAACAATTTTACCGTTATTATTCAGTGAATTAATTAACCTCATATTATAAACAAAGGCTACTTAATTTACAGTCGCATATTGATTCGCATTTTGCAAATCAATATGCAGCTTCAGTATCTACAAAAATAGTTTGGTCATAAACGATAAACAAAATATGTTAACTCCATAGGCTAAGGTTCTTTTCTAATGTTTGTGGTTTACCCAATAAGTAACCTTGGACGACATCGCACCCAAGCTGACTTAATATTTGCAGCTGGCTTTCTGTCTCGACGCCTTCTGCGACAATATGTAATCCAAGTCGTTGCGCCATGGCGATAACGGCGCTGCATAAAGTGAAATCTTCATTATTGTCTGCAATGCCACTGACAAAGCTGCGATCTATTTTTAGGCCGTCAATATTGAATTTTCGCAATAAACTTAATGAGGCGAACCCAGTCCCAAAATCGTCCAGCCACACTTGTACATCTTCTTGTTTAAAGGCATTAAACACTTTACAAATGGTTTGGGGATCGTGAATGAGTGCGGTTTCGGTTAATTCTAATTTAACGGCAGACGGCGGGATTTGGAGTTCGATAATAAGAGACATGAGTTGTTCATAAACATTAGTATGCAGCAACTGAACTGGGGATACATTCAACGATAAACAAATGTTTTGCATGCCCTGGTTACGCATGCGCTTTAAATCTAGCAATGCTTGTTGAAATATCCAACTCCCTAGCTCTAAGATTTGTCCACTTTGCTCAGCACAAGGGATAAAGTCACTGGGCGAAATAACCCCAAACGTTGGCGAGTCACATCGAACCAATGATTCAAAGCCGACAATCCGACCTGTTTGCACTGAAATAAGCGGTTGATACACCATGCTGAAACAATGTTGTTTTAATGCCTCCTCTATAACGTCGGTAAGGTCATTCCAATTTGAGTTACTTGCATCTTCATTGATCACAGTTTGTTTTTGGGGATACATATCTGACTCCAAAACGATTAATACTTATGTGGTAATTAATAGACAGCAAGAGTCGAGCCAAAAAAACGATTATTAATCAATCGATAAATCACTGATATATAAAGCAATAACTGCAATGAAATTAGTTAAGTTATTTTAGATAGCAACTTGCCATTCTGTTTGCAAAATGCAACTCAAATTACAAAGCAAACAGATGACTACTGTAGGAATTTAGACAGGGTTTGTAAGAAGTGAACTTTGTTAATCGGTTTTGAAACATAATCGTCCATACCTGCATCCATAAAGCGTTTTTTATCCCCTTCCATAGCATTGGCGGTAAAAGCAATGATGGGCGTTTTTTTGCATAAAGAGTCTGCACGAATGAGTGTAGACGCGGTAATGCCATCCATTCTTGGCATATATATATCCATTAAAATAACGTCGTACTTTAGTTTTTTGGCCGCTTCAACGGCCTCTATTCCATCATTAACAATATCAATATTACATTGCAGTTTGTCGCACATCGCTTGCATCACTAGTTGATTAGTCTTGTCATCATCGGCGAGCAATATTTTGACATTTCTATCGCGAAGGTTGAGATTGCTAATTAATGTTGCTGAGTTATATTCAACCGGTTTAGCTAGGGTAAACGGTATACCAATAATGATTTCGGTACCGCTTTGTTCTTGGCTGTTTATCGTTAATGTCCCTTGCATTAACTTAACTAAATTATTACTGATTGCTAAGCCAAGCCCAGTACCTGAGCTGTGTTTTATTGCACTATTATCGACTTGAGTGAAGGGTTCTAAGATGTGATTCAGCATCGTTTCAAGAATACCAATACCGGTGTCGGTAATGGTAATTGTCACGCTCACTTGAGTATCTGAGACCACATCGTATGTTGCGGTTAAGTTTATACTTCCCACTTTGGTGAATTTGATCGAATTTGATAATAAATTAAGTACTAATTGGCGTATGCGGCCTGGGTCACCGAGCAAACTTAACTCTTGTTCAGGTAATGATAAACTAAGCGATAAACCACTCGCCTCAGCATTTGTATTCATTAAGCTGCAGGCAGATTGCAGTGTGGTCGTTAAATTAAAGGGTTCAGAGACTAAGGTTAACTTACCGGCTTCCATTTTGCTGACATCTAAAATGTCGTTCAATATTTGCAGTAGGCTATTAGATGAATCTTGCATTGTGGTTAAATAAAATTGTTGCTGCGAATTAAGCTCTTCATCGTCAACCAACACATCCAAAAGGCCAATAATACCATTTAATGGGGTTCTGACTTCGTGACTGACATTGGCTAAAAATTTTGATTTAACTACGTTAGCCGTTTCTGCTTTTTGGCGCGCTTCGATGAGTTGTAGTTCTTTGCGTTTCAACTCAGTTATATCGGTATGGAACCCAACAATACCGCCATCTCGCATTGGTCGTTCAACCATTTTAATCCAACGGCCGTCATTGAACTCAATAATCCGCTCAGGTTGCTGCTTACGTAGGTCATCTACATCTAGAAAATCAGGTTGTTTAACTAAACTGCGTACTGTGGAGTTTTTTCGTAATTCTTGATAACTAATGCCTTCGTGAACAATATCAGCCAGTTCAGGATAAAGCGAAATAAAATTTTGATTATACACCGCCACTTTTTGCTGATTATCAAAAATGATAAATCCATCAGCTAATGCTTCAATCGCATCACGAAAACGTCTTTCATTCCTAACTTGATTAACTGATAACATATGTAACATTTTACGTAAGTTAGCCGGTAATCGAAGCAATAAATACATCAGCATGGCCAGGCAGCCACCAGCAAAAATGTATCGCGTATAATGCCACCAAGAGTCGTTAGTTGACTCATCCGGAGTTAAATGTTCAATAATATCAGCTTGCGAAATTACATGTTGATTGTCTGTTTGTACGGCAAGGAACAGGCTCGATGCCAGTACAATCAAACTGATTGAAAAAGCCACGGCTCTGCGGGTCCATAGCGGCGATGGTTTCGTGAGTAAGCTGATTAACCTTTGGGTAAATGAGCTTTGCTTGTCGGTTGCTATTTCTGCACTGCGTTGACGGATCAGGCTTTCAATTACTTTACCAAAATCTTGCAGATGCTGTTTGTCGCTATAATTAAATTGTCTTGGCTTAGTGTCGATAATGCACAAGGTGCCAATACGATGACCACCAGCAGTTTGCAAAGGAAATCCTGCATAAAAACGAATTTTAGGGCCATCTAAAACTAAGGGGTTATCAGCAAAGCGTTGGTCTTCTAAGGTATCTTCAACAACAAATACATCACTGGAATGAATAGCATGGCCACAAAAGGACTCTGCTCTACCTGTTTCGCAGGCTTCTAAGCCTTGTTTAGATTTGAACCATTGTCTATTTTTATCAACCAAACTGACCAAACAAATTGATACATTGAAGTAGGCTTGGACAAAACGAGTCATGTGATCAAACTGCTCTTCTGGAAACGTATCCAGCAAATTCAACTCAAGTAATGCCTTAAGCCTGTTTGCTTCATCAATTGTCGGCTGTGGTTGATCCATATTAGGTCCCTAGAATTATCAAACATCAATAACACTCTATATTACTATCAGTGCTATCGCTATATAGAGTTGATTTGTATGCACAAATCATTGAGACAACCGTTATAAGCCATTTAATTGATCTAAGGTATATTGGAGTTTATCTAACTTACTCCGCTTAACACTATTGGTTGAATTCAAATAGCGTTGGAGTAACTCATACAAGCTGTCTCGATTGATGGGTTTTGCTAGATAATCATTCATTCCTGCTTGAATAAAACGCTTTTTATCACCATGAATAGCATTAGCCGTCACGGCTATAATCGGTGTTTGACTGAATATCTCTCGACCAGAACGAATTTTTTCTGTCGCGGTAATGCCATCCATAACAGGCATTTGAATATCCATAAGGATTAAGTCGGTTTTGTGTTCAGCTAAGTAGTTCAATGCTGCTTGGCCATTTTCAGCACAATGAACCTCACAACCCACTTGAACCAGTATTTGACTTAACACTGCCTGATTGTTGATGTTATCTTCAACGATTAATACATGCTTATCAGTAAACTGCAGTGCCAGCGATGGTGGAAACCCACTCTCGCATGAATGAGTTAACTCTAGGTTAACCAAAGGATCATCTAATAACTCTAATGCCCAACTCAAATGTGATAATTTAAATGGGCCATTAAGCTGAATTTCGTTTTGATTGTTATACACAAAACTACTCTCTTGGCCGAGTAAGTCTATTGAAAGAAAACACACTTTGGTTGATTTAAGGTTATTGATGGCTTGCAAATAATCACGACAAGACTGCAATTGATTTGGGTCTGTTAACACAATAATATCGACATTATCTGCTAGCTGTTGTGGTAAATCAGTCGGGTTGTTAAACGCACTATAAGTGAGACTGTAATGCTGCAACATATTGTAAACGGCTGGATTTAAGCTGTTATTTTGACCGACAACCCAACAATGTGAATATTTATTATTATTAATAATTTTGGCGGTTGAATCACAAATTTTAGGCTCAAGCTTCAGCGGAATTTCAACAATAAAACGACTACCTACCCCGAGAGTCGATTCAACACAAATATCACCGCCCATCGCTTCACAAATCTGACGACAAATTGCCAGCCCTAAGCCACTACCACCATAAACACGAGTTGATGAGGTGTCTGATTGCATAAACGCTTCGAACATCTGTTCAATTTTATCCGCCTCAATACCAATCCCCGTATCTTGAACGGTTATCTGTAAGGTGAGTTGGTCATCATTATTCATGTAATTAACCGATACCACGACCTCCCCTTGGGGGGTAAACTTAACGGCATTGGCCAATAAATTAATTAATATTTGCCTGATACGGGCTTTATCACCAATGATAGCTAGCGGCACTGTTGGCATAATATTTAAGATAACTGATAAGCCTTTTTCTAAAGCTGGGCCAGATACGATATCAATCGCTTCTTCAAGGCAACGATCAAGCTTAAAAGGTTCATTAACAATATTTATTTTACCGGCTTCAAAACGAGAATAGGTCAGGACATCATCTAAGATACTCAATAATGCATCACTACTGGTTCTTATCATGTCTGTAAAGCGTGTTTGCTCACGGGTTAAGCCGCTTTCGAGCAGGATATCAGCAGAACCAATCACTGCGTTCAGTGGCGTACGAATTTCATGGCTTATATTGGCCATAAAACGACTTTTAGCTTCGGATAATTGCTCTGCTTGATATTTAGCTTCTTGTAAAACTTTTAAAGCAGCCCTGTTTTCGCTAATGTCGGTTTGTACCGCAATAAAGTGGCTTATGTTGCCAGTGCTATCAACCACCGGACTGGTATTAATGTTGACCCAATAAGGTTCGCCATGACAATTGTAATTAATAATGTCGGTTTGAAAGCTTTTACCTTGACGTAACGCCTCTGACATTAAGGTTATTGTTTGAGGATTGCTGTCTTTACCTTGCAATAAATGACCAGGTTTTTTACCCATAATATTTTTTAAGATATAACCGGTGCTTTCTTCAAAACTTTTATTCACCCACTCAATGAATCCCTCGCGATTGGTTATCACCACTAAATTTTTGGTATGGCTGGCCACTAACGATAAACGCTTAACATAGTTTTGTTGATGAAGTAGTTGTGCTTGTATATCTTTATGTTGCTGAATTTCAAACAGCGAACCGATGTAACCACCGTCACCGTCTTGCACTAACTTTAATTCAAACCAGTGATGCTGACCGTTTAATAACTTAAGTTGAACTTCAATAATGGTTGGGACATTGTTACGGCTGTAGGCTAATTTATGTAGACACACTTCAAGTAATGCCAGTTGCGTTGACGAACTGATTAACGAACACAAATTCATTTTCTCTAACGACTCACGATCATAACCTAATCGCTTTTTCCATGCGGGATTGGTATACGTTAATTCAAGTTGGTCATTACATTCAAAAATGCATTCATCTAAAAGTTCAAGTAATTTAGTTTGACGTTTTTGTGCATGAGAGAGTTTTTCAACAAGTGCATATTGAATTTGAACTTGTTGCTCATCCCTGGATTCATCAGCCATGATTAGCCGCCTTTATTGGTTAGCTTAAGTCGTTCGAATGACACTACTTGGGTATATGGTGGCAACACATCTTCGCTATAAACTGACTGCACAGACGGCTTATTAACGACAATGGATAATCAATTCCTACGTTGTCGTATCAGAGTGAATGTATTTTATATAACAAAGCTTTTATTGCAGCTGCCATTGAACTAAAAACTTTTCTAATGCCAATTTAGTGACTGGTTTTTCTAAATAATGGGTAATACCTTTACTGAACAGGTGCTGGATTTCATCGGGCTCAGTGAGCCCGGTTAACGACACTTTAGGGGTTAGCCGATTCATTGCGTCATCGTTAACCAGTCTTTGTGCCACATCGCTGCCATACAACCCTGGCATACGTTCATCGAGCAGAATTAAATCAAATGTTTGTTGCTGTGCTAGCGCTAACGCTGAATTGCCATCATTCGCCGACACCACTTTACAGCCGAGCTTTTCAAGCATGGCTTGGGTAGCAACTTGACTAGGAATACTGTCGTCGGCAACGAGTATAGATAATGGCTCTGGTGAAGCTTGCTTGTTAATCATGTTAATAATATCCGTATCATAAAATGGCCAAAACAAAGTTGAGGTTGGGCTAACATCGGTATCTGGAGCATTGACAATGTTACATAATGTCAGCTTGATAACGTCATTGTTATTATCAATATCATTGGTGGTTTTAGACTCCTCGTCAATTAAATCTACACTCAACGCAGACTTCATTTTCAAATGAGTAAAATTAACCAACGAAAATTTAATATACGGCGCTAAGACAGCATTAATCTTGTTCGATCCACTCCGTAATTCGATGAATTGATGAGGAATCGACACTGGCTGAGAAAAAAAGGCTTTCTCTGGTGTGGTGCAGATAGCGGCAATGTCGGTGTTTGTATCAGCATAAATGGCAAGCTCTAAATGCTTACTTTTAGCTGCAACGATCAGCACAATTTTTTCATCCGCGACTTGTAGCACTTGTTTTATCAGTTCACTCAATTGCTGATGCATTAACGTCGGATCGGACTGATATACCGCACTGTAATAGCCTGTTTTATTGATTAAACAAGGTTGAATAGTTTTCCCATGCTCGGCTAATTCTTTAGCGAGCACACATTGAATGAATTCAAGTAATTCAATTTTAATACTCATAACGAACTGCCTCTTTGCTCTCTACCGACAACGAAGAAGCAGCAATTTGTACGCCATTCATACAGAGGCAATCTAACACATTGTTATTAGACAACAATTTCCAACATCAACCAACATTGGAGAGTCTATGGGTATTTGGTTTGCATGTTGAGACGCAATTTGAGTTGCATTATGCAAATCAAATTGCAAAGCGGGCATTATCCACCAAAGCAAAAGAGATAAAATAAGGGACACAAATGGCAATATCTGTCCCAGAATACTCAACAATGCTAGCAAATGACGTTAGCTAGGTGAAAACAAGTCTTGGCCGAACTGATTTTCTATAGATAAACATTAAAGCAAAGGCCACATTAATCGCCCTTTGTTTGTAACATTGGAAATGACACCATTCTCAAACTAACTCATACAAGCTACTAACTTACATCGTTACCCCATAGAGATAGGTGCCTACTGTTCACCTTGTTGCTTATCAAACGCTAGCCCTAAAGGTTCAAAATATTCCATCATGGCTCGATATATTTCACGGCAATGTTCTGCATCGGGATAAGCGCCATGCTTAGCAAGTGGCGAGTCGATAGTACTATTAACCAGGTAAGGATTGGATATATTAGCATAATCTTGTGAATACATTTCAATGCATGATTCAAAGGCGCGCGCCATCATTTCGGTCGGTTTAGCAAAGTAATGGCAGCGTTGCTGTTTATCGAGTGCGATGGAGCGACGCACATAGTCGTGTGGCTCTTGGCCGTTGGCGCTCAGCAAGGTCACTTTAAATAAGCTAGAGAGTTTATTATTCAACGGGTGAGCAATTATGGATTTATCGGCCAGCCAATTGTCGCTGGCACAAGCAAATAAATTGGCACGACTTAAGTTAGCCCTAGTTGTATTGGTAGTTTGCTCTGATATTACAAGCGACGACAAATACGGGTCTAATATACTGTCGTCGATAAACATTTTATCAGCGATATAGTGATCGAATGCATGCCAAAATTCATGAGCTAACGACCCTGCTCCGGCATTTTTGGCTAATGCCAGTTCCCGGTATGCTGGCGCATAATGAGCTTGCACACCTTTTTGGCCGCCATGGCCAAAGGCAAAGCGCAAGCTACCGCGTAAACCAATCAACTCTGGTGGTACCGCTAATATGTTGGCTAAGTCGGCTAGTGAATCAAAAATTAAATTAGCCGCAAGTGCCGACTCCTCACGGTTAACCCATTTTCCAACACGGATATGCTGCAAACCAAAAGTGTGTTTAATGTCGAGAAAACTGACCGAATCGCCATTACGATAGTCGGGCCCGATACGTTCAAAATGACGTTGATGATTTAATAATGAATGATGTGAAGCCAAACATACCTCTATTGTCACTAAAGCGATTGCCAAAAATGTTTACACAAAAACCAATGCTGAACCTAGTGACTAATTATGCCATGTTTAACGCCATAAACCGCCCTATAAAAATAAAGTGATAGTAAAAAACACCGCTAACGTAGGCTAATGCCGCCAGCACACCACTAGAATAACTATTCGTGATTATGCAAAAATAAAAGTATTACCCTCGGTAAATTTTTAACCTTCACTCACTTTAATGCATATTTACTCAAAATAAGTCTGCGCAGGTTACATAAAAGCGACCTATAAAACACCGAGCGTATTTTACTCTGCCATTAAGTGTCTATTACGATACTCATTAAGTGACCTATTACGTCCACCAGCATTTTATGGATCGTCTAGATTACGATTCTGTATTATGAATCTACATTACCACTATTGATTACGGCTCTTCATCACGACCCTTTATTGCTTCTCTTCAATACGACTCATCATTACTTCCCTTTATTACAAGATGCGCCTAAAGCGTAAACAACAGTATTGGGGGTCAGTTAAGTATCACTAATTGGATTCCTATTTAAGCGTGTTAGCAGTACGATGGTTTACGGTTGATTTTTCATGGAGGATTTATGATTTATACCACGACTGAAACCATTCCTGGTCGGGACATTATCGAGATTGTCGGTGTTGTAACCGGTAATGTGGTTCAATCTAAACATATTGGTCGAGACATTATGGCCGGCTTAAAAAGCATTGTTGGTGGCGAAATCCGCGGTTACACCGAAATGTTATCTGATGCCAGAGATGTCGCAGTTGAGCGTTTAGTTGCCAGTGCGGCACAAAAAGGGGCTGATGCAATTGTGGGGATCCGCTTTACGACAAGTGCCATTATGGATTGCTCGTCTGAAATTATGGCTTTTGGTACTGCGGTTAAATTAGGGCCAAGCAGATAAATACGCCTGAAACTAAACGGGTATTAATAGTATTTGCGTACAACAAATGCTTAAGTCGATTTTTATATCCTTGATGTTAGCCGAGTTTATTGCCGAAATGCTTCTATTGATCAAACATAACTAATATGGCCAAACACAACTAGTATGACCAAACACAACTAGTATGACCAAACACAACTAGTATGACCAAACATAACGAATAGGTGATTTTATGATTAAAAATATTTCTTTAGCCGTTGCCGTCTTGTTGGCTTCTACTCATGCTTATGCGGTAGAAAGCCTTATCACTGTTGAAAGCCATTACTCGGCCGAAGAAACGGCAGATAGGTTTGAGTCGATCATAAAAGACAAAGGTTTTACGGTTTTTTCCAGGATTGATCATCAAAAAAATGCCGCCGGTGTGAACTTAACTCTGAGACCAACTGAAGTGATTATTTTCGGTAACCCTAACATCGGTACTCAATTAATGCAGTGTAACCAACTTGTCGCGATTGACTTGCCACAAAAGGTATTGATTAGCGAGGATGCTGATAACAAGGTTTGGCTGTCGTATAACAATCCGCAGTACATTAAACAGCGTCATAGTATTGCAGGCTGCGATAAGGTTATTAATAAAATCTCTGGTGTCCTCAATACATTAAGCCTTGCTGCAACGTCTAAGTAGTTATTTCGCAGCTAGTCGTTTGAGCAAGGCTATTGGCGCGAACATTTTGAACGAACATTTTGAACGAGTAAATTGAACGAACAGATTGAGTGATCATTTATAGCCACCAGCTTATTAATTCGGAGCGAGTATACGAGGAATAAGCAAAGCATGACGATGATCACTCAGCCATTGTGTTTTATCGAATGACGATTTTTATCGCAACACAGAGTAAACATATCGAATCACATCAGCAGTGACACAACTACAAGATGATATTTATCAATATTTTACATCTATCTTTTTCACAAGAATTTACACAAGAATTTACACAAGAATTTTTCAATAAAACTTACCAGAAAAGTTATATAAAACAATCGATTTAGAGGTTTTTAATGAATAGTGAAGTGGTATTAATCACCGGTTCGAATAGAGGTATTGGTTTAGCGTTAACAGAGCAATATCTTGTCAACGGTTGCAGCGTCATAGCAACCTGTAGAGATGGCGCAACAGCGACTGAGCTTTTGTCGTTGAAGGCCCTGTTTGCTGACAAATTATTGATTGAGTCACTGGATATCACGAGCTCTGAATCAATCCAGCGCTTAGCGAATAATCTCAGTCAGCAAAATATTAGTCTCGATTTAATTGTTAATAATGCGGGCTTTTTAGATCGAGATAATCACAGTATTCATGCTATTGATTATGCTGACGCTGAAATGTGTTTTAAAGTGAACGCGCTCGGGCCATTATTTTTAACACACTGCTTATTAGAACTATTGAATAAAAATCGTTTATGCAAAATAGCGATTATCTCTTCTTCTAAGGGATCACTATCACAAGCACAAGGTGTCGACTGGTATGGTTACCGAATGTCTAAAGCCGCAGCCAATATGTTAACTGTGAATTTATCGACTGAACTGGTTAATGATAACGTCGCGGTGGTATCGGTTCATCCTGGTTGGGTACAAACGGATATGGGCGGCAGCTCTGCAAAGGTAAAGGTTAATGATTCCGCCCTTGGGATTATAAAAGTGATCAACAATTTATCGATTCACAATACCGGTCAGTTTTATGATGTTAACGGTGAGCAACTGCCGTTCTAATCAGCGCATCAATCCGTACAACAAACTACCGACCGCTTTATTGGTAATTCATTGGTCAGATTTGGGCTACTGTTAGTGCGTAAAGATGGTGAATATGATGTTTTTTTATTAAGCAATTAGCCAACAAATTGACCGATATACTATTAAATACTCGATAATGTGTAATGATGTTTGTGCGTGGCTTGCCTTAAAAATTGAAATAGGTAAGATGTTGTTTTAATGTCTTTATCGTTGATATTATTATGATGTCTGAGTGTTAACCCACACAGTGTGGCAACATCGATTAAGTCGACAGTTAATCAAATTAAAATTGATACAATTAAGATGAGTTTTATCTTTTCCTGCCGCATAGCGGCTAAGCTCAACAAACACTTAATGTTGATTTGCAACGCGCTGCATTGGTAATGTTTTTAGTCATTACCATGCAAGGTAGAATCCTAAGTTCGTTACGGCATAGCTTAAGCGAGCGTTATATTAATTGAGGTTGCTACAATGGAAACAAAGCCAATAATTTATGACAGATTTACTTGTAATAAATGTTTTGATAAAAGCAGCCTTGATTTTGATTTCACCATGGCTTTTCAGCCAATTATTAACTGTAAGACCAATAGCATATTTGGCTATGAAGCATTGGTACGTGGCTTACAGAATGAATCGGCCTTTTCGATCATTTCTCAAGTTAATGATGATAATCGTTACCTCTTTGATCAACTTTGCCGCGTTAAAGCCATCGCACTGGCGGCGAAACTAAAGCTAGATTCAATGCTTAGCATTAACTTTCTTCCAAATGCTATTTATAAACCTGAGCGCTGTATTAGAACAACCTTAGAAGCCGCTAAAGAGTATAACTTCCCAACCAACAGAATCATGTTTGAATTTACAGAAAATGAGAACATTAGTGATACTGCATTTGTTAAGAGTATCGTTGAGTATTATAAGAAATCAGGATTTATCACCGCACTAGACGATTTTGGTTCTGGCTATGCCGGTTTGGGACTGTTGGCTGATTTTCAAACCAACATTATCAAATTTGATATGAAGCTTGTTCGTAATATCGACCAAGATAAAACCCGACAAGCTATTATAAAAAACTGCTTAAACTTGTTTACTGAACTTAACATTACCTCTTTGGCTGAAGGCGTAGAGACAATAGAAGAAATGCAATGGTTACGCGATTGTGGCATTGAGCTGATGCAGGGTTATTTATTTGCTAAACCTGGTTTTGAATCCCTACCGCTAGTTGATTTTGACGAGATATACCGCAGCGAAAGTCAGATTAAGACTCAACCTACTCTGAGCTTAAATGACGGTGCGGGTATATAAGCTTAAGGTCGAGACTCATCATTACCTCAATGCACATTATTATTTATGCCATTGAGTGTATTCCACACGAGTATGGCGCCAGTGTTCAAAGGCAATAGGGTTAGATGTTTCGTGCATAGGTTGAATGGCTTGTGGTATTTCTTCGTTAACAGTCTGTGACATAACCGGCATCGAAATAGCGGTAAAGATTATCGCAACAATGGTTAATCTTATTTTCATGCTGCCCAATATTTATTGAGCCTAAATATTTCTACACTGCGTCATTAATGCGCCTATGCTATAGGCGTAATACTCTTTGCAACAACAAAAACGCACTATCACCAGGGTTTAATGGTTAAAAAGCAGTTCATACATCTGTGCCTAAGCAAAATTTAGACGATAAGGCGTGCCTCTTTTTTGCAAAAATCAGAGAGATCACAGACCGTTTTCATTTGTATTTGAGGGGCACATTGTCAACTTTCGGTTTGCTTTGCATGATAATGTTTATTGTCACCATGATAACCAGCAAATAATTTGTTAATTATGTTCAAAAAATTTTGGACGTTAATTGTTAAACCCTCCATTGATAACGTTTTATTATTAAAATGATAAGTTTTAATAATTTATTGTTTAGCCTTGTTCACTGTATATTACGTCTATCGAACATCATTCATCATTCATACGCACGCCTTATTGTGTAATTTATCCGATTGTTTATGCGGTTGTTTATTCGGTTGTTTATTCGTTTGTTTATTCGGGAATGGGCACGTTCGCTGATGCGTTTAAAAGATGTCGCTTAAAGAGAGAGTTATGAAATTTTTACACACTATGTTGAGAGTCATTGACCTAGAGAAATCAATTGAGTTTTATACCCATGTGCTAGGCATGAAAGTGCTAGAAAGAACCGAAAACAAAGACTATCGCTACACCTTAGTTTTTGTGGGTTATGGCACTCAAGCAGACAGCACCACGATTGAATTAACCTATAACTGGGACACCAATGAGTATGACCATGGTAATGCTTTTGGTCATATTGCGCTGGGTGTAGAGGATATTTATAGTGCCTGTAATGACATTAAAGCACGCGGTGGCAACGTCACCCGTGAACCAGGACCGGTAAAAGGTGGCTCAACCCACATCGCCTTTATCGTCGATCCTGATGGATACCAAATTGAGCTCATCCAAATTAGCAAGTAAAGAGGAATACAGAATGAACAATGCACTATTTCAACCAATACAGCTCGGTAAACTCTCTTTAAAAAATCGTATTGTTATGCCACCAATGACGCGCTCGCGCTCAACCCAACCGGGTAATGTGGCTAATGAGATGATGGCTGAATATTATGCTCAGCGAGCATCCGCGGGTCTTATTATTACAGAAGGCACCCAAATATCAGTCATGGGCCAAGGCTACGCGTGGACGCCAGGTATTTATTCTGCAGAACAAATTGCCGGATGGCAGAAGGTCACCAAAGCGGTTCATGCACAAAATGGCACTATCTTCGCTCAGCTTTGGCACGTTGGTCGAGTGTCTCACCCTGATAATATCGGTGGTCAACAACCTATTTCGTCTTCTGCACTAAAAGCCCAAAATGTAAAAGTGTTTGTGGATAATGGTACCGACGAACCCGGTTTTGTTGACGTGGTAGTGGCTCGTGAAATGTCTAAAGCTGACATTGAACATGTGATTGGCGAATATCGTCAAGCAGCGTTAAATGCGATTGAAGCCGGTTTTGATGGCGTAGAACTGCATGCTGCTAACGGTTATTTAATTAACCAGTTTATAGATTCTGAAGCGAATAATCGCATCGACGAATATGGTGGTAGTATCGAAAACCGCCTGCGCTTCCTGGGTGAAGTGGTTGGTGCAATGACGCAAGCCATTGGCGCTGATCGTGTTGGTGTTCGTCTTGCGCCATTCACATCGCTAAATGGTACTGTTGATGCAACGCCGATAGACACCTACATTGCCGCGGCTGCATTACTTAATAGCCTCAATGTGGTCTATATCCATGTGGCTGAAGTTGATTGGGATGATGCCCCAGAGACACCAACAGTATTTAAAGATACGGTTCGCGACGTTTATAAAGGTGTGCTTATTTATGCGGGACGTTACAACGGCGAAAATGGATCTCAGGCCATTGATGCTGGTGTAGCGGATATGATTGGTTTTGGCCGACCATTTGTCTCCAATCCAGATCTGGTAAACCGTATTAAGCATAACTATCCATTAGCCTCTCACAACCCAGAGACATTATTTGGTGGTGCTGAACGCGGGTATACTGATTACCCCGAATACAGCCCAAGCTAATAGTAATCACACTGTTTAGTTGAGTTAATATGTGAGCGATTCTGACGTAAGGTAGGATCGCTTTATACGTATACATCATTTATTTATCACGACATATTTTTTGGTTTTCTCGTATCATTGCGACTTGCCAAGAGCCTTGCCCCTTTTCCCATCCCTCAGCTGGAACAAACGGTTTGATGAAACAAGAAGCGTTGCGCGGCAAAATATCCTTATTACTGGCCACAATGCTTGCGGCTGTGGGATGGATAGCCTCCAAACTTGTTATTTTAGAGATGCCTGGAGAGGTGTTTATTGCTGCTCGCTTCTTAATCGCGAGTCTGATTTTATTGCCATTTTGTTATCAGCAGATTTTTTTTTTACGCCTGAAACAAATTGCCGCGCTTGGTGGCGTTGGCATGGTATTAGCCGCTTCGATTGAAGTATGGGTTCACGCGATTACCATCTCTAGTACTTTGTCTGAAGGTGCTTTTATCATGAGCCTGGCGATGATTATAGCCCCGTTTATTTCTTGGCTATTATTCAAAGTAAGACCTAACCGCATGTTTTGGATATCACTGCCTATTACTTGTATAGGCATTATGTTATTGACCATCACAACTGGCTGGGAAGTTGATAACAGCCAGTGGTTTTTCTTATTATCATCGGCACTGCTGTCATTGCATTTTGTATTGAATAAGCGGGTCTTGACCAATATAAAACCGTTAACATCCATCTGCGTACAATTATTCATGGTGGGCATTGTGGGTTGCGTGATTATGGCTGCGGTTTCACCTGAACATTTTGAGATAAATGGTCATGTGCTATTTTGGTTTGCGGTATCAACGGTTATCGCAACCAGTGTGCGTTATTTGCTTCAAACTGTCGGTCAATTTAGCGTTAAAATTGAAACCGCTTCGCTGATCATGATTTTAGAACCCATTTGGACATTAATATTGTCTATCAGCTTTCTTGATGAGGTAGTTGAAATGCAAAAGCTCATTGGTGGCGGGGTTATTTTATTGTCACTGTTTATTTACATCAAATATTCTAAAAAATAGTGCGTAAAAAGCCTTATTTACAACATCTATAACATCACAACATCTGCAACGCTGAGTATATCAATGTTGTAATAACCTATTTTTCGGTTTATTAACCACGGCGTTGTATTCGCTACGCAAATGCATAGGGTTGGAGGTACACAACGCCTTGTACACTGAGGTGTAACTCAATTGCTGAGACTAAGCTGAGATGAGTCTATAAACGCTACTGAAAGGTCATGATGACGAGTAATAGACACATGCAAAGACTTTGTATTGATGTTATTGATGTTATTGATGTTATTGATGCTAAAACACAGTGAAGTTAATGATTAATCCCAGTGTTGAACTGAGATTAATCATGCCGTGCGGACTAAACATGTGGAACGATAGAGAGCGATTTCAGATGAATTAGCTAAAGTTTTCGTGGTAAGCAATCATAAAGTCTTCTCTTATTAACTGCTCTAAATGTATGGCGCGTTCGGTGGGGCAAAAAATCATGATATGCACATTTTGCTCGCCGTTGATGCCGCTGGTGATATGAATATGCGGTTCGCTGCCAGGCAAATCGACACCAGCATGTTTTTCTATCACACCGTTGTAACGCTTAGCCACTTCGATAAAGTCTTCACAGTGCTGTTCTATTTGACGGGTTAACCCAGGAAACAGTGTATAGAGATTAACAAACTGGACCACGGTAATGGTTATGTTGTGGTAAACATAACGTTTCATAAAGTTGAGGTTTTTCACCGCATAGGTAAAAAACATACTGTTAGGTAATGTCGCGGTTTTACCGGTGTAATGATATTGACCTTGATCAAGATCGATCTCTTGGATCACGGTGGCCATTAAGTTATGTTCAATCACTTCGCCATATATTTTCCCTACTTCAATCCAATCACCAATCACAAATGAACGTGAACTCGCGCGTTGTATTGAGCCGGTAAAGCAAAGAATAATTTCTTTTGATGCTATCACTATGGCAATGGCAATGGCGGTAACAGACAGTGCAAACTTGCTAACTTCGGATTGCCAAAGCATGAACAAAATAACCAGTATTAAAATGAAGGTGCCATTTTTAGTGCGTGACATCCATTTGCGTTGCACATCAGAAAGAAAAGCGACGTCGCCACGAATACTTGAAATGATAAAACGTTTTATCACTGAGATAAGCATTATTATTAACACCGTTAATAATAATTTGTGTTCGAGAAAAAAATCGACGATCAAAGCTATATTATCTATCAAACTTGTTACCTACGTTGTTTTTGTTTCCACACTCATGGTGCTGAATTACGGACATTCCGGCCGTCACTCTATTGGCAATAGCAGCAGAAGACAAGGTAATTAGGCCATAACAGTATGAGGTCTAACCTGGTGTAGCAGTAAACACTTAGTCAACTTCGGTAAATTTGCCCCTTCATAAACACGAAAAAACCATTAATGTAGCTGACATTAATGGTTTTTTCGTATCGAGATTCGCAATATTGAAGTGAATATTTTAGCTGGTGATCATTTTAGTTAGTTTGGTAGTAAATAACGGTTGGTGTTATCGCTATAACATCATCATATCGATACCCCAAAGCATTTGGCTGCCCTTTTACTGGCTTAACATCTGAGTTGTCGCTTAGCTTAACTCCCCAATGATTATTACTGATACCATCGAAAATAATATTTATTACGCCGTCACTTTCTTTAACCATCGCGGCAATGTGGTGCTTGGCCATAATGTCTCTTACCTTAGCTGAGCGTGATGAGCACAAATTACACGCTTCTATATTGGTGACATTTTTAAAATATGTGGCATCGGCTGAAGGTACAAACCCAGCTACCGCTGACGGTTGATATTGAATAATACCTGCGGGGGTGAAAAATACGTTATTGACTCTAAATACATTATCATCTGAGCGCTGAACAATAGTGATATCGACGTTGTCCTTAAAAAAACGACTGATTACGTCTTGCTCTATCAGCAATATGTTGATGGCCTTAACCCTTTGGTCTCGACATGATTTTTCATTGCACAGCACTCTATTGGGCAAACTGGTGACAAATTGGGGATCGGCTTTAAATATCGCGTGACTCATTACACCTAAATTGAAGTTAGCAAAATCATTTTTATCCTCTGCAGAGGTAAATTTTGTTGGATGCACATCAAGCACACCATACGGTGAGGCTAACCCAGGCAATATTTCTGCAATGCCATTTTTGGGTAATAAACCCCGTAAATGATTAATTGTTGCACGGTACTCTTTATCAGAGTCTGCAGTGAGGAAGTTTGGTAAGTTGTTTGCGCTGGCAACTGTCGGCACGAGCAATGAGCATAACAAAAATAGATAAGTGGCTCTCATGGGTGAGTAACATCCTTTTAATGTCATTGTTAACGTCATAGTTAATGTCATTGATGTTTAAGTAAAACACATCTTTGTTGTCATAATGTTATAAAAACAAGCAAAGTTAAAGCTGTGTCTAATCAAATTGTGAGTTTATCTTATGGATAAATTAGCATTTTTTGTCCAGCTTACTTCGCTGTACGTTGTCATTATTAGCATTCTTTAATCAATGATCCCTGCTCTGTATTCGGTAAACGGATGACAAGTTCACTCATAATAAGCAGAACCGTTATTAGCCGTTTAACCATGACGTTATCCTGTGGCGGAGATGGCTAGTGATAAGTATCCAACGAGCATCCGCTCCGTACACAACTAGATTGAACAAGATTTAACTCGCCAACATCAGCAAGTCTATAAATAATAACGTCAATAAAATGGTGATCTGCGACAATTTGTCCGATTTCATTTTTGTTAACTTGATCAACATCATGTATTCGACGATATAGCCCTACATATGTTAAGGAAATATCTTACAAGTTGATTTACATCAAAGACCATTTTTGGCTGAGTTTTAATATTGATACCGATGGATTGCAACTAATTATTAGCCACTGAGCTAACTTAAGCAGAAGGTATCAACATGGACACACATGCAGCCCTTTATAAACAGGGTCAAGACCGCCTTGATTATTTACGCCAATTTGCCCAACGTCAGCCCGTGTCACTACAACAAAAAATGGCCAACATTGGGATATCTCGTCGAGACTTCATTAAGTGGACCGCGTCGGTCACTGCAATGTTTGCCTTGCCCCTACCCTTTAGTAATCTGGTTGCCGAAGCGGCTGAATTAGCCGACCGAGTACCGCTAATTTGGTTACATTTAGCCGAATGTACTGGCTGTTCTGAGTCATTAATTCGTACCGACACGCCCAACCTCGACACATTGATTTTCGATCATATCTCGCTTGAATATCACGAAACCTTAATGGCAGCCTCTGGCTGGCAAGCAGAAGAGAACCTAGAAAACGCTCTTGAAACCTACAAAGGTCGGTATTTGCTGGCCGTTGAAGGTGCGGTCCCTACCGCCAATAACGGCACCTTTTTAACCGTGGGTTGTAAAGGTCATACGGGTTTACACATTGTTAAGGAAGCAGCGGAAAATGCTGCCGCGATTATCTCCGTTGGTACTTGCGCTGCTTTTGGCGGTGTACAAGCCGCTGCACCTAACCCGACTGGGGCAAAAGGTGTTTACGAAGTGGTCGATAAACCTGTGATTAACTTAGGCGGTTGCCCTCCGAGCGAAAAGAACATTGTTGGCACGCTAATGTATTTCATTATGTTCGGTAAGTTACCTGCACTGGATATGTTTAATCGTCCTAAATGGGCTTACGGCGCACGGGTACATGATAACTGTGAACGTCGTGGGCGCTTTGATGCTGGTGAGTTTGTTGAAGAATTTGGTGATGAAGGTGCTAAAGAAGGTTACTGCCTTTATAAAGTCGGCTGTAAAGGCCCATATACCTATAACAACTGCCCTACTGAGCGTTTTAACCATCACACCAGTTGGCCGGTGTTAGCGGGTCATGGCTGTATGGGTTGCTCTGAGCCGAATTTTTGGGATGACATGGCGGACTTTGAAAAACCGCTAGGACGCCAACTTTTACATGGCATAGATGCCACCGCAGACACCATTGGTGCGGTCATTTTAGGCGCTACCGTTGTTGGTATTGGCGCCCATGCAGTTGCTAGCGTATTTGCTAAGCCTTTGGAGGAATAATCATGAGTAAACGTGTCGTTATCGACCCTATCACCCGTATCGAAGGCCATTTACGTGTCGAAGTTGAAGTGGATGACAATAATGTCATTACCAAGGCTTGGTCTTCGTCGACCTTATGGCGAGGTATTGAGGTTATTTTAAAAGGCCGAACTCCAATGGATGTGGGCTTAATTGTGCAGCGTATTTGTGGCGTATGTACCTATTCGCATTATCGTTGCGGTACTGAGGCCGTTGAAAATGCCCTTGGGGTTAAGATCCCACTTAATGCTAAATACCTGCGCAGCATAATGCAGTCATCACTCTACATGCATGATCATATTGTGCATTTTTATCATCTACATGGTTTGGATTGGGTGGATGTGGTATCAGCATTAAGTGCCGACCCAGCCTTAGCGGCTAAAGTGGCAATGAATTATTCTGATGCACCGATGGCTGCCGGTGAAGGTGAATTAAAAGCGGTACAGGCACGAGTGAAAGGCTTGGTCGAAACCGGAAAACTGGGTCCATTTGCCAATGCCTATTGGGGTAATGGTACTTATCGTTTTACCCCTGAGCAAAACCTCATTGCGTTATCGCATTATTTAAAAGCACTTGAAGTACAACGTGTGGCAGCTGAAATGTTAGCTATTTTTGGCGGCAAATCGCCACATCCACAGTCTATTGTTGTGGGCGGCATAACCTCAGTACGAGACATGTTAAGCCCTGCCCGTTTACAAGAATGGAAACAAAAGCACGCTATCGTGCAAGACTTTATTGAGCGAGCTTACCAAGCCGATATTGTGATGGCAGCAGAAGCATTTGGTACAGAAGCCAGTGTACTTGGCGGCGTAAATGTTAACAGTTTCTTGTGCGGTGAAGATTTTATTACAACCGATGGCGAGTACTTATTTAACCAAGGGGTCATTTTACACGGTGATTTAGCCAATGTATTGGATATCGACCCGAGCTTGATTAAAGAAGATGTGACTCACGCCTGGTATAAAGCTGATGGTCCGCAACATCCATATCAAGGAACCACCATTCCTGATTACACCGGGTTTATTGAGCGCGACACTGTGTATGGCAAATTACCCACCATTAATGGCGATGGTAAATACTCGTGGGTTAAGTCTCCGCGTTACCAAGATGAACCGATTGAAGTAGGTCCACTAGCGTGTTTGTTGGTTAACTATGCCCGTGGCAATCAAGTTGTGGTCAATGCGGTTGATGGTTTGTTAGCTCGCACTGGTTTGCCTCTTGAAGCATTGTTTACCACTTTAGGCCGTACTGCTGCACGTATGTTGCAAACGGTGTTGGTTGGCCAGGCCAGTTTGCAAACCTTTGATGCTTTACTGGTGAATATACAGTCGGATCAGTCAACTTACGTTAAACCTGAAATAGACCCAGACCGTGTTTACGAAGGTTATTCGATGATTGAAGCCCCTCGCGGCATGTTAAGTCATTGGATCCGGATTAAAGATGCCAAAGTCGAAAACTACCAAGCTGTGGTTCCTACTACCTGGAACGCAGGCCCTGTGGATGCTAACGGTAAAATGGGCCCATACGAAGCTTCGTTGATTGGTTTGAAACTTGAAGACCCAACTAAGCCGTTAGAAGTCATTCGCATTATTCATTCCTTTGATCCTTGTATGGCGTGTTCCGTTCACGTGATGGATTACAAGAAACACACCCTAGGTCAATTTAAAATTGATCCAAATGGGTTTTAATCAGAGGTAATGGAGTAGGAGGGATAAAAGTATGGAACATATTGCAACCCATAATCGGCAGCTGATATTTACTCCAGCGATTCGAATATTTCACTGGTTACGCGCTCTGGCCATTTTGGTATTAGTGATCACCGGATTTTATATCTCGTGGCCATTTTTAGTGGCGCCTGCCAGCACTGATGTATTGGTACAAGGTTGGATCCGCTTTGCCCATATCATTTTTGGATTTTTGTTAACCAGTATTACCTTAGTGCGTTTTTACTTGTTTTTCTTTAGTCGTATTAACAATGAAAGACGATCATTTAAAGATGTACTATCGCCTCGAAGCTGGATATCGCAAATAAAATCCTATTTTTGGATGGGCAGTTTAGACAAAGCCGGCGTTTACGGACCATTACAGTTTATGACCTATGTGGCCATTTCGTTTGTCGCCTTGATTATGTGTATCACCGGTTTAGTGCTGTACGCCAATGTGTACCATTTAGGTATTGGCGGAATGCTCGGTGATGTATCGGCATGGATAACCGGCCTCTGTGGTGGTTTAGCGCCACTGCGGATTTATCATCATTACTTAACATGGGCCTTCATCATCTTTGTGGTGATCCATATGTATATGGCGGTGTGGTCTGGTATTCGCTTTAAACATAATTCAGTCGATTCTATTGTGTCTGGTTATGACTATCACAAAGTACATAAATAGGATGAATGAATAATTGTGAAAAAAATATTGCTGTTAGGTATAGGCAATGTATTGTACGCCGATGAAGGAGTCGGCGTACATTTTGTCAATTATATCAAAGACAAATACCAATTCAGCCACCAAACTGACAGCATAGATATTGTCGACGGTGGCACCCTAGCTCAAGGCCTTATTCCGATGATAAGCCAGTACGACCATTTGATTGTGGTCGATACGGTTAATAGTGTTGGTGTGGAGCCCGGTGAAGTGTACTTTTTTGATTTTGATCACGCCCCTGCTGAAATCGATTGGCAAGGCAGTGCTCATGAAGTGGAAATGCTGCAAACACTCAACATGATGGACATTGTGGGTGATAGACCACACACGTTTGTATTAGGCGTTACCCCTACCGTGATTGAGCCAATGACTTTGGGGCTTACACCACATTTACATGCCGCCATTCCGCTAATGGAACATGCTCTGTTAACCCATTTGACCGACTTAGGGTTTAGCCAGCAGATTGTGGCTGATATTACTATTGATGAGGTGATTCCTGACGCCTATAAGCGAGGTTGCTATGTCGATGCATAACATTCGATTTGATTTTGTATGCCAACGCCATGTGCCCTTATATGAGCACTTGTGTAATCAATACCTGGAGCGTAACGAATTTAATATCAGTATTGGTGCTGAATCCGAGCCTCAAACCAGTAAAATACGTTACTTTATTGAGGCCTTTGCTACGCAAGCGCAACTTGAAGCATTAGCCGATGAGATTGCCAGTGATTTTTTGTTATCCGTTTGGTTACTTGACACTCACATTCAGCGGATTGAGCAACACAGCGGACAGCGAAAACCATTTAAGATTAAACCGCTTTATTCTGGTTTACCGCTGTATTTTTGTCAGCATTGCCAACCACAATTTGGCGATAATCAACATC
This sequence comes from Shewanella sp. S1-58-MNA-CIBAN-0166, assembly GCF_040310085.1. Classification (NCBI taxonomy): domain Bacteria; kingdom Pseudomonadati; phylum Pseudomonadota; class Gammaproteobacteria; order Alteromonadales; family Shewanellaceae; genus Shewanella; species Shewanella sp. S1-58-MNA-CIBAN-0166. The sequence continues at coordinate 41,623 of NZ_JBEOPN010000027.1, read as the reverse complement.
CCTCTTTTGGTGATATTAATCTGCAATGTCATCATTGTATGGGACATGAAAAACTCAGTCGCGATGAAAAATCGTTAACTCAGGCCGACATCGCCGCGATGGCAAACCGCCTACTAAGCCATAAGGCTCTACCCTTACCTATTCTTGGGATCACGTTATGGTTGACCCCACCCGCGGCCATATTCTCCTCAACCATACAACCCTCAACCATACTCCCCTCAACAATATCGCAAAATGCAGATGATCAACGCATAAACTCATCACAGACCAATGCGCCTATAACCGCAATAACCACAACAATAAAATATCAACGGCCGCGAATATTAGTCTGTAATCCCAATTCTTTAAATAGCCATTTTATTGTTAATGACAGCCAAGTGTTGGCATTATCTAGCATCGAAAAACCGTTACTAAGAGTACGACCAAGTAGTGATCACCCCAGTTTATTAGCGCCACTGTATGAAATTCAATTTGCTGAAAATCGTTTGTTAGTGATACTCACGGAAGTGTTACGCCAAAAAGGCATTAATTGGTTGCATGTCACTCATGATATTGACCAGCATACTAGCCAAGAAGCCTTGCTCAATAAGCCGCTGCGTTTGGCCAGTGTTAATCAACAATGGTTACCCATTACCACCCTAGGTAATGGCACCATACCGTTACCCACTAACGTAACCTGTTTGCATGATGAGCATCATTACCAAGATGATCTGCATACGTTTACGGTTCAAAGTTCTACAACTGACATTAATTGGCGAGTGAGTGACAACGGTGCTAAATCTTCTAATTCACAGTCAGCTTCACCGTTAGCTGTACCAGCTGTTTTAGCAAGCTCTTTAGCAGATGATTCGAGCACGATCACTAACGATATTACTACCAGCTTATGTGCGTTAAATGCCGCGGTACTGCGCTGTGACCCCAATAAAAATCATCATAAAGCACAATTTGTTAAGCATGCTGCGGTATTGTATTTCAGCCAACAAAATACTTGCCAAATTGTCACCCTCGACAGCCAAAGTAAGCCTGAGTTATTTTTCCAATTACCGACGTTGCCGACAACAGGTTATGAGATTTGTCATAGTTTGTCTGAGTCTCCTCAAAAAAGCCTGTTAGATAAGTTTAAACAATTATTTCCCGCCGAATATAATCAATTATTGGACCTGCACATTCAAGCCAACGATGGTGCATTGTCTCAGCTAATGGCTGTTGCTACCCTGATTATTGGTGCCTATCCAGTAGAAACCGCTCAACGTGTGACGGTAACCGAACTTGCCGATAAATTTATTGCTTTAGCGATGGCGCATCATGGCAACAATGCACCACGCATTGACTTTCCACTCACCAAAGGTGCCGCACATCGTAGCCTTAATTGGTGTAAAACATTGGGCTCGTTAATGAGTTTCAAGTTGGCAGGCGAGACTAACTTAGCAAAACTTGCGTTTGCATTTCATGACTCGTTTGCCGACTACTTAAGCCATTGGGTTGAACATTTAGATCAAAATATTGGCGTAAAACAATTAGTGATTGCAGGAAGCGAATTTGCTAATCCGGTGTTAACTGATCGGGTGCAATTACGCATTGGTAAAAACTTTCCGCTGCTGGTTAATCCATTACTGGATTTAGATGGCGTTAATATCGCAATTGGTGGGCTATATCTCAAACAAAGACGTGGATAAAAGGTATCTTAAGGTATATCAGTTATTGCTTATCCTTGTATGAGATTGAGTCCTTATGAAACCATTACAGCAAGTTACCATTATTGTTAAAGGTATTGTACAAGGGGTTGGTTTTCGCCCCTTTGTGTTTCGTTTGGCACATCAGTTAACTTTACTCGGTAGTGTGCTGAATAATCACCTTGGGGTGACGATTGTTTTACAGGGTAATAGCGAACAGATTGAACAGTTTATCGATACATTAGCTAAATCCCCGCCGCCATTAGCGCGAATTGATGCCATTGAGGTTACTCATCAAACTCAATTAAGTTTGTTTGACAAATTTAGTATTATTGAAAGCCATGCCTCATCTGACGAGCATGCAAATGTGGCTATTTCGGCCGACATGAGTATTTGCCGAGATTGTCTTAACGACATTAATGACCCTCAAAACCGCCACTATCAATATCCGTTTACTAATTGCACCAATTGCGGTCCGCGCTATACCATTATTAACGCCCTGCCTTATGACCGATGCAACACCGCCATGGCTGATTTTGAGATGTGCGAAGATTGCCACGCCGCTTATACCAACCCAATGAATCGACGCTACCATGCCCAACCTGTCAGTTGCCCACATTGTGGCCCACAGTTAACCTTTAGCGTCATCAATGCTCATGCTGAATGTCTTTATGATTCATCGATGTTAATAGCATTAGAGCAAGCCGTTGAAATGATAAACCGTGGTGGCATCATCGCCATTAAAGGTTTAGGCGGTTTTCATTTGGTGTGTGATGCCACCAATAACGATGCGGTTGCAGCCCTGCGCGAACGTAAACAACGCCTCGGTAAGCCATTAGCGATAATGGTGACCAACTTAGCCCAAGCAAAATTATGTGTCAGCGGTACTGAAACGGAATGGCAAGTGTTAACCAGCCCTGAGAAGCCGATTACTTTGATGACCAAACGTGTTGTTAGTAATGATAACAGTGGTAATGGTAAAGATGATGGATCAAATAATGGGCCGATCACACTGAGTCCATTGCTAGCGCCGGGTATTGATCGCCTTGGAGTATTTTTACCCTACACACCATTACATCATTTATTGATGCAGCGATTACAGAAACCCATTGTAGCGACTAGCGCCAATCGCAGCGATGAACCCATTATTGGTAATCAGGCTGACATTGAACAGTATTTAAGCCATGTAGTTGATGGGATACTCGACCATAATCGGCCGATTATTAATGCTTGTGATGACAGTGTGGTACAAGTGATTGACGGGCAACTGCAAGTGATTCGATTGGCTCGCGGTTATGCGCCGCTAACCATTAATTTGCATACACCAATGCTATCAAACAGCCAAAACAGCGTGTTGGCTGTTGGCGCACAACAAAAAAACACGGTCGCATTTGGTTTTGCCGATAATTTGATTGTATCACCGCACATTGGTGATTTATTCAGCCTTGAAGCAGAGCAATATTTTAGCCAAAGCTTAGCGACGTTTAAGCGTTTGTATGACTTCAACCCGAGTCATATTGTGCATGATAATCACCCGCAATATGCGCCGACACAATGGGCGGAAAATTACCAATCGGAACATCACCTTTTGCCATCTCATTGTATTGGCATACAACACCACTTCGCCCATGTTTTGTCGGTTATGGCGATGCACCAACGCACTGAGCAAGTATTAGGATTCAGTTTTGATGGCACAGGCTTAGGTGATGACGGTGCATTATGGGGCAGCGAAGTGATGCTGGCTGATGTTAACGGTTTTACCACTGTGGCCCACTTTAGTTGCTTTAAGCTCATTGGCGGTGAACAAGCCATTAAACACCCGGTTAGAATTCTGCTGGCATTATTGTTTGAACAGATGCCGCTTGAACAAGTACTTTTACTCCCGATTGCCGCTATAGCCGATTTGGGCAGCAAAACTGTCACTAATTTGTATCAATTATGGCGTAACAATAGCCATTGTATTGAATGTCGTTCCGTTGGACGTTTATTTGATGCTCTTGCGGTGGCGTTAGGCTTTATTGGTAGCTCGCAGTACGAAGGCCAAGCGGGAATGATGATTGAAGCGGCAGCCAATGCCTATAATTGCAAGTCAAATATTGAACCTTTACCTGTAACACTCAACACCATAAGCGACACTGACTCACAACCGATTCAATGGCACAGTAGCGACTTTATCACTCAGTTGGTGAACTGTGCTGTGGAAATCTCACATAACCCTTTAATTAACCAACAAATATGTTGGCATTTTATCAATGCGATTAGCCAGCAATTGGATAAGATTGGGCAACAATATCCCCAGTTACCGCAGGTATTTTGTGGTGGTGTATTTCAAAACAAAACCTTACTAAGCCAGTGCATTAATGATTGTAAACGTGGCCAACGGCAAGTTTTGCCCAGTGGCCATATTCCCATTAATGACGGTGGTATTGCATTAGGTCAATTGTGGTATGGCATACATCACATGGCTTAGGCTTAGGTGTATCAAATACTAATGACAATTTAACCACTGTAAGTAACTTGAATAGATTAATTTTTATCATAATCCGGCTAGCAGCCGGTATCGCTGACGCTGCAATGCTACATCAATGTTGACCTTCAGATAATTGTGGCTTTGGTCACATAATTAACGCAATAACACTGTTGTTCACAGTGTTTATTGCAAAAACTGATGTGTATCAAAGAATCCTTAATCCACTTAACCGACACTAGTTAATAAGAATAACAACAAGGTTAAGGAACATAACATGTGTAAAGATTGCGGCTGTTCAATTACCCATGATCATGACCATACTCTTCATAGTAATCCTCAGCTTAACGATAAAAAGACCTTAGCGGTTATCCATAAAATATTGGATAAAAATGATGTCGAAGCACAACATAATCGTGATCATTTTGCGGCTCATCAGGTCAGCGCCTTTAATCTAATGAGTAGTCCTGGCAGCGGTAAAACCAGTCTTTTAGAATGTTTACATGAATACCTTGATGCTCGCTATGCCGTGATCGAAGGCGACCTTGAAACCTCACGCGATGCCGACCGTTTAATTGCCAAGGGTATCAACGCCTATCAAATTCAAACTGGCTCTGCCTGTCACCTCGATGCATTTATGGTTCACGGTGCACTGCATCACATTAATTTAGATGATGTTGATATTTGCTTCGTTGAGAACGTCGGTAATCTTGTGTGTCCTGCCAGTTATGATGTTGGCACCCATAAAAATATTGTGTTGTTATCAGTGCCTGAAGGTGACGATAAAATTGAGAAGTATCCGGTGATGTTCCGCCGAGCTGACTTAGTGGTTATCACCAAATCTGACCTACTTCCTTACTTTGACTTTAGTATTGACGAAGCCAAAGCACAGTTAAGTAAATTAAACCCAGATGTGGAATTACTCGTTGTATCAGTGAAAAATCCTGATTCGATGAAAGTATTAGCAACGTGGTTTGATGAACATAAGGAATATTAGCTATGTGCTTATCAGTTCCGTCAAAAGTAGTTGAAATTCATGATGATGCAACAGTCACTGTTGATACGCTTGGTGTTAAACGTCGTGTGAGTTGTCATTTAATATGCGATCCGTTGGCATTAGGCGACTTTGTATTGATTCACATCGGTTTTGTGATGAATAAAATTGACCACAATGATGCACAAGAAAGCCTCGATTTATATCAACAAATTGTCGCTGAGATGGAATTGGAGTCTGAGCAATGATTAGCCTCAATGACTTTTATCAAGGGTTTCGAGATCCTCAGACTATTCGTCATTTAGCGCAATTGATAGCTCAACAAGCGGCTAAAACCGACGATCAAATTAACATTATGGAAGTGTGTGGCGGCCACACCCATACCATTATGAAGTACGGTTTATTACAGCTTTTACCCGACAATATTCACTTTATTCACGGTCCGGGTTGCCCAGTGTGCGTTATGCCTAAAGAGCGAATTGACCATGCCGCTACCCTTGCCTCTCAAGCCGATACCATTTTAGTCACCTTGGGCGACATGATCAGAGTGCCAGGTTCAATGGGCAGCTTGGCGCAGTTTCGCGCTAAAGGCTGCGATATTAGGCCTATATACGATCCATTGGATACCTTAAAAATTGCCCAAGATAATCCTGACAAAACCGTGATTTTTTTCGCTATTGGTTTTGAAACCTCGACGCCCATGACGGCCGCCTTACTGGCACAGGCTGAAGCACTGAAAATAGACAATATCTTGTTTCATATTAATCATGTGCTGGTTCCACCCGCCATTGATGCAGTGATGTCTGATAGCCGCAGTAAAGTGAACGCTTTTATCGGTCCTGCTCACGTTAGCGTGATTAGTGGGGCTCAAATCTACCAATCAACTGTCGACCAATACAAAACCCCTGTTGTGGTGTCTGGGTTTGAACCGGTAGATGTGATGGAATCCATTTTACGTATCACACGCCAAAAAGTGGCTGGCAAAGCGGAGCTTGATAACCAATACAGCCGCTCAGTGAGTTACGAGGGCAATATTGCTGCACAACAACTTGTCGACAAATATTTTATGGTCCGCGACAGCTTTCGCTGGCGTGGATTAGGGCCTATTGCCAATTCGGCTCTAACATTACGCCCTGAATATCATCATCGCGATGCCGAACGCATTTATGCAAAAGTATTGCCGACAACCGAAATTGATGACCATAAAGCCTGTATGTGTGGCGATATTTTGCGAGGCTTAGCCAACCCTAAAGACTGCAAAGTGTTTGGCCGTGGCTGCTCACCACAAACACCGCTGGGCAGCTGCATGGTTAGCTCAGAGGGCGCGTGTAATGCTTATTACCGCTATGGAGAAGTTAATCATGCCATCTAAAAAGACGATTCAACTTAGCCACGGTGGTGGCGGTAAAGAAATGGATCAATTGATCCACGATTTGTTTTTTAAAGCCTTTGATAATCCGATTTTAACTTCGCAAGAAGACGCGGCCAAACTGAATATGTGTGGTCATACTGCTTTTACCACTGACTCTTTTACCGTTTCACCGTTATTTTTTGCTGGTGGCGATATCGGTAAACTCGCGATTGCCGGCACGGTAAACGATTTAGCCATGATGGCTGCACAACCCGAATATTTAAGCTGTAGTTTTATTATTGAAGAAGGTTTTCCACTGGATGACTTAACCACTATTGTGAATAGCATGGCTGCTGAATTACATAAATCAGGCGCGCGGATAGTTTGCGGCGACACTAAAGTGGTGCCTAAAGGCTGTGCTGACGGGCTATTTATTAATACCTCTGGTGTAGGGCGTATTTTACATCCGAATATTTCAGTGCGTAATTTACAAGTGGGCGACGCCATTATTGTCTCTCGTGACATTGGATGTCATGGTGCGGCAATTTTAATGGCCCGTGATGGCTTAACACTTGAATCTGAGTTGTGCAGTGACTGCGATACGCTATGGCCGATTGTTGAACAACTGCTGGTGGCAAATATCGATATTCATGCCATGCGAGATGCGACCCGCGGTGGTTTATCTGCAGTGCTAAATGAGTGGGCCAAAGCCTCGAACATTGGCATTGATGTTGAAGAAGCCTGCATTCCTATTTGTGATGAAGTAAAAGGCTTATGTGAGTTATTTGGCTTTGAACCTTTCGATTTAGCCAATGAGGGCACCTTTATTATGGCATTGCCAATGGATGTCGCCGAAGGGGCTATTGAGGTTATGCAGCGCTATGGACATTGTGAACACGCAGCAATTATTGGCCATGTTACTGAACGCCATCCTGGCAAAGTGGTGCTACAAACACCTTGGGGCAGCAGTCGCTATTTAGATTTACCACAAGGTGAATTACTGCCAAGGATTTGTTAATGCATGAATACTCGATTGTGATGTCATTAATGGAACAATGCGAAGCGCTTGCACAGCTGCATAAAGCCACACGAATTGAGCAAGTTGAACTAAAAATTGGGGTGTTAAGTGGCGTTGAGCCAACCTTACTGTCGACAGCTTTTGAAACGTTTAAATTAGACAGTGTTTGTCATGAGGCAAGATTAATTATTAATGTTCAGCCATTAGTGTTGCAGTGCAATCAATGCGAACAACAATCGCAAGTAGATGAACGAACCATTGTTTGCCCCATTTGCCAGTCAAATAAAACCACCGTGATTGACGGTGAAGACATGATGTTAATGCAGCTTGTCATGGACACATAACACAATTTTTATTAAAGCGTCATATTGAAATACCCTAACCTAATAACCAGAGTAACCTTAAAAATACAAGGACAACACCATGAAATACTTATCAATTGCCTTTATCCTTGCCACTATTCCATCTATTGCTATGGCGCATGAGGGACATGGTGGTGTTGGACTGTTTCACCATTTAATTCAATTAACACCCGCCATTGCTCTTGTGGCAGTTGTAGCGTTTATCTATTGGAAGCGCAGTAAGTAATTGCCCAACCTGTAGTCAACACGTTATGCGATGCTAAAGCTAAAATAGTTTGCTAGATCAACGCGATTAAACGTTGGTTATTTACCTTGGTTAGCACAACGCTTGAAACGCTGCTTAAACCCTTGATGATATAAAGGCTGCCAAACAAATAAGCCTTCCATCGGAAGGCTTATTATCTTGTTGCATTGCAAATGTAGACTTAGAACATTTCTGCAGGCATTGCCATTATCGATTTATCACCCTGATTAACTTGTGATAAATGATACTGAGATTTTGATAATAGCTTATCCATATAGAAGTCAGCCACAAACTGCTTTTGGGCAGCAAAGCTAGCATCTTCATGACTTGATGCCTTGTCAGCCATCAATAGCCAGAAGTAACCGTATAAGGCATAACCAAAGGCATCTAAGAAGTCGACAGCACAAGCGTTAACTAATGCTGGTTGAGTTTTCTTGTTGTCATTGACGTAGTTAGCTGTTGTGAGTAACTCCGCAAACACTTGGCTTACCATAGTTTTATGCTCAGCATTAGCCTGAGTTAATTGCGCAATACTTGCCTTCACTTCAGCAACAAATTCAGTCAAAGTGGCGACATTATCGTAAGTAATTTTACGACCTAAAAAGTCGATTGCTTGAATACCGTTAGTGCCTTCGTATATTTGTGCAATACGGGTATCACGAACAAATTGCTCGATACCGGTTTCACGAATATAACCATGACCACCAAACACTTGCTGACCCATAACCGTGGCATCTAAACCGCGGTCGGTTAAAAATGCTTTTGAAACAGGTGTAAGCAAACCAACGTACCTAGCCGCTTTAGCTTGCACATCGCCACTGGCATACTTTGCTAAATCCAACTGCTTACCGGTATAAACCGATAATGCTCGGCCCGCTTCCGTCATCGCACGGATAGTGAGTAACATGCGGCGTACATCGCCATGCACAATAATAGGATCGGACGTTGCGCCAGTCGCTGAACCTGCAGCAGCAACACCCTGTAGGCGATCTTTAGCATAGTCTGTGGCCATTTGATAAGCCGCTTGTGCGTTACCTAGACCTTGTAAACCAATGGCTAAACGCTCGTAGTTCATCATAGTGAACATACACACTAAACCGCGGTCGGGCTCGCCAACTAAGAAGCCTTTGGCGTTATCATAGTTCATCACACAGGTAGCTGACGCTTTAAGACCCATTTTGTGTTCAATAGAACCCACCGTAACACCATTAGCTTCGCCTAAGCTACCATCGGCATTAACGCTGATTTTAGGCACGACAAACAATGATATGCCATTCGAGCCTGAAAGTTTTGCGAGTACTAAATGAATGACGTTTTCAGTTAAGTCATGATCGCCGCCGGTAATAAAAATCTTGTTACCGGTAATAGAATAACTGCCATCATCAAGCGGTTCTGCTTTGGTACGAATACCTTTTAAATCAGAACCAGCATGTGGCTCAGTCATGTCCATTGCACCAGCCCATTGGCCAGAATATAAATTAGGTAAATAAGTTTGTTTTAATTCTTCATTGGCATGTGCGTTAATACATAACGCAGCACCAGCGGTCAGTGAGTTATATAACGTAAACGAATTACACGAGCTGTAATTCATTTCATCCACTAACACGCCAAGCATTTTTGGCATGCCCATGCCACCAAAATCTGACTCACCACAAAGCCCTACCCAGCCGCCTTCTGAAAACTGCTGATACACTTCTTTAAAGCCATCAGGAGTAATAATGTCATTACCTTTATGAACCACACCTTGCTCATCACCACTGCGATTTAAAGGGTGAAGCAGATCACGGCTGATCTTATTCGCTTCATCTAGAATGGCTAATGCAGTATCCATGTCGACAACATCTGCCATAGCTGGAAGTTGTTCCCATGTAGCTTGGGCATCAAATACCTGTTCCAACAAGAATTGCATGTCCTTTAACGGGGCTTGGTATGGGTTCATAAGAGTCTCTTAAACAAATAATTAAAACAGTTGTTTTAATTTATACTAAAGCGCTACAAAAAGAAAAGCTTTTTAGCAATTATCTAACCATAATTTGACGAATGTCGGCTAGAGCGAGCCTTTATCTCGATAGTTTACGTTTCTCAGCCCAATAGGGTTCCAATGAGTTACAATTAGCCGTACGATCCATGAGTTAGCAGCTTATTTGATTGAGATCTGTGGTCTTTTTTAACTTTATTTGATGACCCAATAGGTCCAAACCCAAGTATTAAACCCGAGTATTAAACCCGAGTATTAAGCCACAGAATTAAACACGAATATTAAACTCTAGTAATAAACCATAGCGAACAGCACTTTTATGCATACACGTACTGACGAGATCCCCCCATCATCTTCCCTATCTGAGCACTATCAACAGATCACCGTCATTGGTAATGCACATGGCGATTGGCAACCAGCCGACATTGGACATACTTTTATTTTCAATGGGACTGAACATGATGCCGAAAACGTTATTAACATTTGTAATGGTCCTTATGCTGGTTCGCATCAGGCCTTCGTTGTCAGTAATAGTTTAGATGACAATCAGTTAGTTTCATTGCTAACCGAAGTGGGTGAAAAACTCGAAGGACAACTTAACTGCTGGCCATCTTCGGGATTGGTGACCATTTTATTAATGTCGTTGATGGCAAAACAGGTCAATGTAAAACGTATGTCTTTATTACCGTCTTTAGCGAGACCCAATGACATGCCTGCTTCAGAGCATTTGCCTTGCATGGTGCATAATTGGTTAGGTGAGCGTCGTATTGCATTAGGTTTGCAACTCACCAGTAATAATATTCAGTGGCCCGAATTGTTTGTAGATGATGCCTCTATCCTATTGCTTCACGAAGCTGAACCCGTTGATATTAATCCGTTTGAGGTTCTATTGAGTGATGCGGTTCGTCGACGCCAAAATGAAGTGTTGACCCCAGATAACGCTGACCCGAAATTTAAAATCGCCCAGCGCTTAGCCTTGCAAGTGACGACTGAACAACCTGACAATCTTGATGTGCAATATGCGTTGTTAGCCGCCTTGAGTAACTTACCGAGCGTGCAATGGTTAACCTATGCTAACCAAAGCGATCTCATCATGGCAGAGTCTTTGTTTTATAATCAGTATCCACAAACAGCCAGTTATTGGTACCTTATCGATAATCAAGCATCACAATACTTAGATACTATCCGCCATCACCTTGCTTATTGTCAGCAAGTTATCGCGTTAACGGCAAAACAGGCTAATGCAGACTCGTAAAGTATTGGTTAACACCAAACAAAAACGCCTCTATTTAGAGGCGTTTTGTTGTTAATGATTAATGATTAATGGTTAATGGTTAATGGTAACCAACTACCACATTAAATCATCTGGAATTGCATAATCTGCATATGGGTCATCGGCTCCACTCACCTGCTCAACAGAGTCTTTAGCGGCTTTATCCCATAAGTAACCACACCATTGTGGAACAAGTAACTTCACTCGTTCTGCGAGCTTATGCGGCACGATGTAGGTTTTATCTTCATAACGGACTATGCCTAAACTGCCATTGAGTAAATCAGCTTGGATTTTATCGGTAATATAAACCGAATAAATTTTGTTTTCTAAGGTGAAGTTAAACTTAAGCTCAGCATCACGGGCTACGGTAATGGCAAACTTAGAAAACTCGCTGATTAAACCACGTACTTGACCTTTTTCAGATGCTTCAGCAAAGCGCTTTTCATTCAATGCTTTATCTTTTTTCGCTTGTTGCAACTTTTGCTCAGCAATTTGTTGCTTGAGCTCTGAACTGCCGTCATCAACTTTGGCTTTTTTGTCACGACGCTTTTGTGTTTTTGCATCGCGTACTTTTTGTTTACTGGCAAGACCTGCTTTCAGCAGTTGATCTTGTAATGCATTTGCCATGGTATTTACCTTTAAATTTATCGATTTTTATAAACCGTGCTTGGCGGCTATGTCGCCTAATTCTGTCATTGCAATACTGGCTCCACCCAATGACCAACCACCATCAACAGGCAAAACAACACCGGTAATGTATGACGCCATGTCAGATGCAAGGAACAAAGCTGCATTAGCAATATCTTGACCTTTACCATTGCGTTTTAGCGGCACACTATTGGCCACTCGTTGTTGCAGTTCCTCACTGGGGGCTAAGCGATTAAAGCCTTCGGTATCTTCTATTGGACCAGGTACGATAGAGTTAATTCGTATCCCTTCAACACCCCACTCTAACGCTAATGTACGAGTCAACATATCGACTCCGGCTTTAGCGGCGCAAACATGCACTTGTAACGGCATAGCGATATACGCTTGTGGTGCGGAAATTTGAATAATGCTGCCATTCGGGCGAGATAACAATGGATAAGCTTGTTTCAATACTTGAAAACTGCCAATTAAATCAATATCGATAACCGATTTAAAGCCATTGTTCGACAGCTTTGCCGCACTGGCGGGGAAGTTACCCGCTGCGCCACTCACTAACACATCAATATGACCGTAAAGGTCAGCAATTTTTGCAAAACCAACCGTTAATGCATCGTTGTCACGTACATCGAAACTGACACCTAAATGTTTGGCGTTCGGGTTAGCTTGGATCAGTAATTCTACCGCAGCATTAACCTTATCAATACTGCGACTTGCGACCGCAACATTGGCACCAGCAGTAGCAAATTGAATGGCTACTTGAAGGTTAATGCCAGATGTACCGCCAACCACAACAACATTTTTGCCTGTGTAATCAAACCCTGTTCTATCAAACCCTTTGTCATCAAACATAGTCATCCCTTATTTCTGTGTGATTTGGTTAATGTAGATAAGTTTCCTTTAGCCACTAGATTGACCAAGTCCATGACTCAGTCAATTTAGCCGTTAGCGCGATAACAAATCAAACATGCAATGATTGATAAATAGCTTTAAGTGCTGCTAATGGATCGGCTGCTTGAGTGATAGGTCGACCAATCACCAAATAATCTGACCCTGCCGCAATGGCCTGGGGTGGTGTCATGACGCGATGTTGATCACCAGCATCACTGCCTGCGGGTCTAATCCCCGGCGTGACTAAGGTAAAATCTTGTCCAAATGATGATTTAAGTAATTTAGCTTCTTGAGCGGAACACACAACCCCGTCTAACTCTGCTTGATGAGTCAATTTGGCTAAACGTAGTACATGTTCAAATGCAGGGACATTAATACCAAGTAATACTAAATCTTCATCTGACATCGATGTTAATACGGTAACGGCTATCAATATTGGTGCATCTTCACCAAATGGTATCAATGCTTTTTTGGCTGCCTGCATCATGGCTAAGCCGCCACTTGCATGCACATTGGTCATCCACACGCCTAAATCAGCGGCGGCGGCAACGGCTTTTGCAACCGTATTGGGAATATCATGAAATTTTAAATCAAGAAATAAATCAAAATTACGACTGTGGATGTCTTTAACCAGATCGGGTCCGAATAACGTAAACATCTCTTTGCCGATTTTTAAACGACACATATCTGGGTCAAGTTTATCAATAAAGGTTAATGCGTCATTTTTATTGTCATAGTCGAGGGCGACTACAATGGATTTATCAGTCATTAGGACTCCAGCGGCAATAGCTTGTGTTAATGCATTTATTATAGGGATTCTATCTTGTGATGGCGACGTTATTCGCCATCGAGGCCTTTTATTCGCTTGATACTGCCCCACTGTTTACACGATGGACAATGCCAATACAAACCGTGAGAGGGAAAACCACAGGCAGTACAGCGATAACTAGGGCGGAATTTAATTTGTTGTTCAACAAGTTGTTCAAGCATGGACAGACTTTGTTTGGCTTGACCATCTTCAGCTTGTTTAATGTGTAATTTCATTAAATGCTGAAAGCCTTTCATGGTCGGATGACGATATAAATTATCGAGCATCATGGTTTCAGCACTTTGATGCTGGCCGAGGCTAATTTTATGTTCGGCGAGTGCAACTACTACACTGGCTCCCGCGCCATCAGCAATCGCTTTGGCGAGCAGCTCATGAAAACCATTTGGATCTTGGGTATCTCGATACACTTGCTTTGCAATTGAAACACCATCGGCAAATAAATTAATATCTGCCACTTTTAACTCTTGTAGCGCCTGCTTACATAGCTCAAATTGGCCTGCATCAAGATACATTTTAGCTAAGGTTAACCAAGCACGGCCGCATTGGGCGTCTTGTTTAATGGCTTGTTGTAGTTTTTTGATTTTATCAGCATCATTATTGGCTTCATCAGCTAACTGACAATAAAAATGGGCCGTGGTGCATTTAAGCACTTGCTGACGTTTACGAGGTAGGCGCTTAGTGATATTGATGGCGTCTTGCCATTCTTTAGTCACTTGGTAGATTAACAGCAGTTGTGTTTCAGCTTCTTCACTGTGGTCATCTTGGCTGACTAAGTTAATAAAGATTTCTTCAGCACGGTCATAAAAACCTGCAGCCATATAATCTTTACCTAACTCCATCATCGCAATGTCACGCTGCTCATTGGTTAAGCTGGGCCTAGCAATCAAATTTTGATGGATGCGAATGGAACGATCCACTTCACCACGTTTACGAAATAACGAACCTAACGATAAATGGGTGTCGATAGTTTCATCGTCAACATCGAGCATGCTGATGAATAAATCAACCGCTTTGTCAGACTCGTTCGACAGTAAAAAGTTAAGCCCAGTAAAATAATCTCGGCTTAATTTTTTAGTCTGCTGGCTATCGCTATGACGAATACTGCGTCGTCCCATGTACCATCCATAACCGGCAGCGATAGGCAATAACAAGAACAAGATTTCTAGCATACTAGGCGGCTTGATCCTTAGGCGTTACAACTACACTGGTTGCATCCGCAGCGGTGAGCTTTTTAAGCGCTTTGTTACTTTTACGCAATGCGAGTTTTAACTTCACGATGTGATAACTTGCAAATATCCAGCTGATAATAAACCCGCTGAAAAATACCACAGCAAGTACCATAGGCAATCGATACTGCCCTTCAGCAATAAAGTAACTTAAGGTTACGACTTGTTCATTTTTAGCGCCAAATAATAATGCTAGAACAAACATCAATCCAACCAGTACAACGACAATAAATGATCTCACGCTATTCTCCATGAAGGTGCATCAATATAATGATTATCCAAGAAATTTACTGGGCTGACCAGCATTGACTGCCATTAGATACAAAAAAGCCTCCAATAGGAGGCTTTTTATTCAAGCGTTAATCAAGGATTAACAGCATCGACACGTTCGCGCAGCTCTTTTCCCGGCTTAAAGTGCGGTACATACTTGCCTTCCAAGTCAACAGAGGTTCCTGTTTTTGGATTACGACCCGTACGAGGCGCACGATAGTGAAGTGAAAAACTACCAAATCCACGGATTTCTATACGATCACCGGTTTCTAATGTTGTCGCCATTTGCTCCAACATTTCTTTGATTGCACTTTCCACTTCTTTCGCCGACAGTTGCGACTGCCTAGTGGCGAGTTTTTCGATAAGTTCAGATTTTGTCATCTTAGCTATCCCATATTATCAAGCCAAACACAGTCGCCTAATGGGGACAAGGTCCCCATACAACAGACGATTTTCGATTACTTACGAGCTGCTTTAAAGGCTTCAGCCATTGCGCTGCTCATTACAACATCGTCTTGCTTGTTCAAAGTAGCAATCGCTTCTTTCTGTTCAGCTTCATCTTTCGCTTTGATAGATAAGCTGATAGAACGGTTCTTACGATCTACACCCATGAACTTAGCTTCGATTGCATCACCAACTGAGTATACAGTAGATGCGTCTTCGATGCGGTCTGCAGAGATGTCAGCTACACGAATGTAACCTTCAACTGTTTCTGCTAATTCAACTGTAACACCTTTTGCGTCAACAGCAGAAACAGTACCGTGAACTACGGTGCCTTTCTTCTTGTCAGCTAAGTATGCGTTGAATGGATCATCTTCAGTTTGCTTAACACCTAGGCTGATGCGCTCACGCTCTGGGTCTACTGAAAGAACTACAGCGTGGATCTCATCGCCTTTCTTGTATTCAGAAACTGCGTCTTCGCCAGTACCGTTCCAAGAAATGTCAGATAAGTGAACAAGACCATCGATTCCACCGTCAAGACCGATAAAGATACCGAAGTCAGTGATTGACTTGATCTTACCAGATACTTTGTCGCCTTTGTTGTAACGAGTTGCGAAGTCATCCCATGGGTTAACTTTACACTGTTTAAGGCCTAGAGAAATACGACGACGCTCTTCATCGATGTCTAGTACTAACACTTCAACTTCATCACCTAAGTTAACAACTTTAGATGGGTGAATGTTCTTGTTAGTCCAATCCATTTCAGAAACGTGTACTAAACCTTCAACACCTTCTTCGATTTCAACGAAACAACCGTAGTCAGTTAGGTTAGTTACGCGACCAGTAAGACGTGTGCTTTCTGGGTAGCGCTTGCTGATTTCTAACCATGGATCTTCGCCAAGTTGCTTAAGACCTAGTGATACGCGAGTACGTTCACGGTCATACTTAAGAACTTTAACGTTGATTTCGTCACCAACATTAACGATTTCAGATGGGTGCTTAACACGTTTCCAAGCCATATCAGTGATATGTAAAAGACCGTCAACACCACCTAAGTCTACGAATGCACCGTAGTCAGTAAGGTTTTTAACGATACCTTTAACAGCTTGACCTTCTTGTAGATTCTCAAGAAGAGTATCACGTTCAGCACTGCTTTCAGATTCGATAACTGCACGACGAGAAACAACAACGTTGTTGCGCTTCTGGTCAAGCTTGATAACTTTGAATTCTAATTCTTTGTACTCTAAGTGAGCGGTGTCGCGAACTGGGCGCACGTCAACTAGAGAACCTGGTAAGAAGGCACGGATACCGTTTAATTCAACAGTGAAACCACCTTTAACTTTACCATTGATGATACCGATTACAGTTTCAGCATCTTCGTACGCTTTTTCTAGAACGATCCAAGCTTCATGACGCTTAGCTTTTTCGCGAGACAATTGAGTCTCACCGAAACCATCTTCAACAGAGTCAAGGGCTACGTCAACTTCATCACCTACTTGGATTTCTAAAACGCCTTGTGCGTTTTTGAATTCGTCAGCATTGATTGGGCTTTCAGACTTAAGACCAGCGTCAACAAGTACCATACCGTTTTCGATGGCAACAACTGTACCACGGACGATAGAACCTGGACGGAACTCTAGGGTTTGAAGGGATTGTTCAAATAGATCAGCAAAAGATTCAGTCATGTTTTAGGTTACTTTCATTAAATAAACCACCATCCATCCTAGATGTGGAGTCTAGTAATATTATTCGTGTCATCCTTAACACGAATACCTACTGTACAATAATCGACCATTCGATTACGCAACAGTAATTTTTTGCCCAACGTATTCAAGTACTTGCTTCAATACATCTTCAATACCTATGCCGCTTGTATCAATAACAAGGGCATCATCAGCTGGAACTAGAGGCGAAGCGGCGCGATTGATATCACGGTCGTCTCGTTCAATAATTTCAGCTAAAAGGCGGTCGATTTTAACATCGAAGCCCTTGTCCTGCAACTGATTATAGCGTCTTTGCGCACGTTCTTCAGCAGACGCAGTTAAAAATATTTTTACTGGTGCTTTAGAAAAAACCACTGTGCCCATGTCGCGTCCGTCGGCAACAAGTCCTGGAGCGGCACAAAATGCACGTTGACGGCGTAATAATGCCTCACGTACGCGTGGTAATGCCGCCACTTTTGAGGCAGCATTTGAGCATTCTTGTGTTCGAATGGTGGTGGTAACATCTTCACCTTCGAGAATCACTTTAATGGCATCGGCCTCGGTGCCCGTTAAAAATTGAACATCAAGGTGTGCAGCCAATAAGGTCAGTGCTTCTTCGTTTTCTAGCTCAACATCATGATGAATAGCGGCTAAGGCTAAAACACGATAAATCGCACCACTGTCTAACAAATGCCACCCTAAATGTTGTGCCAACAATTGGCATATCGTCCCTTTCCCTGCACCGCTTGGGCCATCTACTGTGATCACTGGAGATCGTTCAGACATAATTTCCTCCGAAAATAATCTATCTTCCTTGAAAAGATAAAGGGTTCATCAAAATAAGCGCGCGCATTGTATAACAAAAAAATGTTAATTACTGATGAATTTTCGGTTATTAAAACCAAGATCGCCCTTTAGCACATACCTGATGCGCTAAAGGGTCCGTTTTAATTCCGCGCTGTAATATTATTTTGCTAGCTGTACAAATTGAGCAAAGTAATCTGGAAATGTCTTAGATGTGCAGTCTGGATCGTTAATGGTGATACCACAATCAGCAAAAGCCATCATTGAAAAACACATTGCCATACGATGATCATTATAGGTATCAATTGCTGCAGTATTTAATTCTGCAGGTGGTGTAATGGTAATATAGTCATGGCCTTCTTCAACTGTCGCGCCAACCTTACGTAATTCAGTGGCCATGGCCGCTAAGCGGTCAGTTTCTTTAATACGCCAGTTATATATATTGGTCAGTTTTGTGGTGCCCTTGGCAAATAAAGCCGCTGTTGCAATGGTCATTGCAGCATCAGGGATATGATTCATGTCCATTTCTATCGCGCGAAGGCTCGATTTTCTGGCAATAATGAAATCATCGCCCCACTCGATATCTGCCCCCATTTGGGCTAACGCATCGGCAAACTTAACATCGCCTTGAATACTTAAGCGTCCAACACCAGTGACTTTAACTTCACCGCCTTGGATAGCGCCTGCCGCGAGGAAGTAAGATGCCGATGAAGCGTCGCCTTCTACCAGTACTTTACCTGGTGAGACATATTGTTGACCGGCCTTAATTTCGAAACGTTGATATTGATGATTGATCACTTCAACACCAAACAGCTTCATTAGCGCAATGGTGATATCAATATAAGGCTTAGAGACAAGCTCGCCTTTAATATTAATGTTGACGCTGTCTTTGGTCAGTGGCGCGACCATGAGTAATGCGGTTAAAAACTGGCTTGATAAATCACCGGCAATGTCAACATTACCGCCATTTAAGCCGGTTGCCTTAATGGTTAATGGTGGAAAACCGTCATTTTTAAGATACGTGACATCGGCACCTAATTGACGCAGCGCATCGACCAAATCCCCAATTGGGCGCTCCTCCATGCGAGGCTCACCGGTTAAGGTAAATTCGCCATGGCCTAATGTGAGTGCGGCGCATAATGGTCGCATTGCAGTGCCTGCATTGCCAAGAAATAAACGCTGTGCGTCCACAGATGAAACAGCGCCACCTAAACCGGTTAGTTCACAAACAGTATTATTGTCAGACAGCTGGTAATGCACACCTAACTGCTTTAATGATGCCAACATATAGCGAATGTCATCAGAGTCGAGCAAGTTCGTCAGAGTGGTTTTACCCTGCGCTAAAGTTGCGAGTAACAGTGCACGGTTTGAAATGCTCTTAGAGCCTGGAATGTTAATTTCGCCATTCATGCGAGTAATTTGGTCTAGACGCAGTTGTTTCATTAATACTCTTCTTTAGTGTTGCACTCATTAAACGTCTATCGACCGAGATATGAGTAAAAGGCTTCGCTGGAGAAATAAGTGTGACATTGTTAACGTGATGCGGATCGGTGCACATCTTAAAATACATGTCACTGGCAATTTTTCGGTACAGTTTGCTAATAATTTACTAAATAATTCTTCGTAGCCCTACGTTACTGATTGTCAGCAAGGATTCAACCGTTATTTTGTGTTTTAGGTGACTTTTATACTCAAGTTGAATTTATTTTATCTTTATCGCTTTTTTTATTAGCAAATCGGACCACAACATTGGCTATTTCACCTGTCAGGCTTAGTTGCCAGAAATTGTAACAACCCTCTTGCTAATATCCCATCACAGCTGATTTAGCAGTTCTTTATTGATGTAAATCACGTTATGCTTAAGACCATAATGCATATATTGTTAGCTTATTTCGCCCTAATGCCTGTAATTTTAAATAAGAAGGTCAATTCATGTTCAATTCATTAACCGCGATGCCTGCCGATCCGATTTTAGGCCTATTGACTCAATACCGCGAAGACAGCCACCCAAATAAAGTCGATTTAGGTGTGGGCGTATATAAAGATCCTGTTGGTCATACACCTATTCTAGATTGTGTAAAAGCCGCCGAAAAAATTCGTTTAGATACCGAAACAACCAAAGTGTACATCGGCCCGACTGGCTCTGCGTCATTTAACCAACTTATGGGTGAATTAGCTTTTGGTGCTAGCCACAGTGCATTACTGGCTAACCGAGTGCGAACAGTGTCAACCCCTGGCGGAACTGGTGCCCTGCGCGTGGCGGCTGACTTTATTAAGCGTTGTAATCCTAATGCAGTGTTATGGGTTAGCGACCCAACCTGGGCAAACCACACGGGGTTATTTGAAGCAGCTGGTGTTACGGTGAAAACCTATCCGTATTATGACTACGACAGCAAAACCCTTAAATTTGATCAAATGCTGGCAACCTTAAATACCATTGGTAAAGATGACGTAGTGCTTTTACATGCTTGTTGTCATAATCCAAGTGGCATGGATTTAACGACTGAGCAATGGGATGAAGTGGTTAAGGTTACGGTTAAGCAAGGCTTTACGCCATTAATTGATATGGCTTATCAAGGTTTTGGTGACGGCGTAGATGAAGATGCTTATGGCGTACGTCAAATGGCTGCAGCAGTTGAAAGCATGATTTTATGCAGCTCTTGCTCGAAAAACTTCGGTTTATACCGCGAACGTATTGGCGCTTGCTCAATTGTGGCGAAAGATAGTGCAACTGTAGATGTTGCCCAATCGGTATTGTTATACGTAGTGCGCTGTATTTATTCTATGCCGCCAGCACATGGTGCTGCGATTGTTGAAACCATTTTAGGTACCCCAGCCCTCAAGCAACAATGGTTAGACGAGCTAAAAGTCATGCGCGACCGTATTAACGGTAACCGGGCAATGTTGGTCAATCAATTAACGGCCAATGGTGTTGACCGTGACTTTAGTTTTATCGCCCGCCAAAAAGGGATGTTCTCATTTTTAGGTGTTAAGCCAGAACAAGTGGCAACCCTTAAACAGCAATACAGTGTGTACATGGTCGGCTCAAGCCGCATCAGTATTGCTGGTATTAGTGAAACTAATGTTGATTATTTAGCGAAATCAATTGCGGCAGTGCTATAACCGATACCATTTTGATTATGGGTAGCTGGTAATATTACGCTATAAACAAGGTCGCTTAATGCGGCCTTGTTTATGTTAGGTCTACAAATTGTCTGCTTACCCCCTCAAAATGACATAAAAATCAGTTATCAAAAATAGCCATTTTGTTATTCCATCATAATTCCCCAACACCGCAATCCGAGTTAGGTTAACTTACCTGCCCTTGTAAATAGCAGGTTCAAGTGATGCCAAATCTCAGCAATGCAATTTATCGAATTGAGTCAATATGGCTAATGCATAATACTGTTAATTCTCGGGTATCTATTAAAGTAATAGCACTGTTAAATCTATAGGTGATGGTTGTATATGAATTGAAGCTGCTTGTAGTTTTTAATTTACGCTCATCGGGATACAGCTCCCATTGCATGAACATTATTAACATAATGACTCTGTAACTGTTTAATTTTTCTTAAAAAGAGATAGCCTGACGCTGAATTTAATATATCAACAAAGCGAGTCAGCCATGCAAAATGAAACCATAAGTGTACAAGAGATCCCCGTATCCTCCGTTGTTTCAGCCACTGGCTGGTCACGCCAGGATACCACTTGGATGTTGAGCTTGTTTGGCACCGCGGTTGGCGCCGGAATTTTATTTTTACCGATCAATGCGGGAATGGGAGGTTTTTGGCCATTAGTGTTAATGGCACTCATGATAGGCCCAATGACCTATCTCGCTCACCGTGGATTATCTCGTTTCCTATGTTCATCAGCGATTCCTGGCAGTGACATCACTCAGGTCGTTGAAGAACATTTTGGTACTGGAGCAGGTAAAGCGATTACTTGGCTGTATTTTCTCGCCATATATCCTATTGTATTAATCTATGGCGTTGGCATAACTAATACTGTCGACAGTTTCATTATTAATCAATTAGGCATGTTTACCGAAGTGCCAAGAATGTTACTCGACGGTACGCCTGCACTGACGGAAGCTGGCGGGCAAATAATCGATAAAGTCAGTGGTATTCCACGTTGGCTGCTTTCGGGAATGCTAATCTCAGGCATGATGTCGGTGATGGTTGCGGGTGAAAAATTTATGCTCTCCGTGACCCGATTATTAGTCTATCCGTTAGTCGCAATCCTTGCTTTTATGTCCTTGTACCTCATACCAGACTGGAAGTTTGATGCATTAATGGTTGTGCCTTCGACAACTAATTTTCTTGGGACTGTCTGGTTAACCATTCCAGTGTTGGTATTTGCCTTTAACCATTCACCCGCTATCTCACAATTCTCGGTTTCACTCAAAAAAGAACACGGCGCGAATGCCTCCCATAAAGCCGATGTCATCCTCCGCAATACAGCCATTATGTTAGTCGGATTTGTGATGTTGTTTGTGTTCTCTTGTGTACTGTCGTTAACACCGGCGCAGTTATTAGAAGCTAAAGCCGATAACTTGCCGATATTGTCTTATCTTGCCAACGTGCATGAAAGTGGCTTTATCAGTTATTTTGCCCCTGTCATTGCTTTCATCGCCATTATTTCATCTTTCTTCGGTCACTATATGGGTGCCACAGAAGGGTTAAAAGGCATTATTGTTAAGCAATTACCGGATAGCAGCGAGCCAGAAAATAGCAAAAAACTGGATAAATTTATTTTAGGGTTTATGTTTATCACCACCTGGGGCGTGGCGATTATGAATCCAAGTATTCTGGGTATGATTGAAGCGCTTGGTGGCCCAGTGATTGCGGCTATTTTGTATCTCATGCCAATGTATGCGATATACAAAGTACCGGCACTAAAAGCCTACCGCGGTCGAGTAAGCAACATATTCGTCGTCATTACCGGTTTATTATCTATGACTGCCATTCTATTCGGCTTGCTGAGTTAAATAAGATAATTTGGGCGGGCTCACACCTGCTCGAATTATTGATTGAGGCAAAGTTTTGTATAAAAAACTCAGACAAAATGTAGTGTTATGCTTCAACTTCTATTGTTATACATTTATCAAAAAACAAAAACTAGAAGTAGCTCAAAACCTTACTAGCATTATCTTGCTACTATAAAACCCATATCACCTCCTTCCTTTGAGTTAATACGGTTAATGTCTTTTTACCAATCTCCCAAAAAAATGTCTGCATTTGATGCTAAGTTTGAAGCACAAAAAATAGCTTTCGCACCCGTAAGCTTTCAAGTCGCCCGTTGCTTAAGTCAATTTGGCTTACTGGCAAAAGTTGATGACGCCGGAGACGAAGGTATTAGCTTAATTCAACTGATTCAACATTTTGAACTGTCTGAGTATGCCATTCATGTATTGCTCGATATGGGATTAAGCATGGGCATTTTTTGGTGTAAGGATGATCATTATCGACTCGATAAAACGGGTTATTTCTTACTCCATGATGATATGGCCGCCAAGAACCTAAACTTCGTCCATGATGTTTGCTATCAAGGCTTGTTTGATCTTGATGATTCACTTAAGCAAGGCAAAGCAATAGGACTTAAACACTTTGGCGATTGGGATACTATTTACCCAGGGTTAAGCCAGCTACCTGAACAAACTAAAAAAAGCTGGTTTGAATTTGATCATTACTATTCAGATCATGCCTTTGACAGCTTATTACCTTTGATTTTCAAGTCAGATCCAGCTCATATTATTGATGTAGGCGGTAATACCGGTAAATGGGCATTTGCCTGCACCCGCTATAATAAAAACGTCAACGTCACCATAATGGATTTACCCGGTCAACTTGCTGTGGCAATGAAAAATGCCCAAGCATGTTTGGTTGCCGACCGCGTTCATCCATTTGAAACCGATTTGCTTGATAGCAACAAACCGTTTTACCAAGGAGGTGATTTGTATTGGATGAGTCAATTTTTAGATTGTTTTTCTAAACAACAAATCATCACTATTCTCCAGCGCACAGTGGCTGCGATGAAACCTGGCAGTGAACTGTGTATTTTAGAGACCTATTGGGACAGACAGCCACACGAAGCGGGCGCCTATTGCGTTAACGCAACCTCGTTGTATTTTACCGCGATAGCCAATGGAAATAGCCGGATGTATCACAGTAAAGACATGCTTAAAATGATCAATGAGGCTGGGCTGTATGTTGATGAAGATATCGACAACATTGGCCTAGGTCATACTTTACTGCGCTGTAAATTAAAGCCGATGAATTAACAGAACTCACAGGCCAGAAAGACCAGTGGCAAGAAGTTAGAACAGTAATATAGCGATAACATACACATTTATTGATGGCATAAAAAAAGCGAATGCTGTTAGGCATTCGCTTTTTGTCTTTACTAAGCCGATCTTACGGTAAATAAATAAGCGGTTCGAATTAACTGTGCTTTACGGCGAAGTTATTCATAAAGTCCACTAAGGCTTGCACACCCGCTAGCGGCATGGCGTTATAAATACTGGCACGCATACCACCGACAATACGATGACCTTTTAACGCCACTAACCCAGCCTCCTCCGCTTGGGCTAAAAACTCACTGTCTAAGGCATCATTCACTAGTTGAAAGGTGACGTTCATGCGTGAGCGGTTTTGTGGTGCTACACCGTTTTTATAAAACGGATTGCTGTCGATACAAGCATACAGTAACGCAGCTTTTTGTTGGTTCACTTCAGCCATCGCACTTATGCCGCCATTTGCGGCTAACCACGCAAACACTTCAGAGGCTAAATACCAAGCAAACGTTGGCGGCGTATTAAACATAGAACCATACTCAACGGCAACGCGATAATCCATTACTGATGATTGCGGCAGACTTGGCAGTTTAAGCATATCGTCACGCACAATGACAATCGACAAGCCTGATGGACCAATGTTCTTTTGCGCGCCGGCATAAATAAGACCGTACTTGCTGACATCAATTTCATGCGACATGATGGTCGATGATAAATCAGCAACAATTGGCCATGGACTGTCTAACTCTTCAAAAATCTCGATACCATCTACGGTTTCATTTGAGCAATAGTGCACATAACGATAATCTTTATCGATTGCCGTGAAGTCCGGCAATTTAACCTGATGAAGCCCATTGATTTGCTCAACAATATTGATACTGTCAATATTGTGCTCGCTTACCAATTTCTTCGCTTCAGTGACCGCTGCCGATGACCACTGACCACTGACCAAATAAAGTGCCTGACCATTATCGCCAAGAAAGTTATTCACTACGTTAGAAAATTGAGCCCGGCCACCACCGTGCATAAATAACACGTGGTAATTTGCAGGAATGTTCATCAACTTGCGTAATGTCACCTCTGCTTGATCGGTCAGCGCAATAAACTCTTTACTGCGATGACTGATTTCCATCACGGAGACGCCTAGGCCATTCCAATCAATTAATTCCTGTTGTGCTTTTTGCATTACAGCTTGAGGTAACATGGCAGGTCCAGCACAGAAATTATAAATCGCGCTCACAGACAACTCCTTTGACAAATAATCAATATAGACAATAACAATTTAACCGTAATAGTAAGTATTTTACGGGTTGATGAATAGGCCTTTATTTACCTATTTTGATGAAATTTATTCCGTAAAATAAAACGAGCGCCATAAGGGCGCCCGTTCGAGGATATCTACAACAAAAGTAATCTATTACTCTTGTTCGTCATCTCCGGTTTTGGCTTCGTCTGCATCTGTTGCTTCAACATCGTCAGTTGACTCAGCATCTGTCGCTTCAGCATCGATAACATCGCTTACTGGAATAACATTGCCTTCTTCGTCTAACAACTCTTCAGTTTGAATTTCTTCAATACGCTGCAAACCAACGACTTTCTCGTCTTCTGCGGTACGGATGATAGTCACACCTTGAGTGTTACGACCAATAATGGATACGCCTTCAGCAGGAGTACGCACTAAGGTGCCTTTATTACTGATCAACATGATTTCGTCAAATGTGCCTACTTGAACTGCACCGACGACTTCACCATTACGTTCACTGACTTTAATTGATACCACGCCTTTAGTACCGCGGCTCTTCGCTGGATATTCACTCAGCTCAGTACGCTTACCGTAACCATTTTCAGTTACGGTTAAAATAGCACCGTCACCTTTAGGTACAATTAACGACACCACTTTTTGGCCAGCATCAAGTTTAATACCACGAACACCGGTAGCAGTACGACCCATAGGGCGCAGTGCAATAATTTCTTCGCCAGTTTCAGCATCAATCTTCACTTCACCGGTTTCAGAATCACGCGCTTTTTCATTAAAGCGAACCACTTTACCTTCATTAGAGAACAACATAATGTCGTCACTACCTTCAGTAATATCAACGCCAATTAATTGGTCGCCGTCTTTTAAGTTCACCGCAATAATGCCATTTGCACGAGGGTTACTGTATGCAGTTAATGCTGTTTTCTTAACGGTACCATGTGCTGTAGCCATGATGATAAATTTATCATCTGCGTATTCACGTACTGGTAGGATTGCAGTAATGTGCTCACCGTCAGACAGTGGTAATAAGTTAACAATAGGACGACCACGGGCAGTACGACTTGCCAATGGTAATTGATACACTTTTAACCAGTACATCTTACCAAAGTCAGAGAAGCACAAGATGGTGTCATGGGTGTTTGCCACCAATAACTTTTCAACAAAGTCTTCATCTTTTACTTTAGTTGCCGCTTTGCCTTTACCACCACGACGCTGCGCTTGGTAATCTGACAGCACTTGGTATTTCGCATAACCTAAGTGAGACAAGGTCACTACAACATCTTCTTCATTGATTAAGTCTTCAAGACTCATATCAATTTCGTTGGCGTTAATAATGGTGCGACGTTCGTCACCGTATTGCTCAAGTATTTCTTCTAGTTCTTCTTTAATCACTTCCATCAGACGCGATGGAGTACGAAGAATGAATAACAAACCTGCAATAAGAACTAAAAGCTCTTCATATTCAGCTAAAATCTTGTCATGTTCTAGACCGGTTAAACGGTGCAGACGTAATTCCAAAATCGCTTGGGCTTGTTGCTCAGTTAAATAGTACTGACCGTCACGGATACCGAACTCAGGCTCTAACCATTCAGGGCGTGCAGCGTCATCGCCAGCTTTTTCAAGCATGCCTTGTACATGGCCTAATTCCCAACCTTGTGCAACCAATTTTGCTTTGGCTTCAGCAGGTGTAGGTGAAGCTTTAATAAGCGCAATAATAGGGTCGATGTTAGCCAATGCAATGGCTAGTGCTTCAAGAACATGAGCACGTTCACGGGCTTTACGCAGTTCAAATACAGTACGGCGCGTGACCACTTCACGACGGTGAAGAATAAAACACTCAAGCATTTCTTTAAGGTTAAACAATTTAGGCTGACCGTTAGTCAATGCCACCATGTTGATACCAAAAGAACACTGCATTTGTGTTTGAGAATATAAGTTGTTTAGTACAACCTCACCCACTTCACCACGTTTGATTTCAATAACAATACGCATACCGTCTTTATCAGACTCATCGCGTAGGCCACTGATACCTTCTAATTTTTTATCTTTAACAAGCTCGGCAATTTTTTCAATCAAACGGGCTTTGTTAACTTGATATGGAATTTCATGAACAATAATACGTTCACGACCATTATCTTCAGTTTCAATTTCCGCTTTCGAGCGCATGATCGCGCGACCACGGCCAGTGTGATAAGCATCGATAATGCCTTTGCGACCGTTTATTGACGCTGCCGTTGGAAAATCTGGACCTGGAATGTATTCCATTAACTGTTCAATCGATAAACTTGGATCTTCGATTAACGCCAAACAGCCTTTCACTACTTCTGTTAAGTTGTGAGGTGGAATGTTAGTGGCCATACCGACCGCAATACCTGATGAACCATTGATTAATAAGTTCGGTACGCGTGTTGGTAACACCGCAGGGATCATCTCTGTGCCATCGTAGTTAGGCACAAAATCCACAGTTTCTTTTTCAAGGTCGGCTAATAATGAATGCGCCAACTTTTGCATGCGGATTTCGGTGTAACGCATCGCCGCTGCAGAGTCACCGTCGACCGAACCAAAGTTTCCTTGTCCGTCAATCAATGTGTAGCGTAGCGAGAACGGTTGCGCCATACGTACAATTGTATCGTATACAGCAGTATCACCGTGTGGGTGATATTTACCAATTACGTCACCAACGACACGAGCGGATTTTTTATATGGTTTGTTCCAATCGTTTTTTAATTCGCTCATTGCGAACAATACTCGACGGTGAACTGGTTTTAAACCGTCACGGACGTCAGGTAATGCACGACCTACAATTACGCTCATGGCGTAATCAAGGTAAGAATTTTTAAGTTCGTCTTCGATGTTAATTGGCGAAATAGATGATGCCAGATCAGTCATAAACTGCGCGTTCCCCTAAAGTGAGCTGACAATAAAACTTCCATATTATTATCTAGCTTAAAAACGTGATTTGGCATTCTAACACAGATATTTAATGTCGCCAGAGCAAAGACCAGCCAAATGCTCTATCACTCTTAAAAATTACAAAAAAGCTAATATTTTCAGCTAATTTAGTTTATTCATTGGCTAATATACGACTAAATTTGAGCAACAATTATCGTTAACTTGCTGATGATTTAAGCAGTTGATAGCATAAAACATCCATTTACCTCGCTTAAATGGATATTTTATGAGCAAGCGTAAACGGCAAAAGCCATTGTTGACTACTATTCGCAAAGGTTATCGCTATAATAGCGACCATACTTTATTACACACTTAGGTTACGTTATGTCACACGCTGAACAATCGACACCCAATGTTGATCCACTCGAGATCGCAAAATTTGAAGCCATGGCGCAAACGTGGTGGGATCTCAATGGCGAGTTCAAGCCATTACATTTACTTAATCCACTGCGTTTAAACTACATTGACCAAACCGCTGAAGGTATTTTTGACAAAAAAGTACTTGATGTTGGCTGTGGTGGCGGTATTTTGTCAGAAAGTATGGCGCGCCTAGGTGCTAACGTTGACGGTATTGATATGGGCAACGCACCACTTGAAGTGG
This sequence comes from Shewanella sp. S1-58-MNA-CIBAN-0166, assembly GCF_040310085.1. Classification (NCBI taxonomy): domain Bacteria; kingdom Pseudomonadati; phylum Pseudomonadota; class Gammaproteobacteria; order Alteromonadales; family Shewanellaceae; genus Shewanella; species Shewanella sp. S1-58-MNA-CIBAN-0166. The sequence goes on along the minus strand of NZ_JBEOPN010000027.1, from coordinate 12,351 downwards.
CAAAACTACATGCTTTAGAGTCTGGTGTTACGGTTAATTACCTCAAAACAACAGCCGAAGCACATCGCGATAACCACCGCGAATATTATGATGTGGTCACTTGCATGGAAATGCTCGAACATGTACCCGATCCCCAATCAGTTATTCAAGCCTGTTGTGACATGGTTAAACCTAATGGATTTGTGTTTTTCTCAACCATAAACCGTAATATGATGTCGTATTTAAAGACGATTATCGGCGCAGAGTATTTATTAAAAATGCTGCCAGTTGGTACTCACGATCACAGCAAGTTTATTCGCCCATCGGAACTGATGGCATTGGTCGATAACACCGACTTATTGTGTAAAGATGCGCTGGGAATTACCTACAATCCATTGTCGGGTGTGTTTAAGTACACTAAAAGTGTCGATGTAAATTATATGATAGCCACTCAAAAAATTGATTAATCATCCAGGTGATTCTTTTCAACATTTCAATGTGAATGCACCACAATAGCGTTATGTTGTGCCAATAACGCTATAAAGGGCTTGCACTGTCTATTGTTATTTTCTCTCGTTAGGAGCTAGCCCTTGCATAAACAAGATATAAAAGGAGTGCTGTTCGATTTAGACGGTACCTTAGCCGATACCGCACCAGATTTAGTACAGGCATTGAATCTCAGCTTGGATGAAGCCGGTTTTAACGTCCAACCGCTTGACTTGATGCGCCATGCGGCATCACATGGCAGCTTATATTTAGTTAAAACGGCCATTCCAGATGCCGATGAACAAGTACAAATTACCATCCAGCAAGCACTACTTCAGCATTATGCCCGTATCAATGGTGACAACAGCCGTTTATTCGCTGGCTTACCCGAACTATTATCCTTATTTGATGCCCAATCGATTCCTTATGGCGTAGTGACCAATAAGCCGGCTCGATTTGCCAGGCCATTAGTGGAAAAGCTTGGTTTAACTCATAAATTGAAAACCATGATCAGTGGTGATAGCACTCGTCACTCTAAACCTCATACCGCACCAATGCTGTTAGCAGCACAACAAATTGCCATTGCTCCTCAAAGTATCTTATATCTAGGTGACGCTGAACGTGACTTAGTCGCCGCCCACAATGCCAGTATGTTAGGCGGCGTTGCGTTATGGGGTTATTTATCTGCGACAGATAAACCTGACACATGGCCAGCAGGCAAACAATTTCAACACGGAGCCTCACTTAAACAGTTTTTCACTGATTAATGACAGTGTTCGGCATCGGTTTAGCGGGTTAATTTTTGGGTAAATGAACAAAGCATGAGTGAAGTTTAACGGGTCTTATTAAGCTTAAATGTACAGTTAACAGTCATCAATTTCTACCCGATCAAAACCAACAAAAGATCAACCAATAAACGGTCCATTTTTTTTGATCGCTGTTTATTTTAGCGATCAAATTTTTATCATTTGATGGATTAAAAAATATCATTTATCAAAAACTCTTTATGAATTTGGGCTCTAGGGTTAGTTGTCACTAACCCTGCCGTTTATCCTCAAGTTATCCACAAGAAGTTAATGAAATTGTGGCTTGCAATAAACCTCAAACCTCACTATCTTGTATCTTAGATTTTAAATAACACCATATCTTGTGTGTGGCTGACAATCAAAACACTACTCCACGACGTTCCAAAGGATGTAGTGGCTAACTGAACGTACTGGTGTTTAACTACCACGTTGTGAGTACATCAGGTTGATTGTTTTAACATGGAATTGTTTTGTAACTGGTTCGGATCGAATCAAGCAGCACTGCATCCAACAACAGATCACATGATTAGATATAGAACCAAGGCCTCTCTTCAATGAATAGCAATATGACAGTCACTAAACGCAGTGGCGAACGTGAATCTATCGATTTAGATAAAATTCATCGCGTAATCACTTGGGCAGCCAAGGGATTAAAAAACGTCTCAGTATCTGAAGTAGAACTTCGATCTCATCTGCAGTTTTTTGATGGCATTCCAACAGAAGCCATTCATGAAACGATCATTAAAGCTGCGGCTGACTTGATCTCTCCAGAGTCACCTGACTACCAATTTGTGGCTGCCCGCTTAGCGGTGTTCCACTTACGTAAAAAAGCGTTTGGTCAATTTGAACCACCAACGTTATATGACCATGTCACCAAATTAGTTGAACTGGGTAAATATGACATGCATATCATGGCTGACTACAGCCGTGAAGAATTAGACACACTCGACACCTATATCGATCATTGGCGCGATTTGAACTTCTCTTATGCCGCGGTAAAACAACTTGAAGGTAAATACCTGGTTCAAAACCGTGTCACCCATGAAGTGTACGAAAGCGCCCAGTTTTTATACATATTAGTCGCAGCATGTTTGTTTGCCCGTTACCCAAAAGAAATTCGTTTGAAGTACATTAAAGACTTCTATGACGCGACGTCTCTGTTTAAGATTTCTTTACCGACACCAATCATGGCCGGTGTGCGTACCCCTACACGTCAGTTCAGCTCATGTGTATTGATTGAGTGTGATGACAGCTTAGATTCAATCAATGCGACTGCATCGTCTATCGTTAAATACGTTAGCCAACGTGCTGGTATTGGTATTAATGCGGGTCGTATTCGTGCCCTTGGTAGCCCTATTCGTGGCGGCGAAGCATTCCACACCGGTTGTTTACCATTTTATAAGTATTTCCAAACAGCGGTGAAGTCTTGTTCTCAAGGCGGCGTACGTGGAGGTGCAGCAACGCTGTTCTATCCTTTATGGCATCTAGAAGTTGAATCGCTATTAGTACTAAAAAACAACCGTGGTGTTGACGACAACCGTGTACGTCATCTTGACTACGGTGTACAGTTAAACAAATTAATGTACCAACGTTTGATTAAAGGCGAATATATCAGTCTATTCAGCCCATCAGACGTGCCTGGTCTTTACGATGCATTCTTTGAAGACCAAGTTGAGTTTGAACGTTTATACCTTCAGTATGAACAAGACAGCAATGTCCGCAAAAAACAAATTAAAGCGGTTGAACTGTTTTCATTGATGATGCAAGAACGTGCTTCGACTGGCCGTATCTATATTCAAAACGTCGATCACTGTAATACTCACAGCCCGTTTGACTCTAAAGTTGCGCCAATTAAGCAATCTAACTTATGTTTAGAAATTGCTTTACCGACTAAGCCACTTAAAAACATCGATGATCCAGACGGTGAAATCGCGTTGTGTACCTTGTCAGCACTTAACTTAGGCGCAATTAAAGATTTATCAGAGCTTGAACCATTAGCTGATTTAGCTGTTCGTGCGCTAGATAACTTACTTGATTACCAAGACTACCCAATTAAAGCCGCGCAAACGAGTTCAATGAACCGTCGTACCTTAGGTATTGGGGTGATTAACTTTGCTAACTATTTAGCTAAAAACGGTAAAAAGTATTCAGACGGTTCAGCTAATAACTTAACTCACAAAACCTTTGAAGCGATTCAGTTTTATTTACTGAAAGCGTCGATGAACTTAGCAAAAGAGCAAGGTGCATGTCCGTTATTCCACGAGACAACTTATTCGAAAGGTATTTTACCTATCGACACCTACAAGCGTGATTTAGACAAGATTTGTGACGAGCCATTGCACATGGACTGGGAAAGCTTACGTAGCGACATTAAGCAGTACGGTTTACGTAACTCAACCTTGTCTGCGCTAATGCCGTCTGAAACCTCATCGCAAATTTCAAATGCGACTAATGGTATCGAGCCTCCACGCGGTTTAATTAGCGTTAAAGCCAGTAAAGATGGTCAGTTAAAGCAAGTCGTTCCTGATTTTGAATTACTGAAAGATAAGTATGAACTGCTGTGGAATATGCCAAACAACGATGGTTACATCCAACTTGTTGGGTTAATGCAGAAGTTTATCGACCAAGCTATTTCGGCTAACACCAATTATGACCCAAGCCGTTTTGAAGGCGGTCGTGTACCGATGCAAACATTGTTAAAAGACTTGTTAAGCGTCTACAAACTGGGCATTAAAACATTGTATTATCATAATACTCGTGACGGTGCTTCTGATCAGTTTGACGACATTATTGCTGTCGAAGAAGAAGACGATGGTTGTGGTGGCGGTGCGTGTAAGATCTAATCATCACTTTATGTATATTTAGCGGGGGCCTTCCCCGCTTTTTGAAAAATGCGTTTTCAGGACACCTAAATAATGGCTTACTCAACATTTTGTCAAACACCTAACGATTCTACCAAAGAACCTATGTTTTTCGGTCAATCGGTTAATGTGGCACGCTACGATCAACAGAAATATGAAGTCTTTGAAAAACTAATTGAAAAGCAATTATCGTTTTTCTGGCGTCCAGAAGAAGTTGATGTCAGCCGTGACAAAATTGATTTCGGTAATTTGCCTGAACATGAACAGCATATTTTCCTATCAAATCTAAAATACCAAACATTACTCGACTCAATTCAAGGCCGTTCACCGAATGTGGCATTTTTGCCTTTGGTATCGCTACCAGAATTAGAAACGTGGATTGAAACATGGTCGTTTTCTGAAACCATTCACTCGCGTTCGTACACCCACATTATTCGTAATATTGTTAATAACCCGTCTGTGGTATTTGACGATATTGTACAAAATGACGAAATCTTAAAGCGTGCCGGTGATATTGCCGCTTATTACGATGACTTAATTAACCTCACCCAGATTAATAACTTGTTAGGTGAAGGAACGCACATTATTAACGGTAAAGAAATCACCGTTAATTCACGTATTCTTAAAAAGTCATTATATTTGTGCATGATGTCAGTTAATGCCTTAGAAGCGATTCGCTTCTATGTCAGTTTTGCCTGTTCGTTTGCCTTTGCAGAGCGCCGTGTCATGGAAGGTAATGCTAAAATTATTCGCTTAATTGCCCGTGATGAAGCATTACACCTCAATAGTACACAACACATTTTAGCCCTGATGCAGGGTGGTAAAGACGACCCAGAAATGGGAGAAATTGCTGCTGAGTGTAAGCAAGAAGCGTATGACTTATTTGTTAAAGCGGCGGAACAAGAAAAAGAATGGGCCAAGTACTTATTCAAAGACGGTTCGATGATTGGCTTAAATGAACAGATTTTATGCCAGTACGTTGAGTTTATTACTAACCAACGGATGAAGTCAGTTCACTTACCTCAACCTTATGATGAACAGTCAAACCCACTACCGTGGATGAAAAACTGGTTAGAAAGTGATGCAGTACAGGTTGCCCCACAAGAAGTAGAAGTATCATCTTATCTTGTTGGTCAAATTGATTCTTCTGTTGATGGCGACGAGTTTTTAGATTTTGACCTATAAAAATTTTTTCAAAAAAGCCCCTATCGTGAGCTTGAAAGGACAGCCGGTTATTTTATTTGACGGCCAACATTCAAGCTTATTAGAAGCGCTTGAGTCGAAAAAAGTAAAAGTGTTTTCAGAGTGTCGTAATGGATTTTGCGGCGCGTGTAAAACCACAGTGATATCAGGAGAAGTCAAATACTTCTCCGAGCCACTAGCAGAACTGAAACCAGATGAATGTCTGCCCTGTTGTTGTGTACCTGAGGGTGATTTAAACCTCAAACTATCAACTGAAGGTGTACAAGTGGTGGCTAAACGTCAATATGTTTCAACCAATGACACTCATAAGCCAACAACTGCGTTAACCCAACAATTACAGGCTAACCCTAAACTTGTCCACGAACGTTAACTTATCGTCCCGTTAACACCCTTCTAGATGTTCAAAGCAACACTTAGCAACACACGTTTACCAGTCTCAATCTTAGTCACGCTGTGTTCATATTTATCTGGACGAAATAAATATACTCGTCCCCATAAGTTCATGATGCATTTGGCACAACGAAACACCCCGCCCACTTTAGGTTGTACAAGAACAAAGTTGAGTTTGTAATAGCGGCCTTGTTGTACCGGATCGATATGTGTCATCACACGATGATGAGTATGGTAGGTCACCAGATTTATCGATAATATTCGACTGCTAAAAATGGCTTTATTGATCACCTTGGCCATGGTATCTCCAATGGGAACATCAGCAGTAGATTATACCTATTCGATAAAAATTTTGGGTCATATTCACCAGCCAAAATCATATAACATAGACGACACGATTTCATCATGTTAGTCAGCAACTAACGCCATCGAGCTTATCGCAGGGATATTGTTACTTGATAGCTTGTACGAAAAAGTCTATTGATGATCTTGCGGGGCTAATATTAAGGTATCGAGATTAATCCTTTAATCATTATTGACTCGTGCTAATAATGACTAATGCTAGTGTAGATAATGGCTATGGCTAGAGTAGATAATGGCTAATGCTAAAATAACTAGCATAAATAGTGATGAGTCAGCCACCGCCCATAACGAGTAAATCAATTCTCTATAGTGTCCATTTATGGCAATAATACCGTGAAAATTAGGCTCATTGACGCGTCAATAAGCCTAATGAAGTAAACGGTACTGAACTTGCTGCTTATCACGAGGTAAGGTTAGCTCTCCGTTATGGTATCGCAAGATGAAACATAATGTTCTAGCTCAATAACACCTTGCAAAATCATCCCATGATAATGGGCTTTCACCAGTTGATAATTCATACTTGGTGCAAAGTAGTACGTCACCTCTTCGGCCCCGGTTTGCTCCACCGGAATAAGTTGTATCTCCCCCAAAGACGCGATGGTAGCGGTTAATTCGTCCTTTACATAAAATTGATAAGGTTCAATTGCATCTGAAGCTTGCCTAATTAACGCAAATTGACGTCGGCCACCGAGCAAGTTTTCGCGTATTTGAATGGCTAAGGTGTCTACATCCCTTAATGGTATTTGGCTTGAGGTATAATTCTCAATATCGCCATCAACATCCACTCGTGACTCAAGGCCATTATTGTAAAAAGTGGCTTGCATGTCTCTTGAGCGAAAACCGGTTACCTGCTGATGAAAACTATCGGTTAGCCATTCATTGCGGTTATTTGACCACGATAACTCAGTACGTTGTTGATATTGAGTGCCAATTCCTAGAATACTGGCTTCACTCTTTGAGGTTATAACAGCAGATTTACCCTGCCAGTTCTCAGTACGGTTCATCTTACCAGTGTGTAGACCACTGAGATAAATAGCGTAATTAAAGCTTCGCTGGCAACTGTGTGGAATGTCACTGGCCAAGGCACTATTACTCTGCAATAAGCCACTAACCAAACACACAATGATCATCATTCTCGAGTCGACAGCATAAGCTGTCGCAGATATCCGGATGTTACGACACCCGGTCATCATAAGCATAAGCTTCACTCGCGACATTACTGTCATCATCAATAGTATCGCCTTAAAAGACTTCATTCACATTTAGGTAGAAGTTAGTTTCATTTTCACCGACCCCTACATCAAATCGTAAATTAATATTGTCTTTAATTTTGAATCGAAATCCTGTGCCATAGGCCGTTAATAGCGTATCGGTTAGCTCACTCACTTTAGGTGCCACACTACCAACAGCGCCCCAAAATACCATGCCATATCGTTGGAACACTGGTAAGCGATATTCAACTTGCCCCATCATCATTTGCTCGTCACGATATCGGCCTCTAATGTAACCTCGCATCGCGTCGGAGCCACCAAGATCAGGTAATAGATTCCAAGGTACATCGCCACTGGTTAGATGACCTTGCACTTGCCATGCGATTAAACCCGGTGTCGAGCCTAAATCAATATAGTTCGCTAATTCAATATTATAAGTAGAAAACGAATCGAACTGGTCATTTTGGTATAATCCAGCATCAACCTGAAATAACCAGCCTTTTGTTGCGTTTAAACGGTAATCTCTTGAATCATAAATACTGGTTACTACAACACCTGAGCTAAAGTTGTCTGGCAGAAGCGTACTTGAATCCACAGGAGCTTCTGTTGCGACTAATTCTAAGCTGTCGGCCGTGGTATAAATAAAGTCAGCACCCACACCAATAAAATAGTTACTGGCAACTTCGGTCATCCAACGCGGCTTAAAACTATACAGTTGTTCTTTGAACTCATGATGATTAAGGTCTTGGTCGCCTTGTTCAATCCCTATTCCATAATAAACAGCAGCTTCATTATGCAGTTCTAAGTCAAGCAACAAACGCTGTTTACCTTGATTTAAAAACGTCATATTTTCTACCGTGACGCCATAAGAATTGTTCACAGAAGCAAATGAATTCAACACCAATGATGAAGGCTGTTGTTCACTTGATGCGTTATCTGTTTTGTATAACCCCACCATAAGTAAACCCACACCAAACTTTTTCTCTGGGGTGTAATAAGCCGTAGGTAAATAACTCATATCAATAGCTTTAGTATCATCGAATTCACCATCCGCGCCAAAAACCGACAAAATGTCATCAATCCATGTTGGTTGCATATCTTTGGGGGTTTCAAATAAAGGTTCAACTGCGGTTGCGGCGTTAGAAAAAACAAATAGTGTTAAAAGTAAGGTCCGTTTCATAAAAACTCTATTAAAATGTTAAAAAAAATAGGCGTGCATGATGACTTCCATGCCAAATTTTGGAATCACTATTCAATGAGTTATCGACAATAATCGCTTCAAATAATAGCCGATTCAGATAAGAATCAAATAATAACTAAATCAAAAAAGATTATCCTACTCATCACTCAATACTGACTGAAGAAGAACTTAAGTCTTGCTGAAGTTCTCCATCATTAAATACAAGATATTATACTGCGTTAAATGATGGCCTTTATACCTAACGTTAGTTTAGGCGTACCATCAGCAATATTTTTAATCTATAGGCGCAACTGATATCATTACGCTAAATGACGGCCGCTAATATAACACGTTTGGCAGCTCTTTTTAGTGATAACTCAACATTCACCCCATCGATATCTTTCGGTAAAAGGATCAGAATCGACTATATTTAGCTGAATGGCTACAGCATTTTCATCTAATAAACAAGAGTCTACAAAGCACAAATTCAGTACTATTGAGCCTCATTTAATCAGTAGCCCATCAGCAAGTAAAAATTATTTCCTTAGATATATCATCCAGCGCGCAAGTAAGGTATAACGACGCTATGAAAACGCCTATACGATTACAACCACTGGTTGACGATGGTCTCGTCGATGAAGTGATAAGCCAACTCATGAGTGGCAAAGAAGCTACGGTCTATATGATCAGATGTGGCGATGCGATTCGCTGCGCCAAAGTGTATAAGGAAGCCACTAAGCGCAGTTTTAAAAAAGCAGCACAATATCAAGAAGGTCGAAAAACCAAAAACAGTCGTCGTGGTAGAGCCATGGAAAAAGGTTCTAAATACGGTCGTGAAGAACAAGAAAAAGCTTGGCAGAATGCCGAGGTCGACGCGTTATATAAATGCGCCGCCGCTAAAATTAGAGTACCAGTGCCTTATGGCTGCTTTGATGGAGTGCTATTGATGGAGTTGATCACCAATATTCATGGTGATGTTGCACCTCGATTAAATGATGTTACTCAGATGAGTGCTGAACAAGCGCAAACGCAGCATTACGTTATGATGGGTTATGTCGTACGAATGTTATGTGCAGGTATTGTTCATGGCGATTTATCAGAGTTTAACGTGCTCGTAGATCAGAATGGACCGGTTATCATTGACCTGCCCCAAGCTGTTGATGCATCAGCAAACAATAATGCCAAAGCGATGTTATTTCGTGATGTGAATAATATGACAGACTATTATTCTCAATTTGCCCCAGAATTAGCCGCAACAAAATATGCTAAAGAAATGTGGGCCTTGTACGAACAAGGTGAATTAACGCCGGAAACACAATTGACCGGTTTATTTGAAGAAGACACAACAGCGGCTGACGTCGATTCTGTATTAGAAGAAATTAACGCTGCATTTGAAGAAGCCCAAGAAAGACGCGAGCGCATGAGTGATGCAAACAGCGACGAGTATTAAATCGATCGTTTATTCACTCATGTGAACACCTAGGGAGACATTCCGACAAATTATCGAATATGTGATCGAATACACTATCGAATAAATTGTCAGGTTATTGTCTCCCTATTTAATTAGCCCTTCTCCTTTAATGAACGTCAAGCTAACCCGAGTTGACAGCGAATTCCCCCCGAGTTAATACCGAATTAATACCGAATTAAACCGCTTTTTTTAATTAAGCAGCAAGTGGGTTAACCATAACCGCTGGTTGCCTAAACGCTGCACATTTCTGAGGCGATAGTTAACCCTCTTGTAAGCAAACACAATAGTCTCATTACTGGCTAAACCTCAATCAATTGCTTTTTCCCACATAGTCATGAGTGAACCGTTATGTTTGCTAAAAAGTAATATGATCAATTTGCACACTTTATATAACCTTGTTTTTCACATGGGTAAATAGGCGTATAATAATATTGGAAAGTTAACAAGGAGAATATTATGAGTAGCTATGTTCTATCAGTATTACTCGTTTGTCTGACTATTTTTATGTCAGCTAATGTTATTGGAAATGAAAATGGAATGATGAGAATGTCTCAGATGCCTGCATTTTCCGATTTTGATACTAATCAAGACAAATTGATATCTGAAGAGGAATTTGAACGCTTTCAAAAAGCCAGGCAAGCATTGCATCAATCTGAAGGGCGACTATTAAAAAACGCATCGGATTGTGATGAAATGTTTGAGCGTATCGATTTGGACCGCAATAAGTTTATTGATACTGAAGAGTTTCAATCTCATCACGAAATGATGAGAAATTCTAAATAATCACAGTTTGGGATATCTACATAATCTCAGCTCGGGATAATAATCAACATCGCTTTAGAGAGGTAATCAGCATCACCTCTCTTTTAAATACGCTATAGCATAGCAAACGACTTAGTTGTATCTACACCTGCAAGATATAGCGCTATTTTTCCACACCATCGCTAAAATTACTCATTACTCATTACTCATTACCCATTACTCCTGCGCTGCAATAAGCTTACTTTTAAATACGCCATAAAAAGCAATACAAGCACCCGCAAAACCTAAAAACGAGCATATTAAGCGATAATCAGTGTTGTCGATGAAGAAGTTAGCCACACTGAATACCAACAAAATGAATAAGCCAATATTTTTGGTCATCATCATTTTAGGCTCGAACATCAACCATTGATCACATTTAGGGCACTGTGTTTCAACCCCATGTTTACCTTTACGGACTTGTTTAAGCGCTTTACGGGTAAAGATACCCTTACAACGAGGACACTCCATTTAACATTACCTTCAATAATTTTTATCAAAATAATACAATGAATTAACTCTACATCAAAGTTTTCCTTGAGAGCCAATATTACAGAGCAAGCTAATATCATTTAATAACTCACATCATTTGGAACGTTCGTTCAAAATAGTAATTGAACGAATGATATAGTTAGTTTATAGTAACTCATGGCTCACATTATGAGCACGCTAACTCGCTACAGATAGAACTTATTGGCAAGTATATCAAATGATAAAGAGCTTAAGCACTTGGCTCATAACCCAAATGGAACAATGAACATGCATAAAATGATTGGATTTGATGTTTACGGCACATTAGTGGATCCAGTGGATATGGGCCAGCATCTGCAGCAATTGATTGGCGACAAGGCACAAGCATTTGGTCAATTGTGGCACGATAAAAAAGTCGAATATGCATTTCGTCGTGGCTTAATGCAACAATATGAAGATTTCGGTGTGTGTACTCAACAAGCTTTACAATATTGTTTATCTGTTTTCAACGTCACACTGTCAAACAGCGAACAACAAGATTTACTGGCTAAATTTAGTCAACTCACGGCTTTTGATGATGTCATTCCTGGGCTAGCATTACTGCGCAATCAAGGTCATACCCTCGCCGCTTTTTCAAATGGACCTGAAGTTGCGGTTCGTACACTGATGCAAAATTCAGGCGTTTTACCGCAGCTCCATGACGTTATCAGTGTTGATGACCTAAAGACGTTTAAACCTAACCCCGCCGTTTACCATTATTTAATGACTCGCACCCAATCTGACCTCAATCATTGTTGGATGGTGTCGAGTAATCCATGGGATGTGATTGGTGCAAAAGCCGCCGGACTGAATACGGCTTGGATCAAAAGAGACAGTAAAAAAATATTTGACCCGTGGGGCATTGAACCAGACATAACCGCCAGTAGTTTAATCGAATTAAGTGAACAACTGGATGCCCTGTAATAAATAACTCACATGCTGTATTTAAACAATATAAGCATAACTCATACGCGTTGATGCTAATACATTAAAACTTTACACGCTACACTAACCCCCCTGTGTCAGGATAGTTGTCGCCTCAATTAATTTACAAATAAACAGGGAGCGGTAAGTTACAGCAAGTGAATTA
>NZ_JBEOPN010000026.1:0-85233 GCF_040310085.1 Shewanella sp. S1-58-MNA-CIBAN-0166 | reverse complement strand
TTCACTTGCTGTAACTTACCGCTCCCTGTTTATTTGTAAATTAATTGAGGCGACAACTATCCTGACACAGGGGGCTTGAGCAAACTCACGAACTTCATCAGTAATATCTAACTCATCTATAATCGAATGTTGACTCGAAAATATGAACTTTAAAATAATTATAGTTTCATCATTATCAAATATGAGTTCACTGCTTTTGCAGTTTTTAAGGTGTACATTTCCATTTCCATTTCCATTTCCATTTCCATTTCCATATAGTTTAAAATACGTCCTATTAAAAACTAAATATATCAATTTAATTAGAAAAAACCATTATCACTTTTAATATATCTCTTCCAGAGCAGGGTGAAGACCCCGAACGTTTTTTAAACAGAAATAGTTTATTTAATGAGCTATTATAGCCCATAAAATCTTCATGGCTTGGACTATTTTTTGTTTGCAGGTTAAACGAACAGCTCAAAAAGCAAGCGCTAATGCGGTTAACCTGTCTTCCAGAGCCTCCACATGAGTGTTGAAATGACACAAAAAAGCCCAAACGCAGTTGGGCTTTATTAACATGTAACATAGCAATTAAGACATTACATTTTGGTCTGTAAATAGTTTTGTAAACCAATACGTTCAATTAGACCGAGTTGCTTTTCTAACCAGTACATGTGATCAGATTCAGTGTCATCTAATAACACTTCTAAAATTTCACGGCTTTGGTAATCAGCTTTTTCTTCACATAGCGCGATAACTTTACGCAAATGATCAGCTACATGATATTCGTATGCAAGATCATTTCTCAGCATTTCTTGCACATCTTTACCAATATTCAACGCTTCACGGCTGCCAACATCTGGAGTGCCTTCTAAAAACAAAATGCGTTGAACTAATTTAGCTGCATGCAACTTCTCGTCGTCTGACTCATGCAGAATACGGGTATACAGTTCATTGAACCCCCAGTCTTCATACATGTGAGCATGGACAAAATATTGATCCATGGCAGACAATTCGCCGGTTAATAAACTATTTAAAGCGTCGATGACTTCTGGATGGCCTTTCATGATAATTTCCTATTAGTCGTTAATTTGTGATTGAAGATAATTTTGAATACCGGTTTGATTGATTAGCTCTTGCTGCGACTCAATCCAATCTAGATGTTCTTCTTCGTCTTCGAGTAAATCTTCAAATAAATCGCGGCTAACATAATCTTGCTGAGTTTCGCATACCTTAATGGCTTCACGCAAAATGGCAATTTGTTCCGTAATTGCAGTTAGATCACAGCTAAGCATTTCTTCAGCATGTTCACCAATGCGCAATTTATCTAACTGTTGTAGGTTAGGTAAACCTTCAAGAAACAATACACGTTCAATCAGCTTGTCAGCATGCTTCATGTCTTCAATCGATTTTTTATACTCTTTCTCATTAAGCTTTTCCAATCCCCAATGCTTAAACATGCGAGCATGTAAAAAGTATTGGTTAATGGCGGTCAGCTCACAGGTAAGTACACGATTGAGTTGGCTGATGACTTTAGGATGACCTTTCATAGTAATGTCCCTCGATAAATAATGTGATCTCGATCAATTACAAACAGGATAAAACACTATAGGGGTAATTGCAAATTTTCCTTTATTTTCACACACTTACAATTGATAACCATTATCATTATAACTAAGCTTTGTAACTCGTTAGCAATACATAAACATAAAAAAAGCCTTCAAAATGAAGGCTCTTTACAAAGCATGAGTTTATTAACTTAAGCTTTAGGCAATTAACGGTGTTAAATAATTCGATTTTGATTTAGCAACTCATTGCGAGCTTGCTCTTTTTCCATACGGCGTTTACGTTTGTCACATGGATCATCACAGTCACACGCTTTTTCAATTCCTAAAACACCTAAACCACCACAACTACCTTCTACCGCTTTCTTCTTTACGATATAGCCGATAGACATTAACAAAAAGAACAATAATAACACTACAAATGCTGCTATAAATGTACTCATTACAAACTCCAATTACTCATTCAGATAAGGGTATAATACTTTTTTAATCAATCAGTTTAAAATAAAGAACCTACTTAACATACGATTTAAACGCATCGCTGTAATAGACCTGATAACCCTGTTCTTGCTTCTCAATCAACATTATTGCTAAATTTTTCTCTTTAGCAAGTGCCAATGAAGCCTCAGTACCTAACACCATCATAGCGGTGGCATATCCATCTGCGGTCATACAACTTGAGTGTAACACGGTTGCAGAGGCAAGTTGATGCTTAATAGGATAACCGTTACGAGGATCGATTAAATGTGAAAAACGTTCGCCATTCTCTTGATAAAAGTTACGGTAATCACCCGATGTTGCTAATGACATGGTGCCAGGTTCAATCACTTGCTGAACGGCTTGCCCTTCACTCGTAGGTTGCTCAACAGCCACTCGCCATGGGGTTTTATCGGCTTTAGTACCTTTAACATTAAGCTCACCACCTATTTCGACTAAATAACCAGACACATGATATTTGTCTAATAGCGCGGCAATTTTATCGACACCAAAACCTTTTGCTATTGAAGATAAATCAACATACAGGTCTGCATTATGCTTAGTTAATGTTAAGCCTTTTATCGACAGTTCCTTGATGCCCATTTTAGCTTTAGCATTATCGATTTGAGCTTGCGTCGGGATGGTTGTAGGTCGTTTATCGGGACCAAAGCCCCACAAATTAACCACTGGCCCTAAGGTGATATCTAACGCCCCATCAGTCTCTTGATAAAGACGCATACCTTCTTCGATAACCTTAATGGTATCAGCGGATACTTTAACGCTTTGTTGAACTTGTAATTGATTGAACTTAGACAGTTCTGAGTCCGAACGATAAGTCGACATTTGATCGTTTACCACTTCCAATGCCATATCAATTTCAGCTTGCAGTAACTGCGGTTCTGGCAAGCGGTCATTGTTGACTACTTTAATGTGATAAGTGGTCCCCATCGTACTACCAGATAATGAAATAATGGGCTCTGGTGAACTGCAAGCACTCACCAATAGCAATAACGCCGGCAATAGCAATAACTTGATTGAATTTACAGTCATGTCAAATTTACACTTGTAATAAATAAACAAAAAAAATTGCAGCGTGCAAGACCAGTGTTTAACCACCCTGTCTGCACTGCTGCAATCTCATGACTTACATGTCGATGTTATGGATTAACTCATTAACCACCGAAATCATCTAGTAAGATGTTTTCGTCTTCGACACCTAAATCTTTTAGCATACCAATAACTGCTGCGTTCATCATTGGAGGTCCACACATGTAGAACTCACAATCTTCTGGCGCATCATGGTCACGTAAGTAGTTTTCATACAATACGTTATGAATGAAACCGGTATAACCAGTCCAGTTATCTTCAGCTTGCGGATCTGATAACGCCACGTGCCATTTGAAGTTTTCATTTTCAGCCGCTAAGCCGTCAAAATCTTCAACATAGAACATTTCACGTTGCGAACGCGCACCGTACCAGAAGCTCATTTTACGCTTAGATTTAAGACGCTTTAATTGGTCAAAAATGTGTGAGCGCATTGGGGCCATACCAGCACCACCACCAATGAATACCATTTCTGCTTCGGTGTCTTTAGCAAAAAACTCACCAAATGGACCAGAAATTGTCACTTTATCACCGGCTTTTAAGCTCCAAATGTACGAAGACATTTTACCGCAAGGCAAGGTTAAATTACGTGGCGGTGGCGTAGCAATACGCACATTCAACATAATAATACCGAACTCTTCTGGGTAGTTAGCCATTGAGTAGGCACGAATGGTTTCTTCGTCTACTTTTGACTCTAACTTGAAGAAACCAAAGTGTTCCCAGTCGCCACGATATTTATCAGGCACTTCAAACTCAGCATATTTAACATGATGAGCAGGAGCTTCAATCTGAATATAACCACCGGCACGGAAAGGCACAGATTCGCCGTCAGGAATTTGCAGCTTAAGTTCTTTAATGAACGTCGCTTTGTTATCGTTAGATAGAACCGCACATTCCCATTTCTTGATGCCGAAAATTTCTTCATCAAGTTCGATTTCCATGTCAGTTTTTACATTTACCTGACAAGATAAACGACAACCCTGACGTGCTTCGCCTTTACTAATGTGATCAAGCTCAGTAGGTAGAATATCACCACCACCAGACTTAATGTGTACACGACACTGGCCACATGAGCCACCACCGCCACACGCACTCGATACAAAGATACCGTTGTCAGCTAAAACACTAAGTAGTTTGCCACCAGCACCTGTTTTAATTGCTTTATCTGCGTCGCCGTTAATACCAATCATGATATCACCGCTTGCCACTAGTTTTGATTTAGCAAATAAAATCACTAACACCAAAACCAAGACAATCACAGTAAACATACTCACACCTAGATAGACATCTAGCGGAGTAGATTCAAGAATACCCATTCACTTATCCTTAAAGGTTCAAATTAATGCGTCTTCTCAAGGTCTCTTAAAGAGAAACACCTGAGAATGACATGAAACCTAGAGCCATAAGACCTGCAGAAACAAAGGTAATACCTAAGCCACGTAAGCCATTTGGCACGTCAGAATACTTCATCTTTTCGCGGATACCGGCTAACAATACAATTGCTAACGCCCAACCAATACCAGAGCCAATACCAAATACTACGCTCTCGCCAAGGTTATAATCACGCTCAACCATGAAAGATACTGCACCAAAAATCGCACAGTTCACAGTAATCAAAGGTAAGAAAATACCCAACGCGTTGTACAAAGGTGGAAAGTACTTATCTAAAGCCATTTCCAAAATTTGTACAAGTGCTGCAATCACACCGATAAAGGTGATGAACTTCAAGAAGCTCAAATCAGCATCAGGAAAACCAGCCCAAGCTAATGCGCCTGGAGCTAATAAACCTTGATAAATAATTTGGTTAGCAGGAACCGAAATAGCCAGTACCACGATAACTGCAACACCTAGGCCCATTGCAGTAGTGATTTTCTTTGATACAGCTAAGAAAGTACACATACCCAAGAAGAACGCTAGCGCCATGTTTTCAATGAAAACGGAGCGAATTAATAAACTAATATAATGTTCCATTGCGTTTACCCTTTTGCTTCAACTTGCTCTGGCTTATACGTACGTATCAACCAGATCAGACCACCGATCAAGAAGAATGCACTCGGTGGCAGTAGTAATAAACCGTTAGGCTGATACCAACCGCCGTCAGAGATTTTGCTGAGGATTTCTACGCCAAATAATGAACCATTACCAAATAGTTCACGCACAACGCCAACAGACAATAGAATTGCACCGTAACCTAAACCGTTACCGATACCATCCATAAAGCTCATCATTGGAGGGGTTTTCATTGCGTAAGCTTCAGCACGACCCATTACAATACAGTTAGTAATAATCAACCCTACGAATACCGATAACTGTTTAGAAATGGCATAAGCATAAGCTTGTAATACTTGGTCAACTACAATCACTAATGAAGCGATAATGGTCATCTGTACAATAATACGCACACTGCTTGGAATGTGGTTACGAATAAGTGAGATAAACAGGTTAGAAAACGCTGTTACCGCAGTTAATGCAATCGTCATTACTAATGCTGTTTCTAATTTACTAGTAACAGCAAGAGCACTACACACACCCAAAATTTGCAATGCAATTGGGTTATTATTGATAATCGGTCCGGTCAGAACCTGTTTAAGTTCTTTAACGTCAGCCATTAGCTTAACCCTCCGTTGCGTGCTTTAGCGATAAAGTTTGCGAAGCCTTCTTTACCTAACCAAAACGTCAATGAGTGTTGTACACCGTTACTGGTAAGTGTTGCACCTGAAAGAGCATCGACACCATGAACAGAACTAGCCACTGTAGGGTTTTTAGTTACACTAATGGCCAAGTTACCTTGCTCATCAAATAACTTTTTACCTTTCCACAATGCTTTCCATTTTGGATTTTCAACTTCGCCACCCAAACCAGGTGTTTCACCTTGGTCATAGTAAACAAGTCCTTGAACTGTGTTTAAGTCAGCCTCAAGTGCCAAAAGTGCATACATCGTTGACCACAAACCATAGCCGTGAATAGGAAGAATGACGCTAGTCAGTTTACCTTCATCATTATGAACAAGGTATACAACGGCGGTATCTGCAACACGTTTGATCGAAGCAATATCGTTTTCTGGCACTGACGAAGTGTCAGTATCACGAGACGCTTTACGTTGATCGTAAAGGTTAGCATTACCCTCAACAAACTCACCAGTTTTAAGGTCAACTAAGCGAGCATCAACATATTGCTCATACTTGCTTAGAATTTCTTTCTTTGTGACTTTGCCTTCTTTGGTGTTTATCAGGCTCGCCGCTTCAAGAATATACTTTTGCTTATCGAGTAACTTATTTTCTTGCTGAATAGGCTTTAACACCACGGCAGCAGTCGAAACCAGTACTGAACAAACAAGACATAAGCCGACAACAACAAATAGCGTTCTACCGAACGAATCTTTATTACTAGCCACGAGCAATCCTCCGCTTGATATTTGACTGTACGACAAAGTGGTCAAATAATGGAGCAAATAGGTTAGCAAACAAAATAGCTAACATAATACCTTCTGGGAATGCAGGGTTAACCACACGGATAAACACCACCATTGCACCAATGAGGAAACCGTATGCCCACTTTGCAGTATTGGTAAACGACGCAGAAACCGGGTCTGTCGCCATAAACATCATACCGAATGCAAATCCACCTAACACTAAGTGCCAATACCAAGGCATTGCAAACATCGGGTTGGTGTCGCTACCTATCATATTAAGCAACGTCGCAATAGCGACCATACCTAAGAAAACACCACTAACGATTCGCCAAGAGGCAATACGGGCGTAAATGATAACTAGACCACCTAGCAAGATAGCAAAGGTAGACACTTCACCAACAGAACCTGGAATGAAGCCCATAAATGAGTCAATCCAGTTAGCCGTTGAGGCGTAGTCAAATGTACCTTGCGCTGCTTGGCTTAAGGCCGTTGCCCCAGAATAACCGTCAGCAACAACCCACGTGGTATCGCCAGACATGCTTAATGGGTAAGCAAAGTACAAGAAAGCTCGACCAGCTAATGCAGGGTTTAAGAAGTTACGCCCTGTGCCACCGAAGATTTCTTTTGCTACAACCACACCAAAGGTAATACCTAAAGCGACCATCCATAAAGGAATTGTTGGCGGTAGAGTTAATGCAAATAGCACTGAAGTAACGAAGAAACCTTCGTTAATTTCATGGCCACGCACTGACGCAAAGAGTACTTCCCAAAAACCACCAACAATGAAAGTCACTGCATAGATAGGTAAGAAGAAACACGCACCATAGAACATCAGAGACGTAATGCCCGAGTCTGCAGAGAGTTGAGCGCCAAATAATTCAAATAAGCCTACTTGCCAAACATCTGGTGTACCGAAACCGGCCACCATCGCTACTTGAGCCTGTAAACCTACGTTGTACATACCAAAAAACATTGCTGGGAATGTACATGCCCAAACCGTAATCATAATACGTTTTAGGTCGACATTATCGCGAACGTGGGTTGCCCCTTTGTTCACTTTACCTGGAGTATAAAATACTGTGGCTGCCGCTTCGTAAAGGGCATACCACTTTTCGTACTTGCCGCCTTTTTCAAATTGCGGCTCAATACGTTCGATAAAATCTTTCAAACTCATTAGCCTTCCCTCTCGATCGTATCTAAACAATCACGTAAATATGAACCATAGTCATACTTACCTGGACATACGAACGTACACAATGCCAAATCTTCTTCATCTAACTCTAATGCGCCTAAACGGACTGCGCCATCAAAGTCGCCAGAGAGTAAATCACGAAGTAGCATAGTAGGTAGAATGTCTAGAGGCATCACGCGTTCATAGTTACCAATAGGTACCATTGCACGGTCTGAACCGCCAGTACTAGTGGTCATATTAAATAGGCGCGATGGGCTTAAATGGCCTAGGAATGCACGTGTAATAGAGAATTTATCAGCACCAGGCATAGCCCAACCAAATAATTCTTTTTCATCACCTTCTTCCAGTACACTCACCTGCTGATGATAACGCCCCAAATAAGCTTGAGGTCCTACCGCAGTACGGCCGCTTAACACTGAACCTGAAATCACACGAACACCATCACCAACTGTTTCATCAGCAGTCAGTTCAATCATGCTAGCACCCAAAACGGTACGAACTAGACGAGGGTTTTTCGCTTTAGGACCACCAATAGCAACCACACGTTCAGTGTTTAACACACCTTGAGTGAACAGTTGACCAAAAGCAATCACATCCTGATAGCCAATATGCCAAACAGTACGTGTTGCAGAAGCTGGTAGAACGTTGTGAATATGCGTACCTGCAAGACCTGCTGGGTGTTTACCCGCAAACTCTTGAACTTGGGCATTAGCTGCAGGGATATCGGCACCTTGAGCTTTACATAGGTAAACTTTACCTTCAGTTAATCGTGCTAGGACCTTTAGGCCATTTGCAAAATCTTCTTTATGTTGAGCTATGACTACCACAGGATCGGCAGCAAGAGGTTGAGTATCAATTGCAGTCACAAAAATACCCGCAGCAGTAGCATCTACAGCTGGCACTTTACTGAAAGGGCGTGTACGCAAAGCAGTCCATAAACCTGAATCAATCAGATTATCACGAACAACTTGTGCGTCTAACGTGTCTAACTTATCAGCATCGTATTGAGCAAAAGCAACGCTATCGTCACCTTCCACAGCAATAACAACTGACTGAAGTACACGTCTTGCACCTCGGTTGATTTCTAAAATAGTACCACTGGCTAAAGCCGTATATTTAACGCCTAAATTCTTTTTATCTTCAAAAAGAACTTGGCCTTTTTGTACTTTGTCGCCCACTTTGATTTTCATCGTTGGACGTAAGCCAATATACTCTTCACCCAAAGTCGCTACGTGTCTAATGGCTGGGCCATTATGGATAACTTGCTCTGGTCCGCCTGCTATAGGCAGTTCCAATCCTTTCTTAATTGTAATCATATCCACAAGCACTACGTTTGAAGGAAAGACAATGCGCCACGTTCCGCTACAAAAACAAAGTGTTAACAAACACTTGCCATTTGAGCTAGCGCAGATTTAACTCGAAAATGCGATCATAATCACGCTGGTCGCGCGCATTTTACCGCAAATATGAGACTATCGCCACGAAAATTATAGGTGTTTTCAAACCAATACCTAACACAATCGGTGGCTTTTAGATCAGACTAATTAAATTAGAACCTAGGAGTGAATGTTATCTGCTGAATTCTGATTTAAAAAAAATATAGCATTAATTTTTAAAGAAATAATTTTAGTTGTTTGTTTACAAGAACAGTTGCACCTCAAATAACACCGCCCAAATGAGTCATCACTTGAGCAGTATTAGTATTTGGAAATAAAAGGCACAGCAAGCAGCGTTCAAATAGTGTTCAACACTGCCTATGTCTGGAAAAAACCACTTAGAAATGGCCTTGATAACCAAAGTACGTAGTCATTTCAGACTGTGCTTGAAATCCCATTGCGGTGCTATTTGCCACTAACTCTTCGTCTAACAAATTCTCTACACGTAAATACAACTCGTGCTGCTCAGTCAAACGGTAAGTTGCAGCGATATCAACCTTCCACTGACTATCAATAGCACGTTCATTGGTGAACCCACCTTGATAACCTAACTCAGATTGATACAAAGCTTGCGCCATAACGGACATATCACCATAAACAACACCAGAACTTAACGCCAGTTGCTGTTCTGGCACCCAAGGTAGTTGGCTATTGGCAGCAAAACATGCCATCAATTCATTGCAATTAGCACTATCTGTTTCAGCTTGGGTATATTGGTATTTGGCTTTGAATGGAATTGAAAAGTGATCAAATGTTAGTCCATACGCTATGCTCAAATCTGCGCCGACAACAGAGACATCCTTAATATTCTCTTGTAATGATATTTGTTCATAATCACATATCATGCCCTGCATACAGCTTACATGTTGGTTATCGTAATCATGCATATAAGCCGTCATGGCAATCGATAAAGCATCTTGTTGGTAGCTTAATGCTAATTGATATTGCAGCGCTTCTTGCGCCGTTTGCTCAATATTGCCGGCTGAAGCGGCTGTCCAAGCTTGCTTAGCTTGTAACGCGGCTAACCACGGCCCACTCTGATAAGCTACTTCAATAGAAGGCGACCAGCCATCATCAGAAAAGTCTGCCGCATTAAGGCTCGTATTTACATCACCAAGCTCACGAGAAACGCTGACATGCTCATAACCTAAACCGAGATTAATAGACCACTGACCATAATTTAATTTAGTGTCTACCGCTGATGAAAATGCCGAAGCATCATCAGTATACGTCAGTGCATATTCATCATCTGTTGTCGGCGTCAGTGATAAATCATTGTTCCAAGACCAATCACGTTGACCTAAACGCATTTCAGCTTTATCTGTATGGTAGCGCGCACTATAAGTCACCTGATGCTGACCGTACATGCTGACACCTTTAGTTTGCATACCAAACCCAGCAAAATCGTTATTTTGGGTTAACGATCCTAAGTTCATCCCATCAGCGGTAGGTGTTGCTTCAAACATGGCAATACGAGACAGCAACGCTCTATTAATTTGTTCGCCATCAACAAATTGCATTGCTTGAGATTGTTGTGAATAGGTTTGATAATAAAAGTCGGTAGCCATCGTCGAAGTGGATGACATGATTAGCTTATGTGCTAACACGTAGCGTTGACGCTCGCCTTCAGTATTGTCGGTGCTGGCTGCTGAATATAATTGAGTCGGATTTACCGAAAAATCAACACTGGTTAACCCCAACGTTCCGCGGTCAGCTTCTTGCGATGAGTACTGATAACTAAATTCGGTCATTTGTTCATTGCGTGCTCCGGGTAAACTATCGGCAGCGATTTTGAACAGAATATCTTTTTGTGTCGTGTCGGCATCTCGGGCGACACGATAACCCACATCGTCAGCTGCAGATTGATAATCCACGGCTAATAACATGCCATTTTGCTTCGAAGTACCACTTAGCACAACCCCACCATTGATGGCATTATTGTCACTGCCTTCAACGTTGATATCGGTTGCATATTTTTGCGGACTAATTTGTACAGACTGATAATCAAGCTTACCAAAAGCAGCTTCTGAACTTTCAGTCACACTGGTCATGCTCGAAAAAGACACTTTTTGCTGGTGCAATAAATTGGGCTGCAATACTAAATGTTGTCCAGAATACGGCGCTGGAGAAAAGAATATACCATCTTGTAAAATGGCAACACCGTCAGTGGCACCTGCATGTGTGATCGTCACATCCTGATGTGGTCCGGTAGGTAACACTGTCGCGCCCGTCAACCCTAGTGCAATATCACTTTGGCGATAATGAAATTGGCTTATCGATAACTGTTGTAAATCGAGTTGATTATTAAGGTTATCAATAGACTCGGTCACCGTTTCTGCAACGGCATTGGTAGAATGGCAAACATAAAGCACTGCGGCTGCTATCACTGACAGGCTAAATGGGTGGTTAGACATATTAATCTCCGTATATGTGTCTGTTCACGCAAAAAATCGCTAAAATGGCGAATCACTTAGTAAAAATCGTTCATTACAATAACGGTTTCAGTTACATAAAAATAGCGTACTGTTAACGTTTACTCGACATATTAATCGTTGCTTCGCAAAAAAAGCGGCTAAAGCCGCTTTTTTATCAAGATATCAGTTAATCGATTAGATTAAAGATTCCCTAAAATTTCGTCACTCAGTTTCAAATCATCGTTTTGGTTGACGCTCACGCCTGCAGCAATGATCATCCGAGCAATATCTTGCGCTTGTTCTAATGAATGCATTTCGTAAGTACCACATTGATATTCATTTAACTCAGGAATATCTTTCTGATCAATCACATTGGTTACATCAACCATTGCCGCTAGCCAGGAATCTGCAACTTTACTTTCTGTCGGTTGACCAATTAAGCTCATGTAAAAACCGGTACGGCATCCCATCGGCGAAATATCAATAATCTCTATACCATCACCGTTTAGATGTTCACGCATAAAACCTGCAAACAAATGTTCAAGTGTATGGATGCCACGTTCGCTGAGGATATCTTTATTGGGTGCACAGAAACGTAAATCGAATACCGTAATGGCATCGCCACTAGGGGTGCTCATGTGCTTGGCAACGCGAACCGCTGGAGCATTCATACGTGTATGATCTACGGTAAAACTGTCTAATAAAGGCATTGCTTTCTCCAAAGTAAATAATAATCTGACAATATAAAGCCTAATAACACGATAATATCACTATTTATGCATGGTCACAGTGAGAGTTTACGGTTGATGTTTGCCATCTAACTCAAAGCGACTTAAGGCGTCTTCTGTGTAACTAAAGTAGCGCTTTACTGACTTCTCGTTTGCCATGTAAGACTTCAGTACTTTATTAAATAACGGGTCTTTAGCCGCTTCACTGTTAAGCACATCATCTTTTGCATATTTTAATGCGCGGATCACAGTGTCGGGAAAAGGTTTAACTTGCACATTATGCTCGTTAAGCAATACGTCCATTGCAGCAATATGGCCTTGAGTATAATCATCTAACATATCTTGATTAATGGCTCTGGCTGCAACTTTAACAATCATTTTCAAATCATTGGGCAGAGTGGAAAATGCCTGTTTGTTAATCAAAAACTCCATCGTCGAACCCGGCTCGTGCCAGCCAGGGTAATAATAATATTTAGCCACCTGATCCAACCCGAGCGGCAAATCATTATAAGGCCCTACCCACTCAGCAGCATCAATCGCGCCAGTTTGCAGGGCGCCATATAATTCTCTGCCAGCGAGTGCATCAACAGGAACGCCGCCGAGCTTCTTGAGCACTTCACCTCCTATGCCTGGTAAGCGCATCTTGAGGCCTTTAAAATCTTCTGGGGTTGCAATGATTTTATTAAACCAGCCGCCCATTTGCATGCCAGTATTTCCACCAGCAAGCGGCAATACGCCAAAAGGCTGATAAACTTCCTCCCATAATTCCATGCCACCGCCATAATGAAGCCACGCATTCATTTGCTGTGCATTTAATCCAAATGGTATAGATGAAAAAAACTGAGCGGCAGGCGCTTTACCTTTCCAATAATATGACGCGCTATGAGCCATTTCAATCGTGCCATTACTCACACCGTCAAAAACCGACAACGCTGGCATTAATTCGCCGGCACCATAAACGGAAATCACTAAGCGACCGTTAGACATTTGCTCGACCAATTGAGCAAATCTTTCTGGAGCCATGCCTAAACCGGGCAAGTTTTTTGGCCATGAGGTGGCTAAACGCCATTCAATCACTTGATGAGGAATATAATCATTTTGCGCAACAGAACTTGTCTTCGAAGGCGTATCTTGTTGACAGCCTAACAATAACGTTAAGCCCAGCAACCAGCAGGTTTGTATCACCTTGCTCATGTAAATATCCTATCTCAATCGCACGCTTATTTTCATAACTGTAACATAATCATAACCAGTGACAAACATCACCTCACTACAATACAAAATAAAAAACCTCACAGGACATGTGAGGTTTTTTGTATAGTTCTGTCAGCAAGTTAATAACAATTAACCTTTATCGTTATCCCTTACAATTAGGAGTCCTAGGCACTTCATCCAAAGCTTGCCATTCTGGCTGGCTATAAGCATTTATGGAAAGCGCATGAACGCCATTGGCTAATTCATCTGCTAGCGCTTGGTTTACCAACCGGTGACGGGCAAGTAAGCGCTGTTCGCTAAATTGATCGCTAACTACAACCACTTTAAAATGGGTTTCTGAGTTAGGCGGCACATGATGACGATTACTCTCATTAATCACTTCAAGATGCAAAGGCGAAAAGGCGTGATTCAATTTATCGGTAATGATTTGTTCGACAGACATAGTGGTACTCTTATTAATCCATATCGATTAAATCAAAGGGTACTGGTTTGCCGAATAAAGGTCAAACAAGCAGGGTAAAAGTTAACGTTTGAGCACAACTTTCTCAAGTCGATCTGAAATTAACTCCTTGGCCAATCGGTTATATCAACACTATCGATACAATATGACGCATGACTCTCATTGTGTTGCTGTAATGCCTCACGTCCCAACCATGCATTAATAAATAATCCTTGTGGGTCGTATGTCTGCTGCTGTTTTTGCAGATTAAAACGTCTCGAACCGCGTGGATCAGCACCAACACCGGCTAGATACTGCCAATTACCCCAATTCACAGCTGAATCATAATCAATTAATTGCTGTTGAAAATACGCCGCCCCATATCGCCAATCACATTGCAGTTCATTGACCAAGCAACTTGCTACAATTTGCCTGCCGCGGTTTGACATATAGCCAGTGTCATTTAACTGCTTCATCAATGCATTCACAAACGGATAAGGTGTAGTGGCGGTTTTCCAAGCTCGAATGCGTTGGGCGTAAAAACTGGTTAATGGTTTACGTCCATTAATGCCTGAAAATCTAAACACCAGCGTATTGAATTTATGCGCGTAAAAATGGAAATACTCACGCCAAAGCAGCTCATACAAAATACACTCGGTCGATTCGTTAGCACCTTGTTGTAACTCAAATTGCTTTAATGCTGCGACGACTTGTCTTGCCGATAGACAACCATTGGCTAACCAAGGCGAAAACTTTGTTGAACATTCCCAGCCATCAAGTTCGTTTCGTACGGCTTTATAGTTATGGGCTAAATTTGACGAAAAGTAACTGTCTAGTTGCAATTTCCCTTGTGCTTCACCACCGCAAAAGACATTACTCATCGTTTGAGTTTGTGGCAACCAGCTAGGATAAGCCAGCCAAGACTGAAGTTGTTTGTCATGTGGCTTAAGTGCGACCATAGACGGGAGCCAAGATACTGCATCAATGGCAGGGCTGATATTAACGTTGTCGACCTTTTTACGGAACTGACTAAATGTCGGAGCTAGATCGGCTAATTCAAAAGGCAGTTGCTGCAGATCAAACAGAGTTTGGGTGGTAATCGTCGAATATTCAACATTGGAGCACTGCTGCTGAATGACTTGCCAAGCCGATTGCTCATCAGCACCACTATGGTTACTACGATATACCCTTGAAATATTATGGGCTTGAATTATATAGGGTAACGATTTTTGCGCTGAGGCATAAACAATATGCACTTGTTGACCATATTGATTAAGCGTTTCATCTAAAGCCCACAATGATTCTAATAAAAACCGCAGTCGGTACTTACCGACATACTCAGCCTGATATTGAGCTTGGCGAAACCAGTTAGGGTCGATGCAGTACACCACCATCAACTGTTGTGCATGCAGGGCTATATCTGCAAAGATGGCATTATCTGCTACCCGCAGATCATCACCTAACCAATAAAGTGCATTGACAGTAGAGTGTGATGTCGATTGTAAATTCGTTTCTTCGAAAGTTTGCCCATCAGCATTATTCATCTATTCATTACCACGGCTTGTACTATTGCTAATGAGTACGTATACATAGCGGTTAACGGTTCAATAATGATCCATTTTAGCGATATCCCCAAACTAGCTAGACCTTCGGTCTTCGAGGTCCTAGAGTCGCTTCGCTGCTAGTTCGCTACGCGGATAGAGCGCTTCGCTTCTAGGAACAGCTTCGCTGCTAAGATTTTATAGCATCTAATCGCGCAGCATCCTAGGCGCTTAGCTTTTCGCTTGTTATCGCTTGTCATTTATAGGATAGGAACCGCTTGGCTGCTAAGATTTTATAGCATCTAGCCGCGCAGCTTACTAGCCTCTAGGCCTTTCGCTTTTAGCTTTTAGCTTTTAGCTTTTAGCTATGGCCATTAACGAGATTTGTTAACCATAGTAATTAGGGATAATGTGTCGAAAAGTAAAATTAATACGCGGTTCAGTTACCTTAAGACGCTTAGGTAACGCATGTTGCCAGTGTTGCTGCATACCGGGATGCATAATCAGTAAGTCGCCGGATGCCAAGGGAAAAGTAACTTTGGTTTGCGTCGGTTTATGGCGCACAACAAAATCTCTACAGGCGCCTAACGTGATAGACGCAATCGCCGAACCCGTGACAATTTCAGGTTCATCGTCACTGTGCCAGCCCATACAGTCACGGCCATCGGCATAGCGATTAACTAACACTGAATTACTGTCTATTTGATGATCGTTGAGTAATTTTGCCCGTAATCGACTTAACACTTTTGGCCAAGCGAGCGCGGTGATGTGTAATTTAGAATAGTGATAATCGCAACCAAGGTCACCAAACCAAGCTTGGGTGCGAGGAATAAAATGCTGCTTACCATAGACTTCAATCGCCACGCGATCTAATGGGTATTGTTCGACTTCCATCATTAACAACTGTTGCTGCTTGGGTGACAAAAAACCTTTAATCCAAGTAACTGGTGGACTGATTTGGTTCATCGCTGTTGGCACAACAACGGTATCTTGAGTGAAGCCGCTTTGTGGCTCACCAAAATCTAATCCATGTTGAAATCCTGTCACCCGATCACCCTTTTATCTCGTTTACCTTAATTAATACCAACGTTTGATTCTAGCAATACATAAACCTGAAACCACAATGACTGCCATTAAGATTAATACCGAAAAATAGCCAAAATGCCATTTTAACTCAGGCATATTGTCAAAGTTCATTCCGTAAATGCCGGCGACTAATGTTAATGGTAAAAAAATCGCGGTGACCATTGTTAATGTCATCATCACGCGGTTAGTTTTATGGGCACTCACCGAAATATAACCATTGATTAAACTGTCCACTAAACCTTGATAAAGACTGGCACGACTGGATAGGCGTTCAAATTGATTATATAAATAGCTCAATTGTTCGTAGTCCATCTTAATATGCAGATGGGTGTCATCGCCTAGTAATTGTTGCAAGATTTCTTCGTGGTAACTAAACGAACGTTTGGCTTTTTGTAGCTTACTGCTATAAGCGATTAGCTCTGCTAATAAATCATCTGTAGATACATCAAAAATTTCATCTTCTATTTCCCCTAAACGCTCTTCTAATGCCAACATCACCGCCAGATAATCAATCACAATTTGGCGCATCAATTCAAAACTGACTCGGCTCATCTCTGAACTTTCGAGGCTACCTTGTGCACTAATGCGTTGGATAACTTTGTTGACACTGATAGAAGGTTTCAGGTGCTGAGTGACTAAAAAGCGGTCATTTACATGCAATAACAACTGGCTGCGCTCGAGCAGAAGATACTCATCTCTAGCCATAAGCTCGTGGGTTAACAAATATGAATGTGAATCATATTCTTCAAACTGAGGGGGATGACGCTCCCGTTGTGCTTCTTCAAAATCGAGGTGGTCAATCCCAAACAAAGGATATTGCTTGAAAAACGCTTGGCTGTGCTGGCCTGAAATATCGACCCATATTAGTTGCTGTTGCGGGTCATACTGGCTCATGAGAGTCTCATCACCTTGTGATATCAACTGACCTTGCCCATTAAATAATAGTATTTGTATCGCCATGAAAACCCTTTCAACAACCCATTATTACTCTATATGGCCTAACTGATCATCTCTGACTCGCCAGCCGTTTCAATGTGTTGTTTAATCTGCTCAAAATGACTATTGACCCAAGCACTACTGATTGGGCCCCAAGTTGAAATGCGATAATAACCTTCATTATGACGCTGACCTTGCTGCACAAAATCCACTTCAATACCAATATCAGCAAATGCAGCTATCGCATCTTGCAATGTCCTTCTTGGCATAAGAGTCAGTTTATGTAAGCTTAATAAGTTGTGTTGTTCTTCATCCAGCAGGTGCGCTAAATACAATTTTCGTAAAAATGCTTTTTGCGATTTATTGATCACGTAATTATTCGAAAACATCCTTCACACGCCCTATTACCTCTTCATCACTTAATAGAAATTACTGCATCTGTAGCCAATCACGCAAGCACTATTGCCAGTGTCAGTTGATTGTGACTGAATTAATCGCAGCATTGCGACTGAATTAATCATGGTTCAAAGGATAATTGATTGATTTATCAATAACCCATTATGATTAACGCTACCTAAGTAGAGACAATCTGGTTATAGTTTTTAACAATCGATAGCATCAAAGATGGAAAACCAATAGACATGCATACCCCGCCGCAGTCAAAGAGCCCAATAGCACAACCGCAATCAAATGATCCGTCAGTGGTAAGTGATACCAACTCAGCTACGTCCTCTGCAGGAGACACATTAGCGCACGTTTATGACCATGGGCCACGTTTATCCCAAGATGAGTATATTCAACTTACCGAGTTACCACTGAGCAATATTGATCCTAATTACCCTAAACTATTATTGATCATTAGCAGTGTCGTGGCGGTGATAATCATAACTGTTTTAAGCGCATTTCTATTAATCACTAAACCGCTGCCATTGATGATAGCTTCAGTTGGTTTGGTTTCAGCCACGTTATTGGCCGTTGTGATGATTAAACTTATCCACCTTAAAGCACATAAAATTGCTTACGGATTGTTTAAACATGAAATGGTGTTTCGTGAAGGTTTATTTTGGGTATCAACAACGGCACTACCTTACACTCGGCTGCAACATGTTAATTTGTCTCAAGGGCCGCTCGAGCGAAAATACAACTTAGTCACCTTAAAATGCTTCAGTGCCGGCAGCGGATTAGCTGAGATAGATCTGCCAGGTCTTAATGCCGATTTAGCTGAACATTTACGTCAACATTTATTGAGCCAAGCAGCAGCAAGTCATCAATTACTCCGCACCGAAACAGAAATTGTTGATCCAACGCCATCTGACGCTGAAACGGATCCGTTATCCATTCAACCTCCTCAACAGGATAATCACAATGGATAAGTCATCAACATCATCAGATGATGCCCAGCCTGTTGATACCAATGGCATCGCAACGAATAGTTCATCCGATGCCAATATTGCCGAGGTGGCCAATACCCTTGATACGACAATAGAAAACAATAGCGCCGATAGAAGGGAGCAGAACAGCAATTCAATAAGTGATTTACAACAATGGCAAGCACTGTCGGCTTGGTCCATTGTCAGCAATATTTTCAGTACCTTGAAAAACATTCTTAGTAATGGTTTCGCTATCGTGCCAATTGCCTATACCGGATGGCAGCAAGGTTTTGATATGCAGTGGGGCATATTGGCGTCGAGTGTTTTATTATTACTGGTGACAATTTTCGCGATAATAGAATGGCGTAAATTTCGTTTTCGTCTTCATAACCATCAGCTTGAAGTTAAACGTGGTTTAATATTTATCAAAAAGGATGAAATACCGCTAAGCCGAATACAAAATATTCGTTATGAACAGCCGTTTTACTTTAAGCCGCTGTCACTCGGCACTCTAGTGATTGAAACCGCTGGTTCTAAAAAAGACGAAGCTCATTTAGCAGCCTTAGATACATTACAGGCACAAACGTTAAAACGTTTACTGTTAAATTTAAGCCATACAAAAGCAACCTCGACAGATGAGCTTCCAAACGTAAACAGTCAACAAAACGTTGATAACACCCAACCCATTGTGCGTAAAAGTTTAGCTGATTTAGTCTTATTTGGTTTTTATCAAAACAATTTTATTTGGTTTGCGGTTATCGCTGGTCCCATTGCAGGCCAAATAGATTGGGATAACATATTCGACTCACCGCTCGCGCAGCAGTTTTGGTTATGGGTCCAGCAGCAAACCCATCAAAACATTGGTTTGCAAACCATCATGGTCATCGTGGGGTTATTTGCGATTTACAGCTTGTTTTCGTTAATTTCAATTGTGGCAGCCATTTTAAAATATCATCCATATCAGCTCGACAAAAATGATGAAACCCTACAGCGAAGTGGCGGTGTCATTTCGCATCAACAAGATGCGTTGGCCATAAAACGCATTCAACTAATCCAGGTTCAACAACCTGCTATTGCACGTTTATTTAACCGCTGGACCTTATACTTTAAACAAGTCAAAGGCCATGAGGTTGAACAAAAAACCAAGCAGCACATGTTAGTTCCTAGTGTAAAGTCAGCTGAAATAGCATCACTCTTGGCCAGCATTCCAAATATTAGTGGCGGTGCAAGTGCATTACCCAGTAGTTATAAGCCTATCCATATTAATTGGCTCACAAAGCGAATCGTTTTACCGCTGTTTGTAGCCATCGTACTTACCATTGTGGATTACAGTGGTCATCATAGCCATGAGTTTTTTGAGTTTACTTGGTTTGCTACAACAATGATGATGTTAGCGGTTTATATTCGTTATAAACAATGGGGATATGTATTAGCAGATAAGGTTATTTGGCAGCATAGCGGCTTTTTCGGTCAACAATGGAAACGGGTCGCATTTGACAAAGTTCAACATGTTAAAATTACCCAAACTAAAGGCCAAAAACATGCTCAGCTAGCCTATGTTGAAATCGGGTTAGCCAGTGGCAGTGTGATATTTCCGTATATTCCCATTTCGGTTGCACAACAAATAGTGGCCCAGTCGCTCAATGTCACGGTCCATAATAATCACAATTGGATTTAATATAATGAATGAAATACACACAACAAATGTCAGCGTCGACGACATTATCGATTTTTGGTTTGTTCAAATATCCCCTAAACAATGGTGGGTAAAAGATATCGAGTTAGATTTGCACATAAAAAACACATATGGCGCCACGTTACAGGCGGCCATCAAGGGTGAGTTACAACATTGGCGTAAAGATGCCCAAGGTCGATTGGCCGAAATAATCGTATTAGACCAATTTTCGCGAAACATTTATCGCGATACTCCAACCGCGTTTGCCGCTGACAATATCGCGTTAGAGCTTGCGCAACAAGCCGTTGCACTAGGTTGTTTAGCAGAGTTACCCATTCAACAGGCTGCATTTTTAATCATGCCCTACATGCATAGCGAATCAATAGTGATCCACCAGCAAGCTTTGCCTTTATTTGAACAATATGCACCCGACAATTTACGCAGCCAGCGACAACACCAAGCGATTATTGCTCAATTTAATCGCTATCCACACCGCAATGCCTTATTAGGCCGCGAGTCTACGGCTGCCGAACTCACATTTTTAACTCAACCCGGTTCTCGCTTTTAAGCAGACGAAAATCACCACGACATAAACGATAAATGTCGATTTTATTTAACCACTAACACCGGGCAATCAGCTTTATTGGCAATCGCTTCAGCCACATTATCATGCAAAAAATGAGACAGTCCGCTTCGACCATGGCTGGCAATAACCACCATACCAATGTCACCGCTGTTGGCCTCGGCCAAAATTTCATCAATGGCATCACCACGTCGAATAACCGTTTCAATCTTTAAATTAGTATTCAACTGACCTAATAACTCGTGCATTTTACTCGCCGCTGCATCTTCCATACTTTTAGCCAACTCTTCGGGCGTTATCGCAAGAATCATATAATTCTCATCACCGAAAGGTTGATCTACTACGTGTAAAATACGAATGCCCACTTGATATAAATTCGCCATTTCAATGGCATATCGTAAAGCATGTGCCGCTGTATCAGAAAAATCTGTAGGCCATAAAATATTACGTGTTCGCATATTATTCTCCTCCACAATGCAAAGTGTGCTTTTGCAACGACATGACACCCCTTACTAGAACACACTCGGATCCATCTCAACAAATTAAGTATAGTCAGTATTAAAAACTTACTTAGTGATCAAAATCAAATCAAATGCGAAAACTTGCTTTGGATCATAAACAAGCATAATATCAGACCGACTAATCAGTCGGTTTGTTAGCTCGATTCATGTAGGGTTTATCAAATCAACATCGTTATTTTTGCTGGAGCTTTAATATGAATATGGCCGTTGATAATAATCAAACTCAATTGCGACAGTTACTTTCTGATCAACGAGCACGTTTTCAGTCCAATCCGGCACCTAGTTACCAATCTCGGGTAGATAAATTAACCCAGCTAAAGCAAGCTTTACTTGATTACCAACAGCCTATCATCGATGCATTAATTAATGATTACGGTCACCGCTCGCCAAACGACACCATCATTTCGGATATTATGCCTTGTGTGAATAACATCAATTACACTATCAAGCATCTTAAGTCATGGATGAAACCCAGTCGCCGTCATGCTGGTTTATTACTGTCCCCGTCTAAAGTGTCGGTGCAATATCAGCCCTTAGGCGTAATCGGTATTATTGTGCCGTGGAACTTCCCGGTAATGTTATCTATGGGTCCGTTAACCACCGCCATTGCTGCTGGTAACGGGGCAATGTTGAAAATGTCAGAATTTACGCCGGCGACCAACACCGTATTACGCAAAATGTTAGCAACGATTTTTGACTCAAATGAAGTCGAACTAGTAGAAGGTGAAGCTGATGTAGCCGCTGCATTTTCAGCATTACCATTTGATCATATTCTGTTTACCGGCTCAACCGTTGTTGGCCGCCATGTTATGCGTGCAGCAGCTGATAACCTGACACCGGTAACATTAGAATTAGGTGGTAAATCTCCAGCCATCATCGCTCCCGACATGCCAATCGACACCGCTGTAGAACGACTTATTTTTGGTAAATGTTTAAATGCTGGCCAAATTTGTGTCGCGCCTGACTATGTGTTGTGCCCTGCGGAAAAAGTTGACGCGTTTATTGCTGCTTATCAACGTCGCTTTAATAAAATGTACCCTAAATTCGACACCAACCAAGATTACGGCAATATCATTAATGATCGCCAATACCAGCGTCTGCTAGCGGTGCTAGAAGATGCCAAAGCCAAAGGTGCAACAGTCACCTCCGCAATTGATGGTCCAATATCGACAACTCAGCGAAAAATAGCCACTCAACTAGTCACACATACCACAGACGATATGCTCATTATGCAGGATGAAATTTTTGGCCCTTTATTACCCATTATTAGCTATCAGTCGATAGATGAAGCAATAGGTTATATCAACCGAAATGACCGACCATTAGCCTTGTATCTCATGAGTTTTGAACAACAAACGCAGCAACAAGTATTGCAGCAAACTCATTCTGGTGGCGTTTGTATTAATGACACAGTATTCCATGTGGCCGCGGATGACGCGCCCTTTGGCGGTATTGGTCCGTCTGGCATGGGGCACTATCATGGCAAGGAAGGTTTCTTAACCTTTAGTCATGCTAAGACCATATTGAACAGTGGCAAAATCAATACCGGCATTTTTGTTCATCCTCCTTATGGCGGGGTGATTCAAAAATTATTGATGAAGTTTTTCTTACGTTAACTCTCTCATAGTCGCGACTGCAAGTATTGCTGTTGTTAGCGATACTTGCTGAGCAAAGTTTGTCATAAAATATGACTAGATAAATTATCCATAACCTAATAGATAAATAGATAAATAGATAAAGTAGGTATGTTGACTCCATGAGCAGTAAATCGATTGTGAACACCGATAAAAAACAAGCCATTTTAAACGCGGCTTTACAGCTGTTTGTTAACAAAGGCTTCAATGCGACATCGACGGCATCCATAGCCAAAGCGGCGAGCGTGGCAACAGGCACGTTGTTTCATCATTTCCCGACAAAAAAAGACATCATGAATCAGCTTTTTTTATCGATTAAACAAGAGTTTGCTACCAACATGGTGAGCAGTACCGATTTTAGTGGCGATATCGAACAAGATGCCAATACGTTATGGCAAAAAGCCATCGACTGGGCCATTGCACAACCCTTAAAGCAACTTTTTTTTCTACAATACTCGATGTCAGCAGACATTGATGCTGAGGTCAGAAAGCAAGCAATGAACAGCATTCTTGGATTTGTCGTCGAATTGATTACTCAAGGTAAACAACAGCAAATTATCGCTGACATTCCCAACGCCTTATTGCTCGAAAATTGCCATGGTCAATACCTAGCTGCCATCCGCTTTTTTACTGACAACCCGCATTTAGGTGATGACGAAATATACAGACACGCCAGTTTCAGACTATTTTGGCAGGCAATGAAAGCGTGATAGAAAGTATTAATCTAAACTAAAGTTGGTTAAATCAACATCATCAGCAGGTGTTGACGCACTATCAAAATCTAATTGTGGAGTGTGTGACGTTTGCTGGGTTTGTAACTCCAGCTGCTTAGCTTTATGTAAGGCATATTGACGGCGACGTTTGCGCTGTGTGCACAAACGGATCACATCTTGTTTTTGCAATTCGCTGTAACTCATCCAGTTAAAACGTTCATCACGGCTTCGAAGACAGCCCATACAATACCCACGACTGTCTGACTGACAAACGCCGATACATGGACTGGGCACCGCAAAAAAACTTAACTGTTCCATCATTAGAATACTTAACCTCAGCTAATATTGAATTTGGTACTTAACATTTAAATACACGATATAGTTATTTGTAACTGAGATAGAAAGCAATCGCTTGCCATATCAACCAAAGCCAGCATTAAACATTGTTATATTAAGGTTATACTAATTGAGCTAATTTTGTACATTATTGCAAGTTAATAAGGAGGGTCTCATGATAAATTTAAGACGTTCAGGGCAAGATTCAACACGTAAACCAATGTGGATTAAAACTATTTTACTGTTAAGTGGCTTAGTACTACTTGCATCTTGTGCAACAAAACCAAAGCAAGATTATGATGTTAATTATGATTTTTCAACACTCAAAACATTCAACCAACTCACTGTAAAGCAAACAGATGATCCGTTAACTGCAGATCGCATTAATGATGATATTAAACAATCATTACTTAGCCAAGGTTATGTATTTAAAGCCGATAATGCCGACTTTGTAGTGAACTATGCTTTTGTGACTGAAAACAAAGAAAAAGATTCAGGATTATCTATTGGCTTAGGTTCGGGTACTTGGGGGTCTGGTGGCGGTATTAGTCTTGGCACCAGTATTGGTATCCCGCTAGGCAGTGACACCGCTAAAACTCAAACCATTCAAATTGATATTATCGATCCCACAGATAAACGCCTCATTTGGCGTGGTAATGGTCAGTACCACTTTGACGAAGGTGGTGAAGATAAAGCCAAAGGTATTAATCAAACGGTTGCTGCTATTTTGGCGCAATTTCCACCCAAAAAATAATCTACCATCGATTTAGCCGCAACTTACTCATAAGTGAATTGCGGCTTATTCAAATAGAGACTACCGCTCAGCTAAGCGACTAAACACAAAAATCTATTTAGCAATTTGCCACTACACGGTAAACTAGCCATCACACTACTTTATTGACCCAGTTGAAATGACGACAGAAACATATAACCAAGCTTTATTAACACTTGCGCTAGCTGGAATAGAAGCCATAAACACCTCCGCTTCACAGCACAAAGCGGTCAGAACGCCAGCACAAGAAAGCCATTTTTTATGTAACTGGATGGTTGAGTCGTTAAAAACAAAACGTTTTTCAAAACTAATGGCCGACGACTTAACGGCCTGGATCCGTCAAGCGCGTAGTCAAGGAGCTGGGGCTCAACTAAAACGATTATTAATCTGTATTGCCGATCAATACCAACAGGCTAACAACAGTGACATCGCTACAGGTGTTGGGCTTAATAACATGTTAGCGGGGCTCACAGCACAAGAATGGGTAGTGATCACCGATACCGATATTGATGCAAAACTGAAACTCGACAGTGATGGTAAATCCAGTTTAATTATCTCAGCAAAAGATTTTAATCAACACATTGTAGATGACAAAATAGTAAAACCCATCTCAATGTACATTCGGGGAGATGAAAAGCTGGTGGCTCGTTTAGCGCTAGAGCAAGGTATATTACTCAGTCCAGGCAATAAAAAAACCTCATTAATCAAACACCATAAAACTTACGTATTAATGCCAAGCAATTTACACCAGAGTTTATGCTTATTGTGTCTTGATCTATATTAAGTATTAAAAGTTGGTGTAGTATTAATACAACGGTAAGAATAAGGAAACACCATGAAAAAATGCTTTATTGCACTCACCTGCCTTGTGATGTTTTTTTGTGGTCCCACCGTTCAAGCGAACACAGCGCTGAAGTACAACGTCAACGCTTCAAGCAGTTGGGTGCCCTACTACATTACAGAATCGCCAAAAGAGCCTGGAATATTAGGGGAGTTGGTTCCGTTACTGCTTGCCAAAGCTAATATTGAAATTGAAAAACACAATTTTCCGCCGAAAAGAACAAACTATGCACTCGATAATGGCTTATTAGACTTTGACTTTGTGAGCCCTGGTTGGTTTCCTAATCAAGAATTAGGCACACTTTTTGTCCAGTCAAACCCCATTATCGCTATCCAAGAAAACATTATTACCTTAGAAGAAAAAGCCAACGATTGGCAAAGTATTGATAACATTAAAGGTAAAGAAATAGGCACAGTACGTGGTTATTTGTACCATGATGATGCTGAATTTATTCGAGTCGATTTTACTTCTGAACGCGACCTCATAAGAGCACTTTATAAAAATCGCGTTGGTGCTGCTATATCTGGTGATTTACCGGCGTTGTATTGGGCCAAAAAACTCAACAACCCAATTACCCTCGCTGCTATTCATTCAAAAGGCCACTTAGTTATGCGCCTTCGTAAAGAGCATGCGGCCTTACTGCCACAAATTAATGCCGCTATAGCAGAACTTGAACTAAATGGTACAACTCAAAGCATTATCGACAAATACACCAAGCAAGATATATTTAATCAATAATTCAATAAGACAATTACGCTAAAACGGGTTTACGCTGTAGCCTTCGTGGGCTAATACTGCATGTGCAGTTAAAGCGGATAATGCCATGGTAACGCCAGGTAATAAGTCTTGTGGTGTAATGCCGTAATATGCAGCTGTTTGACCACACACATAAAACCTAACTTGATTATTAATCAGCTGCGCAATTAAATCTTTATTAGCATTCTTTTGCCCTGCATTAAGTTGCTGATAAAAACTGTCCTTAGTCATATCATTAGCCGCTTTACCGTGCACCACCATCGCAACTGAAATGTCCTCAAGCTTAACCCCAGCAGCGACGTGCATATTAATAAAGCGCGCCAGGGTATCGATACCACGGTTTAACTCTGCAGGTTTAGATGCACTACCTAGATCAAAAGCGACTTTAAACTTCATACCGGCTGGTATGACTAAGCCGCTATTTACGTCAGCCACTTTGCCATAGTCTTTAATCACAGAACCCGATTTAAATGCATCAATACCCGCTGTTGCCGTAAATGATGAACATGCAATTAACGTCACTATTGTCGATGTAAACAGGTTTTTACTCATTGAACGTAAACCGAGTTTCATTATGTTGATATTCCTTATATCTATTTTTTATACTTACTCTAGCACAGATTAACGCTTAGGTTTTAGGCTGTTTCTGAGTATAATTGTCACTTAAATAATATGAACACTGAGTGATATGTCAATCCGCCCAATTACCGCTACAGACTGGCCCGCTATTATGGCGATACAAGCACAATGCTATGTCGAACTCACGCCAGAATCGCTATCTGTCATGCAGAGTAAATGGCGATCTTCGCCCGCTAGCTGTGTGGTGTTTGAACAACAAGGTAACGTGCTAGCCTACGCGCTCGTTCATCCTTGGTTGCAAGGCGATGCCCCATCGCTGGATACCGAGATAAGTGGCCAGATTAATGCCGATAGCTGGTATTTACATGACATGGCCATCTCACCCAACGCTCAAGGTTTAGGCATAGGTAAAAAGCTGTTTAATCATATCGTCAATCAGGCTAAATCAGCGGCGGTTAATGGCATTGGGCTAGTGGCTGTGCAAGGTGCACAAACTTATTGGCAGCAACAAGGGTTTACACCAAGCACCACCTCAGCAAAACTGACAAAGTCACTCGACAGTTATCCTGCTGGTGCATGTTACCTGTATTTATCCTTATCATAAGGTCTATCTCATGCACCCATCTGTCATCACCATCGGTTTATTGTGTTATACCAATCCTATAAAATATGTGCTCTTTCAGCGGGAGTTCAAAGTGCTGTAGGCAAGGCAGATGATTGAAGCGAATAGTGATTCTCGGTAACAAGCTCCTGCGTTACTCTACCTCCAGCATCCATGCCGTCGTATTTTGAAAACATCTAACGCAGCATAAAGTACTTTGAAACCCGCCAGAATGGAGTCTCTCAGGTATTCCACTTCTGTGTTGCATCGATTTAAAAGGGAACAACCATTTCTACATCAATGCGCCTTGAATTGAAAAACCTGAGAGACTCTGAACTGAGCAGATATTTAATGAGATTGGTATTAGTTATATCTTCATGACTTTTGCTTGGTATGGTCATTTAAAAACCTTAAATAGCAAACTCTGGATTATCGCGGCTTTAGTGAGCAGAGGTATCGTCTTATTCGAATATTTATTGCAAGTTCCTGCGAATCGTCTTGGTTATACCGTGATTAACGTGGGACAATTAAAGATTGTGCAAGAGGTCATCACCTTATGTGTATTTATCCCTTTTGCCGTTAGGTATCTCAAACACCCCTTAAAGCTTAACTGTTTATAGGCTGGGTTATGCCTTTTAGGTGCCGTATTATTTATATTTAAAAGTGAATTACATTAATTTCAGGAGTTCTCCATGGCGCGCCAAGTGATCTATACCTTTAAAGGCCAAACCAAAACTATCGCCTTTAGCTATGACGTACATCATGATCTTTATGAAGCAGCAGCTGAAGCTGAAGGGATTGATTTAAAAAAGTTTCTAATCTTGGAAAAGCAAATTGCGTTAACGTCCAAAAAAGGCGCTAAAGCAGAGAAAGAATTTCGTAAAACCGAGTTTGCACGTTTTGGTTTTACGAGTATCAAATTTGTTCGTGAAGATGATGAGATTTAATCATTTTGGTTTACGTAAGGGCTAACTATGTTGAATTCAGATCATGCTAATTTCCCACGAGCGAGTTGTGTTCGACGTTTAGGTGCAATGGCGTATGACTCAATGCTTGCTATTGCCGTTTATATGTTTGCTGGTGCGTTAGGTTTTGGGTTTTTCTTTGGTCTGCAGAGCACCGGACTTATCGCGATGGGTGAGTACGAGCATGTGTCAGACTTGCTCAACAACACCCCGCTTTACCATGGTATTTATCAATTTTGGATAGCCATTTGTGTTGGTGGGTTTTACGCCATGTTTTGGAGCAGAGGTGGACAAACTTTAGGTATGCGAGCTTGGCGACTTAAGGTTCAGCACCCTAATGGTCAGAACTTAAGTTTTATTACGGCCTGTGCTCGCGTCATTTGGTCTTTATTAGGTGTTGGTAATCTGTGGATTATCATCAATGCTGATAAGTTAGCACTACAAGACATGATGACTCGTTCTGAGGTTGTCGTGTTATCAGTAGAAGCCAATCAAATGCGTAACTGGCGTGGTGCATAAATAAGTCACATACCAAACTAACTTACCTGCAAAACGAATAAACACGCATCAAACAAGTAATAAAAATGGCAACCCTTGGGTTGCCATTTTTATATACATTTTCACTTTCACTTTCACTTTCACTTTCAATATAGACTAAACAACCAATTGATTATTTACGAATATAATACAAAGCTAAGCCAGTAAATAACATGCTGGGCGCAATTGCACCCACCGCCGCTGGCAATTCATATACTATGCTCATCGGGCCAAATATCTCATTACTGATATAAAAGCTAAATCCTGCCACAACACCCAGTAGTACACGAGCTCCCATGGTCACCGTGCGTAACGGTCCAAACACAAACGATAATGCCACCAGCATCATCACAGCTACCGTTACCGGCTGCATAACCTTGCGCCATAAAGCCAGTTCATAACGACTAGGATCTTGTTGGTTAACCTTCAAATAATCGAGGTAGTCAATTAAGCCGCTAATGGATAATGCCTCTGGCTTAACCGACACTACACTCAACTTATCTGGTGTTAACGAAGATTGCCACACATCAGTATCAAGGTGATCACGAATAACCCGATCATCTTTAACCGTGGTATTTTCAACCACAGATAACTGCCAAGCATCGTCAATAAATACCGCGGTATTCGCATGGGTCACTCGGGTTAATTCTTGTTGATCGTTAAACTCATATAAACTGATGTTACTGAGCGTATTAACGTCTTGAACCTCACCAATATTAACGAATAAATCACCATCTTTTGCCCAAATACCACGATGAGACTTAATCAAACTGCCACCGGATATTTTAGTCGCTTGAAGCTCTTTTGCGCTTTTCTCCGCAATGGGTGCGCCCCACTCTCCCAGCGCCATGACCATAATCATCAACGGAATAGCCGTTTTCATCGCAGATTGAGTGATTTGTAAACGTGACATGCCAGAAACTTGCATCACCACTAATTCAGAGTTTGATGCCAGCATGCCCATACCAATTAACGCACCAAGCAGTACCGCCATTGGGAAAAACATTTCAATATCACGTGGCACTAAAAACAGCACGTAAATACCGGCATCTAGCATGGTATAAGCACCGCGCCCGACCAAACGTAATTGATCAACCCACTTAATGATGCCTGATAGCCCAGTCAAAATAAGTAAACACAAGCCTGATGTACTCACGATCATACGTGCGATATAAAGGTCTAATATTTTCATGCCGTCACCTGCTTACGTTTAAATAAGCCTAAGAACTTCATCCCTGTCGGGCGCTCTTTAATAAGTAACAACAACCCTAATAACAGCGCAAAGCCATGGATCCACCACATGCCTAAATACTGCGGCACCACCTCATCTTGCAGGGCTTTTCGGCCTGCAATCATTAATCCAAAGTAACCTAAATACAGCAAAATAGCGGGACCCATTTTAGCAAACTTACCCTGGCGAACATTAACCCGCGCTAACGGCACCGCAATCAAGGTCAATAATGGGATCGCGATAGGGATAGCTAAGCGCCATTGAAATTCAGCTGCAGCTTCAGGTCCTGGAGTATCCAATAATTGATCAACTGGCATTGCAGATAATTTACGTCGCCGCTCATCCACTTCCTGTTCTTTAATCTCCATTTTATAACCACCAAACTCAATCACTTGCAGTTCGAGTGATTTAGGACTGCCCTGATAACGGAAGCCTTTTTCAAGTTGTAACTGTTGGCTGCCAATATTATCTTCAATCACACGACCTTTATTAGCGACGACAATATTTGTCAGGCCATTTTCATCTTCAGGATCAGGAAGCTGCGCCACAAAAACCTTATCTAAGCTATTGTCTTTATTTATTTTTTCAACAAACAAAACGGCTCGACCATTCGGGCTAGCTTGAAAACGACCTTGTGTTAAGGCTGCTAATCCAGCTTCAGATTGGGCTTTTTCTAATACCTGATTCTGACGTTCTTCGGCCCAAGGTCCGACATAAACCGACAAATAAGCTGTGAATAATAAATTGGCAAAAGCAAGCAATAGGGTTACTCGAGTGACATACCATTCACTCACGCCGACGCCATGCAATACCACCATTTCATTTTCAGCATACATTCGCCCATGAGCTAATAATATCGCTAAAAAGAAGCTCAGCGGTAACACTAACACCGTCAATTGAGGCAGATTTAGCCCTAATAATGTCATCACTAACGAAGCGGGGAATTCACCATCAGATGCATCGGCTAACACGCGCACAAATTGTTGACTAATAAAAATAGTTAACAGCACCAAAAGTACCGCAAATTGTGCTTTTAAAACTTCACTAATAAGATATCTAAATACAATCACAAGTAGGATCCGGTGGCTAAACTTATCTTTTTACTGGTATCAGAGCAACTTTCATGTAAACTGTCTACTTTCAGCAGTTTTGCTAGTTTTCTGACCAGCGCGGAAGGTGCTTTGGGGTCATGGTTAACATCTATTTTGGCTGTCAATTTACGCCTCTTTTTCGTTAATAATCCCAAACAGTTATCACCTTTTCGTTGATTATATGCCAGATGGCCTAATGCAAACATTATCTAATAAATATAAAAATTTGTCTTTAAGAATCTAGGAGTGCTCATGGAGTTTAGCGTAAAGAGCGGCAGCCCAGAAAAACAACGTTCAGCCTGTATCGTTGTCGGCGTGTACGAACCTCGCCGTCTGTCTGGTATCGCAGAGCAATTGGATAAAATCAGTGAAGGTTACATTAGTAACCTACTTCGTCGGGGTGACCTTGAAGGTAAACCAGGGCAAATGTTGCTATTGCATCACGTACCAAACGTACTAAGCGAACGTGTTTTACTGGTTGGTTGTGGCAAAGAGCGTGAGTTAGACGAGCGCCAATACAAACAAATTATCACAAAAACCATCAGTACCCTAAATGAAACCGGTTCAATGGAAGCTGTGTGCTTCTTAACTGAACTGCATGTCAAAGGCCGCGACACCTACTGGAAAGTTCGCCAAGCCATTGAGAGCACCCAAAATAGTCTGTATTCGTT
Source organism: Shewanella sp. S1-58-MNA-CIBAN-0166 (assembly GCF_040310085.1). NCBI lineage: Bacteria > Pseudomonadati > Pseudomonadota > Gammaproteobacteria > Alteromonadales > Shewanellaceae > Shewanella > Shewanella sp. S1-58-MNA-CIBAN-0166. Next base: position 52,833 of record NZ_JBEOPN010000026.1, on the reverse strand, counting down.
TGATGCATTAAAAACCCGTAAAGGCGAAACTCGTCGTCCATTACGTAAAATGGTATTCAACGTGCCGACACGCCGTGAACTCACCATTGGTGAGCGCGCAATTGAACACGGAACTGCCGTATCTGCTGGTATGCATTTATGTCGTGACGTGGCCAACATGCCGCCTAACATTTGTAACCCTGCGTATTTGGCATCTCAAGCGCGTCAAATGGCTGAAGTGTATGAAAACCTTAAAGTCACGACGATAGGCGAAGAGCAAATGGCCAAGTTGGGCATGAACGCTTACCTTGCTGTGGGTCGTGCTAGTGCCAATGAATCTATCATGACTGTGATGGAATATCAGGGCGCCGTTGACAGTACTGAAAAGCCAATTGTCCTTGTCGGTAAAGGGTTAACCTTTGACTCTGGCGGGATTTCATTAAAACCTGGCGAAGCCATGGATGAAATGAAATATGACATGGGTGGCGCTGCTGGTGTTATTGGCACCATGAAAGCATTGTGTGAAATGAAATTGCCTATCAACGTTATTGGTGTATTAGCTGGTTGTGAAAACATGCCTGCTGGTAACGCATATCGTCCAGGCGACATTTTAACCACTATGTCTGGCCAAACGGTTGAAGTGCTTAATACCGATGCGGAAGGTCGTTTAGTGTTATGTGATGTATTAACTTACGTTGAACGCTTTGAACCTGAATTAGTGATTGATACTGCTACCTTAACCGGTGCTTGTGTTATTGCATTAGGTAAGCACGCTTCTGGTTTATTCAGTTCGCATAACCCGCTTGCACACGAAATGCTAAATGCTGGTGAGCAAAGTGGTGACCGCGCATGGCGCATGCCGTTATGGGATGAATACCAAGACATGCTAGACAGCCCATTTGCTGACATGACTAACTTAGGTGGTCGTCCGGCAGGTTCGATTACTGCAGCGTGTTTCTTGTCTCGCTTTACTAAAAAGTACAACTGGGCACATTTAGATGTCGCAGGTACAGCTTGGAACAGCGGTGCAAATAAAGGCTCTACCGGTCGTCCGGTACCCATTTTAAGCCAGTTCTTAATTAATCGTGCTGGTGTTGAAATTAGCGAATAAGTATTAACTTTGACGCATATTAAAGGGTAAAGCTTAAGGCTTTACCCTTTTTTTATTGTGGAAGACGTCAATAAATTAACCTGTAAAGTAAACCCTCAAAACCATCTGTACTAGGCTAACCATTGACGATGTAACTGCTCTTCATCGCCTAAATAATCCAATACCCAAGCCAGCGCGGGTGACATTTGTTCATCATTCCACGCCAAACAGCAGGCGCTAGGTTGTTTAACTCTATGGAGCGTTTTACAGACTAACTTACCTGACTCAATTAACGGTCCAGCCAAATGCTGCGGCATGTAGCCTATCCCTAAACCTTCGACAAAACAGTTAATGGCACTGTGCCAGTCGGGCACCACTAAGCGTCGTTGACTGTTTAACAACCACGTAATCCGTTTAGGAATATCACGAGAGGTATCTTCAAGACAAATAGACGGAAAAACACGCAACTCATCATCATGAAGTGGACCCATAATATTTGCCAATGGATGATCAGGGCTGACCACAAACAGCCAATCAATATTGCCCATATTAGTGAATTTAAATGCCCCACCGACTGGATTTGCGGTTGTCGCACCAATGGCAATATCACTTCTTCCTGTGGCAAGCGCTTCCCATACGCCATTAAATACTTCAATCCGAATAATCAGCTCAACATCTTGAAACTGTCTATAAAAATCTGCAATTAACGCATGAACGCTATCCGTTCTCACAATATTATCCAATGCAATAGAGAGCATAGGCTTCCAGCCATTAGCCACTCGTTGAGTGTCTCGTTTCATTAACTCCATTTCGTTAAGAAACTGACGAGCTTTGACAGCGAAATGCCTTCCTGCTGGGGTTAAGCTGACACTGCGATGATGGCGAGTAAATAACTCGACCCCCAGTTCAGTTTCAATTTGTTTGACTGAATAACTTATAGCAGACGGTACCTTGTGCAATTTTTTCGCAGCGGCGGTAAAACTGCCCGTTTGGGCGACAACGTCTATTAGCTCAAAAACTTGCTGTGAAAGCATATCAATTTAACTCGCTAGAAAATGTACGGTAACAGCACAAGATGAATAACGCATTCGAGGTTTCATATTGAACTTAAGCCATACCCCCTAGGATCCTTTAATTACATCGTGGTATCAATACTTTTGATAGCAGCTGTCAAAAATAAACGTTTCCAGCTAATTTAGTAAACCATTAAGCTAGCGGCCTTTATTGAACTGACGAAAATAGATATGCCTAATTTGAACAATAACAATATATTAATCAACACAAAACAAACAAATATAACATTCTACTTGTTTCTGTTTTATTTAGCCTTACTGAGTATGTTAGGTTTTGTCGCTACCGACATGTACCTGCCATCATTCAAATCTATTGAAGGGACTTTTAATGCAAGTACCTCAGAAGTGGCCATCTCGTTAACCAGCTTTTTGGCTGGCCTCGCTATCGGACAGTTATTGTATGGGCCGTTAGTGCATAAAATAGGTAAACGGAATTCACTGTTTGCGGGTCTAAGCCTGTTTATGCTGGCAAGTGCACTCATTGCGTTCAGTGACAGCATGTTGATGATGAATATTGCCCGCTTCTTCCAAGCCATTGGCGCTTGCAGTGCAGCCGTTATTTGGCAAGCGATTGTGATAGAACAATACCCAGCCGATAAAGCTCAAAATATTTTCTCTAATATCATGCCTTTAGTGGCATTATCTCCAGCATTAGCGCCCATTGCTGGCGCACTAATACTGAATAGTTTTGGTTGGCGTGCGGTGTTTATTAGCTTATGTATCATTGCAGTATTACTCATTGCCATGACGTATTTTTTTGTGCCAAAAGAAAAAGCTAGCGTACACAAAAGCAAAACTCATATCCGCTATAAGCAACTACTGGCCAATACCCAATATCTAGGTAATGTAGTAATTTTTGGTGCGTGTTCAGGGGCTTTTTTTGCTTACTTAACGTTGTGGCCTGCAGTGATGGAGCAGTATGGTTACGCCGCGACAGAAATTGGCTTAAGTTTTATTCCCCAAACCATCATGTTTATTGTCGGTGGTTACTCAAGTAAATTACTGATCCGCAAATTTGGCACCAAAGTCAGCCTAAACTGTTTACTGATATTGTTTGGTTTGTGTGTTGCGGCCATTTTCACCTCCAGTGTGATCCTCGATACAGAAACAATATTGCCACTGCTCATTGCATTCTCTTTGCTAGCAGGAAGCAATGGCGCAATTTATCCTATTGTGGTCAATAATGCTCTGCAAGAGTTCAGCAATAACGCGGCTAAAGCTGCAGGATTACAAAACTTTTTGCAGATTACTATCTCTTTTGGGGCATCAAGTCTGGTGGCAATTTGGGCAAGTGCGGGTGATAACGCTATTGGTTGGGGAATTCTGGCCTGTTCAGTATTGGTTGCCGTTGGCCACATAATTAAAAGCCATGATTCTTGGGCAAAAATACATCAGAATTTTACCTTTCCTGATCCAGCAAGATTATCTCAAGCCTCAACTAAAAATGACCAGTAACCGTGGTCTGGCGATAAAATAACGCCTTATATGATGAGGTTATAAATTTGTCTATAACTTCATCATATGCTAGGTTATTTATTGAACAATTTAATATTCCAATTAATCATCAAATTAACAATCACAAGGAATGGATTGAATGACACAACACAACCGCTTGATAATGTCATTAGCGTTGGCAAACCAATAAATGAAACGCTTGCCTTTAACGCTTTATATCATCTTCCTCAGCGTTTGCTTTGCACTCACGCCAACGGGCGATCTATTTGCAAAAGACCATCCGCAAGTTCGATTTATCACCCATCCTTTACCCCCATTTAGTTATCTTGACAATGATCTTTTAAGCGGTTTTTCTATCGATATTGTTCAAGCGATGATGCAACATACCCGGCACACAGCCAACATTGAGATGTATCCCTTTAATAGAGCATTTCAGATATTGAAATCACAACCAAACACTGCGTTGTTTGTCATTGCTAAAAGGCCAGAAAGAGAAGTAAACATGAAATGGGTAGGCCCCATTATTAGCAGCGGAGTGTATTTTTACCAAAAACGTAATTCCGGACTCTCATTAGCATATTTAGAAGACTTAAAACGTGTCCGAAATGTTGGTGTAGTACTGGGTAATGCTGATCACACCTATTTAGATTCCCAAGGATTCACTAACCTCAGTACTGATAAATCCCAATTACAATCGCTCAAAATGCTCAGTTATGGCCGAGTTGATGTTGCGCCAATGAGCGAACTAGTGATGCCATTTTTGGCAAAAGCAGCCGATATCGATATCAACTCAATAGAACGTACCCCGATTAAGTTATACGACTCTACCTTGTATATCGCATTTTCAAACGACACTTCAGATGAGATTATTGCACTATGGCAGCAAGCATTTGATGAGTTAAAATCATCAGGTATGTACCAGACCATTTATCAAGATTATTTTCCAACTGATACCGATATTGCTAAGCGATAACGGATCATTAATTTCCAATACATAACAACTGCAATAGCTAAATTTTTACTATCGAATTTTCGTTATCCGCTAAATATGCTTAATGCAATATCCCCAAAAGATCCTCTCTAAACCAAACTGACTAAGAATAAACAATGATTAACTTGTTACATGTAAGTAACAAATTTAATATAAAACCCAAAATAGCTTAAATGTCTAATTTAATGAAATAAAACTCACTGAAAGGAATGTTCAGATGAAGGCGATGAAAGTCATACTCATTTCAATAGTCAGCGCGTTGGCGCTTTTTGGGTTAATGGCTATTTTATTGGGCTGGCTACTCAGTTCCATGTGCGGTAATAATGTTTACACCGAATCACTTTCATTAGATAAAATGTACAAGGCTGTTATCTTTGAAAGAAGTTGCGGCGGCGCTTCTGGCTACTCAACTCAAATATCAATCATAAAAGCTGACGAGCAACTGTGTGACAATTGTGCTGGCGACGTGTTCGTTGCCAGTGACCATCCTAACGATAATAAACTCAACTTAGTCTGGTTAGGACAACAAGATTCTGACGACCAACAACTGCAAATTCATATTCCAGCTGATATCCTCATTGAGACTCAAGAAACGACTTGGTCCTCTTGGTTTGACAGTATCGATATTTCCTACCCTGTATTTGACCATTACCCATTAGCCTGTGAACAAACGCCGCAACCTAAAGCGTGTCAGTTTGTGACAAATGATCAGAAACTTATTGATGTGTTAATCAAGTATGAAGGCTTTAAAAACCATAAAGCACTGGCTGTATCGGTTAACGATATGGGTAATGTTAGATATGGATACGGTTATGGTTATGACTCAATGTTAAAAGCACAACGCAGAGCTTTAAAAGAGTGCACCAAAGGGACTAATCCTACTCATGTAAAATGTGAGTTAATCCGTTAAGGCAAACCAATGCGATTTGAACTCAAACAACACAAAACACATTTAATTGATAATCAGAAAATAGATGTCTATTACAACCGTGTCACCACCCGTTTTAGCTTATCCATAAATCAGCAACAGGTTTATAGTCGACTACTAGTGTTAAGCCCATGGCGAAAGCAACAAATCCTTATAAACAACACGCCATACAACTTAACCATCATTTGGTTTTTATTGTGGCGATCCAGTTTAACCCCAACTCAGCAGTCAGACCGCCATCCTACAATTATAGAACTGCTGCCTGAACGGCGCAGAAAATCCATTATGATCGCGATATATTTCGGATTAATTAGTAGTATAAAACTGACGCTAGGGATATTAATCTATTCCAACATCATATGAATATCGCATCACGAGGCCATTAACCCGCAGACGATTTTAGTGTAAACTCGAGCCCAACTTATTAACCTGTTAAAAGCATCACCACATGACTCAAGCCTTGTTTTACCTTATGCCTGATAATCATAATCAAATGAGTGCGTTAGATGCGCTCTATTTAGCTGCTTGCAGGTTAGCTGAACAACAATATCGTCAACAAAAAACCGTTTACATTCACTGCAAAGACAAACAGCAAGCTTATGCCATTGACGAATTACTGTGGCAATTTGAGCCAAACGCCTTTGTACCACACAACTTAAAAGGTGAAGGCCCAGTAACAGGTGCACCTGTGGAAATAGGTTTTGATACCTTAGGGCCAAATAAAAGTCGCCAAGTTCTGATTAATCTTGCAGACCAAATGCCCAGTTTTGCGGTAAACTTGCCCCATATTATCGATTTTGTCGCTAATGATGACGAACTCAAGCGCATTGCTCGCAATCGCTACCGTCAATATCAGAATGTAGGCATTACGCCCAGCACTCAAGCATTAGCTGAATAAACACTTAATTTAGATAGAGAACATAACGCTCCTATGGAAAAAACATACAACCCAAAGTCTATCGAACAAGCCCTTTACCAAAACTGGGAAGAGCAAGGTTACTTCAAGCCGCATGGTGATGAATCAAAAGGCAATTACTGCATCATGATCCCGCCACCGAATGTAACCGGTAGCTTGCACATGGGTCATGCCTTCCAAGACACCATCATGGATACCCTTACCCGCTTTGAGCGCATGAAAGGTAAAAATACCTTATGGCAAGTCGGCACCGACCACGCGGGTATTGCGACGCAAATGTTGGTTGAGCGTAAGCTTGAAGCCGAAGAAGGTAAAACTCGCCATGATTTAGGCCGTGACGCCTTTATTGATAAAGTGTGGGACTGGAAAGAACAATCTGGTGGCACGATTACCAAACAGCTTCGCCGCATGGGCGCATCGGTTGATTGGGATCGCGAACGTTTCACTATGGATGAAGGCTTATCAAAAGCGGTTCAAGAAGTGTTTGTTCGTCTATACGATGATGAACTTATTTATCGTGGTAAGCGCCTAGTTAACTGGGATCCAAAGCTACACACCGCCATTTCAGACCTTGAAGTTGAAAACAAAGAGAAGCAAGGCCACATGTGGCACTTCCGCTATCCTTTGGCCCAAGGCGCATTAACAGCCGACGGTAAAGATTACCTAGAAGTGGCCACTACGCGCCCAGAAACCATGTTAGGTGACAGCGCAGTAGCCGTGCATCCAGATGATGAACGTTACCAGTCATTAATTGGTAAATTCATTCTATTGCCTATCGTTAACCGTTTAGTGCCGATTGTTGCCGACGATTATGTCGACATGGAATTTGGAACCGGTTGTGTAAAAATCACTCCAGCCCATGACTTTAACGACTATGAAGTCGGTAAACGTCATCAACTGCCTATGTACAACATCTTCACCTTAGATGCCGCCGTACGCAGTTTTGTTGAAGTGATTAATACTGATGGCACCCCAAACAAAGGCGTCGAGATGGCCTTGCCAGAGCGTTATGTTGGCCTCGATCGCTTTAAAGCCCGTGATGCTATCGTGGCTGAATTTGACAGCTTAGGTCTACTTGAAAAAGTCGCTCCGCACGGCTTAAAAGTACCTTATGGCGATCGCTCTGGTGTGGTGATTGAACCATTACTAACCGACCAGTGGTACGTGGCTGTGCAGTCAATGGCTAAAACAGCCATTGAAGCAGTAGAAACCGGTGAAATTAAGTTTGTGCCGCAACAATACGAAAACATGTACTTCTCATGGATGCGCGATATTAAAGACTGGTGTATTTCACGCCAGTTATGGTGGGGACACCGTATTCCAGCTTGGTACGACGAAAACGGTAAAGTCTACGTTGGCCGTAACGAAGCTGAAGTCCGCGCTAAACATCAATTTGCTGACTCTGTGGTATTACGTCAAGACGACGACGTATTAGACACCTGGTTCAGTTCAGCATTATGGACATTCTCAACATTAGGTTGGCCAGACAATTTAGAAGATTTAAAAACCTTCCACCCAACCGACGTGTTGGTTACCGGTTTTGACATCATCTTCTTCTGGGTTGCCCGCATGATCATGATGACCATGCACTTTATTAAAGATGAAGATGGCAAGCCACAAGTGCCTTTTAAAACTGTTTACGTTACCGGTCTTATCCGTGACGAAGTCGGCAATAAAATGTCAAAATCTAAAGGTAACGTCCTTGATCCATTAGACATGATTGACGGTATCGAGCTTGAAACCTTAGTTGAAAAGCGCACTGGCAACATGATGCAGCCGCAACTTGCCGCGAAGATTGAAAAGAGTACCCGTAAAGAATTTGCCGATGGCATTGAAGCTCATGGTACTGATGCACTGCGCTTTACCTTAGCAGCAATGGCATCAACTGGCCGCGACATCAACTGGGACATGAAACGTCTTGATGGTTACCGCAGTTTCTGTAACAAGTTATGGAATGCGTCACGTTACGTGTTAATGAACACTGAAGTGCAGACGGATCCTGATAGCGATGAAGCGGGCGAGCCTTTAGATTGCGGTCAACTGTTAGTAGATGGCAAACCGGGTGAGATGGAATTGTCGTTAGCCGATCGTTGGATCATTGGTTTGTTTAATCAAACCGTGAAAACCGTTGAAGATCACATGGCCGCTTTCCGTTTCGACTTAGCCGCTAACACCTTATACGAGTTCACTTGGAATCAATTCTGTGACTGGTATTTGGAATTAACCAAGCCTGTTATGCAAAATGGCACTGAAGCGCAAATGCGCGGCACTCGCCACACTTTAGTCAATGTGCTTGAAAAAATGCAACGTCTAATGCATCCATTTATGCCGTACATTACTGAAACGATTTGGCAACGTGTCAAACCGTTAGCAGGCGTAACTGGCGATACCATCATGCTAGCATCATTCCCAACTTATCAAGCAGATCAAGTTAATGCGACCGCGATGGCCGATCTTGAATGGGTTAAGCAAGTGATTGTGGCTGTACGTAATATTCGTGCTGAACTTAATATTGCCCCATCAAAACCGCTTAATGCGTTACTGCGTGGTGTGAGCTACGAAGATCGTATTCGTCTTGAAGCAAACCAAACATTCTTTGCAAGTTTGGCTAAACTCGAAACGATGACCATTTTATCTGAAGGTGAAACGGCGCCAATGTCGAGCACTCAGTTAGTCGGCAATATGGAGCTATTAATCCCAATGGCAGGTTTGATCGATGTAGGCGCAGAAATGGCCCGTATCGATAAACAGTTAGAAAAGCTTGCTCAAGAGATTGCCCGTATTGAAGGTAAATTATCTAATCAAGGTTTTGTGGCTAAAGCCCCTGCTGCGGTAATTGATAAAGAACGCGCTAAGATGACCGATTTAACTCGTGACATTGAAAAATTAAACGAACAAAAAGTCGAATTAGCTAAGATTTAACGGCAACCATAAGTTGTTGTCTTAAGGTTTACTTTGTTTAACAAAGCACTCTTCAAAAAAACCAGCGAATAACTCGCTGGTTTTTTATCTTCGTTGATGTGACCCATGGCGATAATATTAGGTTTATTTGGTTCAAAATTGAAACTTTGATATCTCAACTTACATTTTTGGTGTATAAGCTTCGGCCAATATCATCATTCTATCTAATGGGTCAAAACCATGTCTGATAAATACTTTTTTAAAGGTCGTAGAACCCCTAAGCCAGCTTATGGTGAAAGTGGTTATAACACCAAACGTGCAGCCAAACTGGGCACGGAAGCGTTACCGTTAATATTGTCAGTTCAAACCGAAGCTCGCCAACATGAAGTGGCTGCTATGGTCGCTGAACAGCAACTCTTTGCTAATATCACTATTGATGCAGATAAGCCTGAAAACATTGTTGATTTAACTGGTTTATTGAATAAACCCAAAGCGGTTACTTCTGAAGCTAAGCCAAACCGCAATGATGCTTGCCCTTGCGGCAGTGGTAAAAAGTATAAAAAGTGTTGCGGTGCTTAAACCAAAATACCAACGTTAGGCTCGTTGGTCACTAACGGGCCAATGATTAAATATTGAAGCGGATCTTACGATCCGCTTTTTTATTGCCTTTAGATTGCTAGCGTTAAGGTTGTATACACTTAACAATCGAGGCTTACCTATGTAACCACATCACAAATTCACAAATGAGCGGCACTCTGGGCGGATCACTTATGGATAGGGTTTGGTATTAATCACGAACTTAGGTAAAGTGTCAGCCTTTGTTATAAAAATGAAACAGACCATAAAATAAAAGGGTGACTTATGAGCACTAATTCGCACTCAGACAATGATTTGAGTGAAGTAAAACAGTTAGGCATGTGGGCCGCGATCACCAGTTTAGGCTATATATTTTGGCTTGTCGGTGGCATGGAACTAATAGAACGCATTGCCTATTATGGTGTCAAAGCCAGTGCTGGCTTATACGCTAAAGCGCCAGTATCACAAGGCGGACTGGGCATTAATTTAAGCGATTACGGTATTATTATATCCGTGTGGGCGTTGCTACAAACCTTCGTACCTGTGCTAACTGGCGGAATTTCTGACCGTGTCGGTTACAAAGAAACCATTTTCGTTTCTACCATCATCAAAATCTGTGGTTATTTAACCATGGCATTCTTCCCTAGCTTCTGGGGTTTTCTCGCTGGCGCCATGTTGCTAGCCATGGGTACCGGGGTATTCAAACCTGGTATTCAAGGCACTTTAGTACTGTCAACCAACCGAAATAATACTTCAATGGCTTGGGGCATTTTTTACCAAGTGGTTAACATCGGTGGATTTTTAGGTCCATTGGTGGCGGTACATATGCGTCAATTATCTTGGGATAACGTGTTTTACGCCTGTGCAGCCATTATTTCGTTTAACTTTTTATTCTTATTGGCTTACAAAGAGCCCGGCAAAGCTGAGCGCTTAGAGCGCGCACGCCAAGTGAAAAATGGTGAAATCACACAAGAAGCACTGTGGAAGGATGCCTTAAGAGAACTAAAGAAACCTGTGGTGATTTACTACATGCTGGTATTTGCCGGTTTTTGGTTTTTATACAACTCATTATTTGATGTATTGCCTATTCACATTGCGGAATGGGTTGATACCAGCGTCATTGTCACCTCCTTATTTGGCCCAGAAGGCACCAGCAGCGGCATATTGCAGTTCTGGCTAGGGTTGAATAATGACGGTACCAAAGTGATGCCAGAGGGCATGCTTAACCTCAACGCGGGGATGATCATGACCACTTGCTTTATTGTTGCTGCGCTTACGGCTAAATATCGCATTACCACCACCATGTTTGTCGGTTGCTTATTGAGTATTTTAGCCATTGCCTTGGTCGGTGCATTTAATGCGGCTTGGATGATTGTATTGGCTATTGCCATGTTCTCTGTCGGCGAAATGATGATCAGCCCAAAGAAAAACGAGTTTATGGGTAACATCGCACCTGAAGGTAAAAAAGCCATGTATTTAGGCTTTGTCATGCTTCCTCAAGGCATAGGTTGGACGTTAGAAGGTTATTTCGGCCCTAAGCTTTATGACATGTACGCGTCAAAAGAACGCATCGCCCGTGAAGCGCTATCTGAACATGGTATGAACTTAACCGATATTGCTAACATCCCTCAAGGTGAAGCATTTAGTCGCTTAGTCAGTACCACAGGTCAAGACCCACAGGCATTAACCCAAGCTTTATATCAAGCCAACAATATCGGCATGGCTTGGTATATTATCGCCGCTATTGGGATTATTTCAGCGGTAGGTATATTCATCTACGGGAAATGGCTATTAAGGATGCAGCGCCAACAAGTGGCGTAGTTGAACGGACTGTAGAGTAATTACTATAAAGTACCGATTTGATATAAGGGAAGCAGCAATGCTTCCCTTTTGTTTTTCATCCCAAATAGGTTAATAGGTTTTAATGAAGCAATAATACAGTCCCTCGTTAACGTCCCTCTCGTCAACTTACTTCCCATTAACTTATAACGCATTAACTCCGTTGTTATTACCGACTATGGTTTATTACCTACCCTATTTATTACCTACCCTATTTATCACCTACTCTATTTATTACCTACCCTATTTATTACCTACTCTATTTATTACCTACCCTGTCCATTGCCAATTGGTAGCTCTTATACATCAAATGACACACACCAAATAACAGACGTAAGGTGTCAGTAGTCTCAACGATTTACATGCCGAACTGTCTGGCCCATTAAGTCATTATCAGTTTAGATAAAGCGCCACTAGGTTAGATGATTCAGTTGACGTTGAGATGTTATTAACCTCAATTCAGTCGTCGATTAAATAGCGATAATTAAAGCAACTGGCATTGGCTGGGTTGAGCAGATTTGATTAGGTTGGTTTGGTTTGGTTTGGTTTAGTTTAGTTTAAATCGGATTAGATTGGGTAATAAATGATACTGAACGATATCTTCTTGAGAAGAAATATTAATAACGGCTGGCCATTAAGTGCTTATACACTGATGGATAAAATGAATAAAAAAAGGGAGGCATTGCTGCCTCCCTCTTACTTACTTTCTTAAGTGATGATTAAGAAGTTATCTAGATATTTAGTGCGCTGCACCAGAGTGAACTTTATCAAGACCGTAAGTTTTACCTTCAGCATGACAAGTTGCGCAAGACTCAATTGGTACACCGGCAGCAGACATTACGCTATCACCAGCAACTGTCGCACCATTACTCTTGAAGTGAGCTAGAGCAGCAGCACCAGAGTGAGCGTGACAACTACGACATGCTTCAGCGACAGGAGAAATAAATTCGCCACCACTGATTGCAATTGCAGTTCTGCCAGATGTTAACGTACCAGTGCCAGAGAAGAATGGCATAGCATCCCCTGCAGCATTCGCATCTTTATGACAAGCTTGGCAATTTGTTTTAGTTGCAGGATAGTTAACCCAAGTTTCACCATCTGTACCTAAGTAAATGCCAGCACCTGTGCTACCTGCAAACAAACCACTGTGGAAGCGATGTGCTACGGTCACTAGATCACGGTTGTTATAAGTTAATCCTTCAACAACTTCAAACGTAGGTTCGCCATCAGCATCTACACCAGCTTGCTTGTAAACATCTGCATGGTAAGAACCTGCATAGTTGTTGTTATGACAATCAGCACATTGTGTAAAGTTAGTCACACCATGGTTAGGTGATTTAACGTGAGACAAGTTGTCATGACAAGCATTACATTTAGCTTCGTCAGCTGTTGTACGGTCGTTACCAGCCTGTGTAGGTGAGGTATAAGCTGTCAACTCAGGACTAACGAAACGTAGATTGTCCTCAGTTAATACGCCTTTAGCCGCAACTGCATCAAACATAAAGTACTTAGTGACAATGTTAGCTGGAACAGGTACATCACAAGCACCAGTATCGGTTCCTGCACCTTCAGCTAGTTTGGTATTAACAACAACCATATCGGTCGTTGTATTACCACACATGTTCATTTCAGAAGTAACTGAAAGTATTTGGCCGTCTAACTGATTAGGTGTAAGTGCTTTAGTTAAGGTTAACTTGCCACTTTGAACCACAAACATTTCTGGATTAGAAGCTGTATTGATACTTAAACCACGCACATAATCGCCATTGCCATCAAGTGTACCGATTAAAATATCATCACCTGATTTAGCTTTGTTTAAGTACTGAGTTAAATCAGTACCATCAGCCGCAACCACACCATTTAATTTAACATCAATGATGACAGTTAATACGTCTGACGCGACTTCAGCAGAAGCAACCTCTAGTACCAAACCATTTTCAAAGGCGGCACGGCGATCAACACTGTGAGCTTCGATTGGGCTTAAACTACCTGCGCCATGACAACCAGAACAAACAGCGTCACTAGCAGGAACGATACCTCTATGGTTAACACCAGTCGTTAAATCAACATCAACGTGACATGATAAACAGGCTTCAGCATAGACATTGTCGTTCCACTGTGTGCCATTATCATGACAAACAGTACATTCATTTAACTCAGCAGGAAATCCAACTCCACCAAACATTTCTTTGGCTTCACCAGTCAACTTGTCAGCAATATGATGACCAGCATGAATGGTATGGATCATGGCATTGAAGTTAACGTTAAAACCAACTTCAGGATCGTCTTGTCCACCAGCATAAGCAGGATTATGACAAGCTACACAATTTTCAACTTTTTGGTAATTATGATGAGCACCAATGTTGGCAATACGCATATCAGTATCAGCGTAACCTTCCATTGGGCTATGACATCTAATACATGCTGCACTAGACACAGCATCTTTTGCAGAAACAGCAAGTTCGCCAGTAGCAGGAATAAAATCTACTGGAGTTGATAAAATCTTATCACTTACTGCTGTACCATCAGCCATCGTAACGTCATAGGCACGAATAAACACACGGACTAAATCGTTTGCATCACCACTTGCTAATACCACAGGCGCATTACCATCATGTGCCCAAGAACCAGTATAAGTACCAGGATTAGCTTCATCTTCAACTAATGTACAAGCATCGACTACAGCGCCGCCTCGAGCTGCGGCAGTACCGGTTAAGGTACAATACATGCTGCTACCAAAATCATTGGCAAGTGCATGGTTTGTCCACAACATTGGTGCGCCAGTGTCAGTAGCATTAGCTGATTGGCTGGTCACGTATAACGCAACTTTATCAAGCCCAGTGTATGGAACGTCCGCTCCGCCACTTCCTTTACCTGTTACAGTAAATTTAACGTTAAATGGATCAGCACCTACTACGACGATATCCGTAGGAGCCAGTGTTAAGGTAAAGTCATAGGCATTTTCAACTGTTGTAACAACCGAACCAGCTGGAGTACCAGGCGTGCCAGGTGTTCCATCTGTACCCGCGGCACCAGCAGCTCCGTCAGCACCATCACTGCCGTCAGAACCACAACCGGTCACACCTAACGCTGCAATAAACGCTGCAGCAAGTAATGTTCTATTATATTTCTTCATTTTAAATCCCCCGATTTAAATTTGTAGGTTTTACGCATCTAAAATATAAGGAAATAGAACAAAACACCCGTCTGCAGTGGTAAACCTGTGAGGTTTGGTTACAAATTCGTTAACAGTAATCGATAGTTTTAGTTTTAGGTATACGCAAAAATGAAACCGTCAGTTTCAGATTAAGTAACCCTAAAGAGGTATCAAATGTATTTTGATAATGTAAAAAATAGTGGGTGACCAATAAAAAACCATAAAATCAGCGATTTACATAAATAATGGCTATAAAAAAGATTCAGACCACAAAATTAAGTGTTCTGAATCTCATCAAAAAATGTTACCAATCTTCACACTAGCAATGACTTAATGATATTGATTATCACTTCCTTAACATTTGACGAATAACGGCGGTAGTGTTCTGCTCGCTCAATTAAACAATAACTTGGCATAGCCATCACGCTATTGAGCTTATTAAATTCATCATGTGGAAGTTTTTCTACTCGTAATTGAGGAATTTGTTGCGCAAACGAACCTTCATTACAAATCGTAATGGCTAAGCTGTCCATGGTCAGTATGTGCCAATACCAATCTTCGAGTTTTCTTGCGCACTCAATATCTTCTAGTAGCAAACCATGGGTTTGACAATATAACTCTAAAGGATCAATACGATTGTTAAAGCCTTTACAGCGTAAATACACCACAGGGTGTTGAATAATATCTTCTAACTTGATGTTCTCAACACTACCCCAAAATGAATGGTTAATATTACCTACAACGCATAAAGACGTCACATTGGCAATAGGATAAGCCTCTAAACCATGAGCATCTTGAGTTTCAAAGCCAATACCAAAATCGAGTTCGCCATTGTAAATCAACTCTTCCGTGTCAGCTTGCCAACTGTGAAGTTTAACTTTGCCGATAACATCACGCGGAAGCTTACTTAACGCAATGGCTACACTGGTAATAATGCTCGGCGATACTGCAATATGTAAAATCGGTGTTTGATGGTGATTTAAGCGGTCGTCTGCCACTCGCTCAATTTGGCTCACCATGTCACACAATTGGCATACAGGCTGGTACAAACGTTCAGCTAATGGGGTCGGTTTTAGCCCTTGTTGGCGACGAAAAAATAATTCGTCATTAAAAATAGCCCTTAATGATGTTAAACATCGACTAATTTTTGGTGCGGATACAGCAAGCTCTTTGGCTGCAAAATTAGCAAAGCCGGTTTCGTAAATGAGCTTAAACACCAACAAACTAAATACATCTAATTCGCTGACTTTTTTCAGTGCTTGAATATCCACATATCACCTAATCTGCTGTAATGAGGCGATTAAATTAACATGTATCCAAATAAAAAAAATTGATCTAGTGCTGAAAAATGCTATCAACTTCAGCTTTTGTTAATGAACGAAATTCACCCAACGCTAACTGGCTATCAAGCACGATTTCACCAATAGATTCACGATGCAGCGCCACCACCGGATTTCTAAAACGACCAAACATTCGCTTAATTTGATGGTACTTACCTTCACGCAACACCACCCGAGCTTGATGACTCGACAATACCGTGAGTTGTGCCGGCAATGTGGTGATGTCTTCAAATTCAAAATACATCCCTTTGGCGAATGCCTCTACATACCCTTGTTCTAATGGATTACCTAACGTCACCAGATACTGTTTGTCGACTTTATGCTGCGGCGACATTAATGCTTCGGACCATTTAGCGTCGTTGGTTAATAATAATAACCCGGTAGAATGTAAATCTAATCTACCGGCAATATGCAACATTTCAGTGTTAACCCCGGTCATTAATCCTAATGCGGTTGCATGTTTATCATCAATGGTTGCACTTACTACTCCATCAGGTTTATTAAGCATATAGTACTGTTTTTGATATTGACGCAGCACCACACCATTATATTCAATATGAGTAAACTCATCAATTTGTAAGTCTGGTGACTTAGCAAACTGGCCATCGACAAGCACTTTATTGGTGACTAACAATAGCCGAACCGCTTTTTTGGGGATTTGTAACGTACCAGCAATAAATTGGTCCAGTCGACCTCGTTTAGACACCATAAAACTTCACCAATATAGAATGATACCAATTTGTTTAAGAATACCTTATTCTGTTAAAAGGCAAAAACATTAAGGAGTAACATGCTTTCGCAACCTGCTAGTACAGATTTGCGCCCAGATATGACCAGCGCTGAATTAAAACAGGCGATTAAGTCACTGGATCAATATTTACAAGATAACATTTTTCAAAGTGCAATTAATGACACCTTGAATAAGCGATCACATTTTTTCGATGCGCTATTATGCCAACTTTGGCAACCCTTCGAATTAGATCCCGCGCGTATCTCGCTCAATGCAGTTGGGGGTTACGGCCGGCAAACCTTACATCCTTTCTCTGATATCGACATCTGCGTTATTCACGATGGTCCATTAACGCCTACGGAAGCCGCTTCTGTAAGCCAATTTCTGACTCAACTTTGGGATCTTAATCTCGATTTAGGTCACGCTGTACGCAGTTTAACTGACACATTCCAAGCGTGTAAGGATGACGTAACCATTGCAACCAGCTTACTGGAAATTCGTCATTTATTCGGTAATAGTCAGCACCAACAGCAAGTGTTGAATGCACTGTACGGCCAGGATTTATGGCAAAGCCAAGCGTTTTTTAATGCCAAACTCAGCGAACAACAAGAACGTCATGCCAAAGCGCAAGGCACCTCATACAGTATTGAACCCAATCTTAAAACCAGCCCAGGTGGTATGCGTGATATTCAAACCCTTACCTGGGTTGCTCGCAAACATTTCGGCGTTGCCAATATGCAATCACTACGTCGCTTTGGTTTTTTAACTAATGACGAATATGCTGAATTAATGGAGTGCCAACACTTTTTATTTAGAGTGCGCTTTGCCTTACATCAAGCAGCCCAACGTTCTGAAAATCGTTTATTACTGCAATACCAAGCTGAAGTGGCTAAATTAATGGGTTTTGGTGATGGTATGCCCATCGGTGAAAGCGGCAATATTGCTATTGAAAAAATGATGCGTCAATTATTTCGCGCCATGAAGCGCATCAGCGAGTTAAACAAAATTTTAATGGCGTATTTCCAACGAGAAATTATTCCAGAGCTCAATCCACAAATAATCGCGATTAACGATAATTTTGAAATTGTTGATAAGTACATTCACGTTCGCGACGAAACCGTATTTATCGATCGCACCCAAATTATGGCGTTATTTGAGTTTATCGCGATTCATCACGACAAAATAATCGGTATTACCGCAGAAACCTTACGATCTTTACGCCAAGTAAGACGTCGTTTAATGGGTGATTTACAAGATTTTCAGCGTTGTCGAGAGCAATTTAAAGCGATATTTGTTCACCCTCAAGGCATGGGACTCGCCATCACCTTGATGCATCAACACGGTATTTTAGCCTCTTATTTACCGCAATGGCGTGAAGTTGTTGGCCAGATGCAGTTTGACTTATTCCATGCCTATACAGTCGATGAGCACACCCACAAGGTGCTTAAAAATATATATCTCTACGGAAACGACATCAAAACGTTGGATAAAGATCTGGCATTAGCCGCTGATATTTATCAAAAAATGTCTAATAAGTCGACGCTGTTATTTGCTGCATTGTTTCATGATTTAGCCAAAGGCCGTGGCGGTGACCATAGTAAACTCGGTGCTGTTGATGCCAATTTATTTGCTAAGTTTCATGGCTTAAAAGTGTCACAAGAGAAACTGATTTGCTGGCTAGTAGAAAATCATTTGTTAATGTCTATTACCTCACAACGCATGGATATTTATGATCCTGATGTCGTGAATGCTTTTGCCAAAAAAGTAGGTACCTTAACCCGTTTAGACGCCCTGTACTGCCTGACCATTGCCGACATTCAGGCAACCAATGATGATCTGTGGAATGACTGGAAAGCGTCACTATTAAAAGATTTGTATTTTGTTACTCGTAAAGCACTGCGCAATGGTTTTGAAAATATTCTGCAACTGCGTACTTTGGTACGGGAACACAAGCAAGAAGCACTGAATTTATTAGCCACAGATGACGATAGCAGTGACGATATCAAAAAATTATGGCGTCGTTTACCTATCGCCTTTTTCAGTAATGCCGAAGCGGATGATATCGCCAGATACACCCAAGCGATGATTAACCACGATCTTACGCCTGTAACAGACAATCAATACAACACGCTAATTTTACTCGACGATGTCGTGGTAAAAGGTTGCAGTGACGTGTTTGTTTACACCAAAGACAGACACGGATTGTTTGTAAAATTATTCAATACATTAGCGACATTACGTATTTCGGTTAAACAGGCACAAATAGCCCGAACTAAAGACGGTTATGTGGTTGAGTCATTTAAAGTACTCGATTTTGATGAAAAGCCAATTACCAGCGCACAACGTCGTGAACAAGTCATCAACAAGTTACATCAAGTGCTGGATAAAGGTATTAATTTACCGAAAAAACGCCAGTCTAGACGGCATCAGAGTTTCGATAATCAGCCCAATATCGAATTTTTGCATTCACGAAAGTCGACCCGTAGCTTAGTCAATGTGTCAGCATTAGACACCAGTGAGTTTATGGAACAAATTGCCAGTGCATTCAGGGAATTGGATTTGAATATTCATTCGGCCACCATCAGTACGGTCGGCGAACGCGCAGACAATGTATTTTTATTATCCAATAAAGACGATCAGCAGTTAACCCCTGAACAACAACAGCAATTGTCGGCAACATTAATGCAAGCTATCACCACAGACGAATAACGACCTTAATCAGTCAATGTTGTTGATACAAATGAGCCATGTGTGAATGAATCACCATGGCGCTTTTATTTCACCACTAAGCAGGCTTTGAGCAAACTGATGACTATGCGATAATCATGCCCATCAACTGCCGTAAATTAGGTCATCATGTCACAAGCCTTTAGTTATACTGCTGAATATGTACTAGACAAGTCGTACTTTGAAGAATGCTATCTGCAATCAATTCATCCCAGCACATCACCAAAACGTTTTATTAAAACCGCCATTTTTGCACTGGTTGGTTTGGCTATTTTAATGCTCGACACTCTAAGCCCAACATCAATGAGCACCAAAGAAACCTACTATTTAGGTTACTTTTTTATTGGCTTAGCCGTGGTAGAGTTTTTGAGTATTCGTTTTAATAAAACCTGGTGGTTATGGCGTCAAATGATGAGTAAAGCGGCAGGTGAGCATGTCAATCTTACAATAGATGATAATGGTATCAGTAGTCAGTCGCTGCATGTTAATCAACAGATTTTGTGGACTGATATTTATCGAATTACTGAAACCGATGCAGGCTTGTTAATTAAACTGCAAAAAACCACGACTTATTTGTCTAAACGCTGCTTAGATAAAAGCGCTATCGACTTTATTAATCAAAAACAATAACTTAAAAATAACTGAGTACTAGTTCAAGACAGTATTTAAATATAGTAGTTCAAGACAGTAGTTAAATACAGTAGATCAAAAAACACCACGTTTAGGCTAACGCATTCGCAATGCGTGGACGAATGTCGCTAAGTAACTCATCTTCAAACCATGGATTACGACTAAGCCAAATATTATTGCGCGGACTGGGGTGTGGGATTGGGATATAACGAGGCCCAAACCTGCGCCATTGCTGCACTGTTTCGGTTAATGTTTTTGGCTTATCGGTTAAATAATACTGTTGTGCATATTGCCCCACCAGCAAGACCAACTTGACGTTAACTAACTGCTGCAGCAATAAACCATGCCATTTAGGCGCGCATTCTGGCCGAGGAGGTAAGTCGCCAGATTTTCCTTTACCAGAACCGGCATAACTGCCCGGATAACAAAAGCCCATCGGCATAATAGCAATCTGTTTGGCATCGTAAAAAACGTCTCTCGTTACCCCTAACCACAGACGCAATCGGTCGCCACTGGCGTCATCAAATGGAATACCCGACAAATGTACTTTACGTCCAGGGGCCTGACCGATGATCAACACTTTTGCTTGCGGATCAATTTGCACTACTGGACGTACACCATCTACCAGGCTTGATACGCAAAGTTGACAACTTTTTACTTGAGTGAGCAACGAAACCATATTCAATACCTTACTTTTTGTATATAAAATCATAAAAAGCGCGTTAATCGCTATATCTAACGGAACTAAGCTGCAGTAGTATTTGTCAAAATAACAAAGTTCTCCCAAGAAGGAACAACCATGCAACATTCACGTCATTCACGTTTAGCCCTTACGACTTTAGCTGCTATGTTAATTAGCGGTACAGCGATGAGTTTTAGTGCTGCTGCACTTCCCCAAGCACCCGTTAGCGATGTAGTTTCATTAAAAGAAGCCTGCCAGCAAATTGCACTTGAAGACCAACTGCCAGAAAGTGAAGTCGGCGCATTTTTGCTTGATTGCGTTAACGACCAATTAACCGAAATGGGCTACGAACGTGTTGCGAGTCTAGATTAAGCCAATACTAAACCCAATGCGAAGCCAATACTAAACCAATACTAAGCCTAGACTACCCTCATGATGACGAGTATCAACTGACTCCCATAAAAAAACGCCATTAAGGCGTTTTTTTATGGGAGTCACCGTTGTTTGAGTAACATAAGCTTAAAACGCTTGGCAAAATATTCCAATCGATGCACCGATGGCAACAAACCAAGACAATGAACGTAATGTGCCAAAATTCAATAAATACAGCGCATGGTAAACCAGCCGTGCGACCACATGTACTATGGCTAAAAGCGCAACAATATCGGTGACATTATTGGTCAGTAATGCTGTTAATACTGCAATCCCAAATACGATTACCGATTCAAATGCATTTTGATGCCCTGCTAATGCTCGCGCCCCAAAACCGGTTAATTGAGCTTGCTGGGCTCTTGGATGGTCATTGTCATATCGGCCTAATTTAGCCATTGCCATCGCTAATGGAACTTTTGCCGCATACGGCAACAGCATGGCAATCAATAAACATATCAGTATCGTCTGCATAATCTATCCTTAGTTATTAATATTCTTATTATGTGTAGCTGTGTTTTAGTTGTATTCGTTGTATTCGTTACGATTGAACGCGTTGTGTTAACCACTAGTGTAATCAGAACAAAATAACATAATCTACCGGCCTTAATAACAACCTAATTCATATAATGCTTAAGCACTCATCTGCAAAATCGTAAATTATTGTTTCACCTTATAAATCAATCACAAGTTAACACATCAACAACATTTTAGTGACTAGTCTACACTTTAACTTGAAAGATCTTTCGCAGCACCACGGTCATTACTAATACCTCCTAACAAGAATAATGGCTGTACCCAGTCAATCTTGTCATGGGTAAACATGAATAGCAGTAAACATAATAACCACAAATGCAAGGAATACATCATGAATATGAAAGCACAAAGCAGCTTAACCGGCGCAGCATTAGCACTCGCAATGGCAAGCTTATCAGGTCAGGCTATGGCCGCTGAAACAAGCACGGCACCTTTGGCAGCAGGCGAAACAGATTTAGTCCATTGTTACGGCGTTAACACCTGCAAAGGCCATAACGATTGTAAAACAGCCGACAATGCCTGTGGCGGTCAAGCAAGTTGTAAAGGCACTGGTTTTGTTGGCATGCCTTCAAAAGCCTGTGCTGATGTAGGCGGCACGCAAAAAGATGATTGGGTAGGTAAAGTCACTAAAGCAGACCTAGTGCATTGTTACGGTGTTAACGTCTGTAAAGGCCATAACGATTGTAAAGGTGCTGATAACGCTTGTGGCGGTATGGCAAGTTGTAAAGGCACTGGTTTTGTTAGCACTACAGCAAAATCTTGTGCTGATATTGGCGGTAAAACAAGCTAATTAAGCTTCGTTTGATGACGCTGTCACCTACTATTGTGACAGGGTCATCAGCTTACTATCTCAATGATTAACGCAAGTTTTGCCTAAATCAAGCTAGAACATTTGCATTAAAATAGGATTCACCATGCCAGATACGCGCATTACAGAAGACTTTCTCGGATTTGGCTTGGGCTTACGAACCGACCATTTTGAATACATTTTGCAACACCAGCCAGATATTGACTGGTTTGAAGTGCTATCTGAAAACTACTTAGTCGCTGGTGGTAAACCCCGATATTATTTAGAAGCCATTGCCGAACAATATCCTGTAGTGATGCATGGCGTATCGATGTCGATAGGCAGTACCGATCCTTTAGACATGGATTACTTAAAAGCCCTTAAAAAGCTCAGTAACGACATTCAACCTAAATGGATATCTGATCATATTTGCTGGACCTCAATTCACGGCGTCAATAGCCATGACTTACTACCATTGCCTTATACCGAAGAAACCGTTAATCATGTCGCGCAGCGAGTTCGGCAAGTACAAGACGTACTCGGTCGTCGAATTTTACTGGAAAACGTATCGAGCTATTTGTCATACCAAGACTCGACCATGGATGAATGGGATTTTTTAAGCCAAGTAGCAGAAGCCGCAGATTGCTTAATATTACTCGACATCAATAATATTTATGTCAGCGCCCGTAATCATCATTTTAATCCACTCGATTACCTTAAAAAAATCGACCCACGCCGGGTACAACAGTTTCACTTAGCTGGCCACAGCGATTTTGGTGATTATGTCATTGATACCCACGACCACGATATTCCGCCGTCAGTGTGGACCTTATACCAAGCGGCACTAGAGCGCTTTGGCGCGGTTAGCACCATGATTGAGCGCGACGCTAATATTCCCGAGTTCCCAGCGTTATACCAAGAATTACTCGAAGCGAAAAACATTGCTCAGTTAACCTTGCCCGACGACCCTGCCCTAGCACGCTCACAGTTTGGCACTCGTTCACTTGATGACGTCAGCAAATTCATCAGCGCTAATCATGCTTCATCGCAAAAAGTCAGGGCATAAACATGAGTCGTTTAGCTGAAATTCAACAACAATTTATGCAATATTTACTGTCTGATGGTTCGGATACACAGCACGGACAGGTTCAGTCGGTGATGAAAGCAAACGTGTCTGAACAAGCGGGGATCAGCGCCGATGATCGCCTACAAATTTATGCAAATGCTTACCGAATTCGATTAAAAGAAACCATTGAAACCGACCACCAGCTGCTAGGTTTGTATTTGGGTGACGATTTATTCGATAAAATGGCAGCCGACTATACTCGTCAATATCCATCAAGTAATAAGTCATTGCGCCAGTTTTGTGATGGTTTACCGGAGTTTTTACAGCAAGATGCATTTTTTAAACAGCATCCGATTATCGCCGATTTAGCCCGATTCGAGCGCCGGTTACTCAATGCATTTGATGCTGCAGACTGCGCCCGTGCAAGCTTTAGTGACTTACAGGCCATATCACCAGAATTGTGGCCCGATTGCTGTTTACGCTTTCATCCCAGTGTACAAATATTCACTTGTAACAGTAATGCAGTCGAAGCTTGGCAAGCCTTGAAAATAGATACCGCACCACCGACGCCAGACTATGAGTCGCCTAGAGCGTGGTTATTATGGCGGGGAGAGTCTCGCTTAACCGAGTTTGTGTCGTTATCGACAGAGCAACATGCGTTGTTACTTGGGTTTATTCAGGGCAACAACTTTGCCGACCAGTGCGAACAAATGTTGCAATGGCACGACGAGCAATCTGCGCCAATGATGGTACTGCAAACCATGCAAACATGGTTTCAACGCGGCTTAATTCGAGCGGTAGTGAGTAAGTAGCTAATTTACGTTAACTCATTTCTGGACAAAGCTTGATAACTACTTTCTCGTCGTCCCGGCAGTGCTTTTGAGACGGGAAGACGATTAAATTACCCTGAGTAAGTTGACAACTTACTACCTTAATCTGGTGTGGGCGAAGCGCCACGACGTTAGTGGCCGCAGGCCATATTTGAAAAACGCTTTACGGCTTCAATTCTCTTTGGAAAATATAACTCGAAACAATCAGACTTTATTCATCATTAGTTAGTGTTAATCCTGCTGTGAAGGCAACCATACTTTAACGCTTAAGCCACCCTCTACGCGGTTTTGCATACTAATACGGCCACCGTGGGCTTCAATAATCTCGCGACACAAGGGCAAACCAATCCCAGTACCAGATTGTTTAGTTGAGTAAAACGGTAACAAGGCTTGCGACAATACCTCGCTAGACATCCCGCAACCTTGGTCATCTACTTTGATTAATAACCCGTTAATTGGATGAGTCACTTCCTCAAACGTTATCGACACAGTGTCTGCCACCGCGCCAGACTCGTGGGCGTTTTTAAGCAGATTGATAAAGACTTGTTCTAATTGCACTGCATCGAGCTTGATTGGATTAACTGGTAAAGGTGATAACAGGTTAAATGGGTATTGCTGCGCTAATTGCAGGGTCATCTTAGCCCAATCAATTAAGGCTTTTTGTGGCAGTGGTAACTTAGCAAACTGAGCATAATGGGAAATAAATTGGCTCAGGTGTGTGGTGCGATTTTCGATGGTATCAAAAATTAATTGCAACTTGCTGTCGTCTAAGTGCTGGGTTAAAAACTTACCGGAGTTGACCATAGAAGCAATGGGCGCGACCGAGTTATTAAGCTCGTGGCTAATAATTCGAATCACCTTTTTCCACACAGCCACTTCTTGGCGGTTAAGTTCTTTGGTGAGCTGTTTAAGCAAAATTAAATGGTGCTGCTGATTGTTTTGAGTGAAGCGGCCACGAGAGATATGCCAGGTTTCAACGTCGCTACTGTCAGCATCAGTATTAGAATGACTATCAACACCATCGGCCCCGCTACCGCCCATCGAAAACAGTCCTTCTTGCTCACTGCTTAACGCCGCTTTAAGCGTGTCGGGTAACATCACCACAAGATCAGGTAACAACATGCCTTCTACTTTGACACCTTGATTAAACAAATGTCTTGCTGCGCCATTGGCGTAAATGACTCGCTGGGAATCATCGATTAATAGCATGACATTAGGTGAGTTCTGAATCACTTTATCGAGCATTAACTCGCGCTGATAAATAAACTGTCGCTCACTACGCAATTTTGCCGATGCTTGGTTATATAAGCTCACTAGCGCATCTAATTGTGGTTCGCCGTAGGGATGCAGCGACACACTAAAATCATTATCTTTAAAGTTAAGTAGACCGATTTCCAATGCTTGCAGACTTTCACTTAATCGTCTTGTTAGCCACATGCTGCAAAAATAACACACCGACAGCATGACAATAATAGCCAACCATAGGCTGCCATCACCTAATATAAACCACACTAAAGCGCCTGATACTGCCCCTAAAAGGCAGCTCAACATGTTACTGATCAGCAATTTAGTGCGCAGTGATAACATCATTATCTAGTCACCCTAAGGCCATATTTCTCCATACGGCGATAAAGGGCTTGTCGACTTAAGCCAAAGGATTTTGCTACTCTGGCAATGACGCCATTATATTGCGCTAAAGCGTCTTCTAGCTGTTGCTTATCGGGTTCGCAAATCGACTGAGTATCATCAATGCCCTGATCTTGTTGGCCAAGATGATGCTCAACAACAAGCGCATGCTGGGTAGCTGCACCGCCATTAGCTATCGCCATCAAGCCAAAATCATCAATCGTTAATTGTGGTGACTTAGCTAGCAACGCAGCCCTTTTACAGGCATTTTCTAATTCACGCACATTGCCCGACCAACTATGATTAATTAACGCCTGCTGGGTCGACTTATCAAGGCTAAAATGAGCACCTATAAAGTGTTTCACTAACGGTAAAATATCGTCCTGGCGTTGATTCAATGGTGATATGGCTAGCTCAATGACATTTAAGCGATAAAATAAATCTTCACGAAAACGCCCATGAGCAATGTCGTCGGCTAAATCCGCGTTGGTAGCACTAATTACTCGCACATTCACTTTGCGGGTTTGATGACTGCCTAAACGTTCAAACTCACCGGTTTGTAATACCCGTAATAACTTTACTTGGCCAGATAATGGCAAATTACCAATTTCATCTAAAAATAACGTGCCACCATCGGCAGCTTCAAAACGGCCCATACGGGTTTTATTGGCGCCCGTAAAAGCGCCCGCTTCAGCGCCAAACAATTCGGCCTCTAATAAATCCATTGGTAAAGCACCAATGTTGACCTTAATAAACGGTTTGTCTTTTAATGGCGAGTTGGCCTGTAAAATATCGGCTATTTTGTCTTTGCCCGCGCCATTGGGGCCAGTGATCATCACCGACACATCGGATCGCGCAACTTGCAATGCCAAATCAACACAGCGCTGCATCGCGCCACTACCAAAAATTAAGCCACATAAATCGGCGCCATTAATGGCCGACATGCGTTCACTGTCTATCCGGGTTAATTGGCTATTTTGCTGAGACAGTCGATAAATTGATAATAGGTTACTAATACTATTGAGCAGCTTAGCATCATCCCACGGTTTACCCATGTAATCGGCCGCACCGGCTTTAACCAACTCGACAGCGGTTTCTAATTGGGTCCACGCAGTCATTAAAATAATCGGTAAATTAGGCTGTAACTGACGCAATGCGTAAAACAGTTGCTTGCCTTCTTCACCCGAGGTGGTGTCGCGGCTAAAGTTCATGTCTTGGATCACCAAGCTGATTTCTTTGTTGGTGACAATCTCAACGGCAGCTTCTGGTGAGTGACAAAAAATAGCTTGATAGCCATGCAGCTCAATCATTAGCGCAAGCGCTTGGCAAATGGCATGATTGTCATCAACAATTAAAATATTATCCATTACGATGATGTTGTTCTCATTGAGTTATATCCAAATATCTGTATTTATTAGTCACGTTTATAAGCCTAGCACGCTAGGGCAAAATTCAATACATTAGCAATGACTGTCTCGCATAGAGTCTCAAGCTGAGTACCAAGCTGAGTACCAAGCTGAGCCTCTAATGGTATGCGGTCTACACACTGCGCGTTGCCATGGCGGGTGAAATATTAGCCGCCTTAGCTGCGGGCACTATTACCGCTAGCGTAGTTACAACCAGCAAACCAATAACAGAGATAATCGGATAAATCACCGGTACCATAGGTAAGCTATACAGTGACATTAATTGCTGCCCAAGTACCAAAGATAGCATGCCACCGATGACCCCACCGACAATACAAATTAGGTAATTTTCCACCATAAAGTATTCAATAATGTCACGCTTACGTGCACCCAGCGCGCGGCGAGTGCCTATTTGTTTGGTGCGGCGTTGAATATTAAACATCACCATACCGGTTAATCCCAACGCTGTAATTAACAACAATAACACCACCATAATACTTAACACTGTCGCCATTAAACGGTGGTTACTGTAAGTTAAATTTTTAATTGTGGTGAGGGTTTGGAAGTTCTCCACTACACGGTTTGGGTTTTCTGCATGCAAGGCTTTACTAATGGCTTCTTCTAACACTGGAATATGTTCAGGTAATGCCCGCACCATGTATGATTTATTACTACTACTGCCACCAAAATCGATATTCTGGATCACGCTGTATTCAAAGTTTTCGTGGTCAACCCAAGCACCTTGCAGCTTATCCACTACGCCTATAATGGTCACGGCTTGCTCACCTTGATACATGGTTTTACCTAAAGGCGACTCATCGCCCCAAAAGGCTTTGGCTAACGGTTGCGACACTAACGCCATCATGCCGCTGTCATCTAAGCTGGTATTAATTTCATCGGCGGTAAAATTTCGCCCGGCAATTAACTTCGCTCCCATCACATTGAGTAAGTGCTCATTACCCAAGTAAAAGGCAAACCCAGGGGTACTTTTAGCGGTATCGGCATCTGGGCCGTCAACATAGCGATCCATCCATCCGCTGCCGCTTAACGGCAACATATTGCTGTAACTGGCATCAATCACATTGGGCAGCGAACGCAAAATTTGTTGGTCAACTTGGTTCTGTTTCATGTTGTCGATAGCAGGATCGAAATTATACAGGTTAAAGGTCAGGATCTGATCTTCGGCATAGCCAGATTCTCGCTGCATTAGCGACAAACGTTCGTTAATAATAAAACTCGCATTGGCGACTATCGCAACCGACAAAATAATCTGCAATAGCAATAAAACCGGCGCACTTTTACTGCGCATTAAACTGGATAAAATCGGTTTGATATGTAACATGGTGATGTCCTTTCTTAAGCTTAACTGGAGTTATTGGGCTTTTAAATACACACTGGGTTTAGTGCGGCACACCACCCAAGCAGGGTAAACCCCAGCCAATACCGCGGTAGAAATAGCAATTAATGGCGTGATAATCCACATACTGGCATCAAGTCCAGTAACACTTTGGTCCATTGAAAAATAGCTATGCAGCGCCGTTAACGACCCCCAAGCCCATAACAAACCCACTACGCCACCGATAAAACCAATCATACCCACTTCGACCATATACTGACTAAAAATCTGTCCACGGCTGGCACCAATAGCACGACGAACACCCACCTCTGGCGCACGCTTTAAAAACTTGGTTAGCAACAGCCCGAGAATATTCACCAAGCACACGCTTAAAAACAGCAAGCTTAAGCCGACTAATATTTTATTATCTTTAGGCACCACATCGTTATCTTCGAGCCATTTCGCGATGTCGCTAATTTGCACTGACTCGCTAGGGGTTTTAGCGGTATCAGTAAAGCGGCCGAGCGCTCTTTGCTGCTCAACATAACGCGTTAACCAGCCTAAAAAGCTTTGTTTCTGCTCATCGGTGTTCAGTTCAGTCCAAAATTGAATCCATACTTTTTCTGACGCTAAGCGGTCGCTGTATGTGATCATGGGTTCGAACTTCCAACCGCTGGTGTTACCCCATACATCAAATTCTTCTTGGCCTGTTAACGAAAACGGAATGAATATCTCTTCAGCATCATTAAACGCACCATTTAGTGGATCGTAGTATTTAGGTTGCGGATTCCAGTCATCAATCACCCCAACAATTTGATAAGGTTTACGGTCTAAAAAGAGTGTTTTGCCTACGCTATTTTTACCTTCAAAAAAGCGTAAATTTAATTTTTGACTAATCACTACTTGGTAAGCTGGGCGTAAATCAACACCGGTATCCCAGTAACTGCCATAAATAAAGGGTACCGAAAAAATCCTAAAAAAGTCTCTGTCGGTTAACCGAACGCTGTTCAACACGGGTTCAATTTTAGGATTGTCAGATTGCAATGCTAAGCCAGTTCGATAAGTCGCTGCTTTGAGGCTTAATTCTTTGTTATTGCGTAAGTTCATCGCATCCATATAGGTGATGCTTGGAATAAACTCATCCCAGGTATCCAAGCCTTGGCTCCACAACTGCACTGAATTAATCACCTCACTGCGATCGCCCGCCGGATTATAAGACATAGTTTTATAGACATTGAGCGTAGTGATAGTAATGCCGATACCAATCGAAATCGCTAATACCATCAACATCGATAACATCGGCGTTTTACGGATACTTCGCCACGCTAAATCACAATAGTAAAAAAACATAGTGTTCCCCTTAGCGAGTGCCGGTAGCAGCTGGTTGGTACATCGAAAAATCACATACTTGACCATCAACAATTTGAATATTGCGCTGGGCACGACGCGCAAGCTCTGAGTCATGTGTCACCATAATAATGGTGGTGCCTTGTTGATTGATATTTTCAAGTAATTCCATCACCTGGCGCGCCATTAAGCTGTCTAAATTACCGGTTGGTTCATCGGCTAATAAAAACCGTGGTTCGCCTGCTAATGCACGCGCAATAGCGACACGTTGTTGTTGTCCGCCAGACAATTGCGTCGGTAAGTGTTTCATCCGCGCACCTAAGCCGACTTGTTCTAATGCAGATTCTACTCGGCGCTTACGCTCACTGGCATTCATACCGCGATAACGCAATGGCACTTCAACATTTTCGGCCAGATTAAGATCGGGAATAAGGTTGAACCCCTGAAAGATAAAGCCAATTTTTTCATTACGGACTTTAGCGCTTTTGTTGTCACTTAAATTCGACACATTAACGCCATCAAGGCTGAACTCGCCAGAAGTAAAGCCTTCGAGCAAACCCGCAATATTCAAAAAAGTGGTTTTACCTGAACCAGACGGGCCTGTCACCGCAACAAACTCACCTTCTTTCACTTCAAGGTTAAAGTCGCGTAGCGCATGGGTTTCAACTAAGTCAGTTTTGAATACTTTACTGATATTTTTCATGGATAACATAATGGCTTCCTTGGTTAATTCGGTTGTCGCATCCCAGCGCCTAGGGCTGATAATGTCAATCTTGCAAATCTGAATACGGCTTTGTTAAATACTTTTGTTTTTAATGTTATTGGCGTCAGTGCCGTTAGTATTAGTCATGGCTAAAACAGCAGCTTAATCTTGACCATGTCGCTAATATCAATATGCAAACTAACGGTAGGACTAATATCTCTTAATCGATTCGAAACCTGGCTACTCATGTCAATTAATTGCAAACTAACCGATAACCAATCTGTATGATTATCAATGCGATAACTCACCGCTATTGCGAGAACAAATAACGCCAGTAGCGCGATAAGCTGTCTACGTTGAATAAAAGTCATAGAATGTCCTTACTCAGTTGAGTGTTTGGTTATTTGATTCGTTATTGATTTAGCTATCGACTTAATTATCAACTTAGCTATCGGATTTGAATTGTTGGATCATTTTTAAAGGTTTCGGTACCGGATATCACCCATACATCACCTGCTTCACCGCCTTCAAGCACTTCAACCTGGCTCATACTGCGTGCGCCCAATTTAACGACTTTCTTATGAGCAACAGCGTCACTCACTTGATAAGCCACTTCGCCGCCCATATTGAGAAAATCACCGCGTTTCACTATCAACACATTGGGTCTGTTTTCCAGTAAGACTCGGGCAGACAAACGCTGATTTTGACGTAACGACAAAGTGTTACTGTCAGCAAAACGCACTCGGGCGGTCACTTCACGATTACGTACTTCGGGTGAAATTGACGATAATTGGCCTACCACATTAACGTTACCAAAACTCAGCTCGACATCCATCCCTAAACCCAGTTCATCGGCATAAGACTCTGGCACAGCTAACTCAGCTTCAAAGGCAGTTAAATCGACCACAGTTAATATTGGTTGGCTGGCGGCAATACGGGCTTTTTGTTCCACCAGCCAGTTACCAATAATGCCGCTAACCGGCGCGATAATACTCAAGGCGTTGGCTTGACGAGTTAACTCTCTCACGACTAAAGCCTGGCGTTGTACTTCAAGGGTGCGGTTTTTAATTTCAAAACTGAGGGTATCGCGCATAAGCTCGACTTCTTGCTGGGCATGCTTATGTAATAATTTGGCTTTGTGTAAATCATCTTTGCTTTTTTCAAAATCGATTTTGCTGATCAAACTCGACTCAATCAATTGATCGCCACGACGGCTTTCACGATCAGCCGCTTCTAAATCCACTTTCGCCATGTCTAAAATCTGGCTAACACGCAATTGCTCGCGGCGGGCATCTAACTTGGCACGCTCTAAACTGCCCTGCATGCCTTCAAGCATCGACTGCTGTTGTTGCAATTCACTTTGTAAACGCGGACTTTCAATCTTGGCTACCACTTGCCCCAGCTCAACCTCATCACCAGGCTGACTTAATAACGTCACCACACCTTCTTCCGTGCTATATAAAATGGGCGCATTGGCCGCGACAATTTTACCGGTAGTGGCAATATCACGCACCAACGTGCCACGGGTTAAGGTTGCCAAACGTAAATCTGCACCATCAACCGAACGTTGATTACTGTCATGACTTAAACTCGCCCACACCAACGCGCTCATCAATATGGCACCGCAACCTATCATCAAGGGTAAGCGCAATTTACGGCCTAACTTAGGCGCAATAACAGTATCTTGGCTACTTGTGTCTTTAATCATCTCAGGTCCTTAGGTAACGCGCTGACCGCACCCACCTCTTCACATTTATGCCAAGATAAAGCACAAGCCATGCCAATAGTTATTTATTGTTATTTTTCATAATGATATAAATTTAAAAAGATAACCGAACACCCTAAAAGTGTCCGCGGACAGCGCTGAAAACTGTCCGTTCATTGAGAAAGTGTCCGAGCGGACACTTTTGATTTTGCTTTGTACTTATGTACTTTATGGCCTGCGGCCACTAACGTCGTGGCGCTTCGCCCACACCAGACCAAGAGGAAACCAACGGCTGCTCCCTCTTGGAACTCCCAGCCGCCCCGCAACATTTTCTGAAAAGCGAAAAGGTCGCAATGGGGTTAGCTTTAACTTTGACCGGCATCTGTAACCGGCCTCGGCCTTATTCGAAAATGCTAACGCTTCCGATGGGGCGTCCCTTCCCCTCGTAAGCTAGCTGGCCGTCCATGGCCAGCTCACGCTATTTTCTTCAACGGCCTCAAGTTCAGAGTTGAATTTGGACATTTCAAGCTGAGGTATCTAAGTCATTTATGGGCAGAAGCATTTTAGAGAAGCCAATGTTTCAATTTACTTTTTATAAAAGTTACTCTGACCACGCTAAATTTCTAAATCGAGACATACTGATTTACTTTGCTAACAAACCCGTTCAACTTGGTTTAACGCCAACAATAAGTAAATGACAAATTGCTAAAACAAGCATTCCCGAAAGACGACAGTTATTTGGCTTTTTGATTAGCTTATATTTTATTTAACTCTTGAGACAAAACACTTTCCATTGTGTCGTGTTGCGGTAGTTGTTTTTCAAGTATATCAACTAGTTCATTATATTTAGGTGAAGCACCAAGTTGTGGCAATAATATCGTTAAAATAACTAAGGGAATAGCCAAATAGGCAAACTGTTCTTCAGGTAAAACACCAAACAACATGGCGATTAAAAGGCCAACTAATATCGCAAATAACACTGGCTGGAACAGTTTACTTTTGTTTCGTGATTTAATGGCAGCTTTAACAACTGCCACTTCTTTTTGAGTCATATCCATTATCAAATATCCATAAAAAATAATGTTTTAGTATTTGTGCTTAACACGGTTTACAAAGCATAAATCACTTGTTGGACTTGGTCGATACCATATATACATTTTAGGTAACTTTTACTTAACATGATGCTGTAATCATTTTCTTCAACAGATCCAAGTTCAAGGTTGAATTTATACATTTGTAAGCTGAGGCTAACTCGTTTTTTAGACAAACGTTAGTTTAAGATATGGCCTGCGGCCACTAACGCTTAAGATCGCAAGGTTCCACCCTGCACGGGCCAAAAGGGGATCAACAGCAATCCCCTCTTGGATCACCCCTGCCGTTCCGGCAACATTTTCGCTATTTAACCAAACAACAGCAGCGAAAAAATTGCGACGGAAATTGAGCCAGCTTTAAACCGTATTTGAATCCTGCCTCGGCCCTTTTTGCAATAAAGAGTGAAAATGCTAACGCTTCCGATGGGGCGTCCCTTCCCCTCGTAAGCTAGCTGGCCGTCCATGACCAGCTCACGTCATTTTCTTCAACGGCCTCAAGTCCAGAGTTGAATTTGAATATTTCTAGCCGAGGCATCTAAGTCATTTATGGGCAGAAGCATTTTAGAATTTGAGTCTACTACCATTAGGGAAATGTATGGCTATGAGAGTCGTTAACGTCCTGTTAGCTATACTGTGCACTAATTGTTATAACATGATTTAATCACTGATATTAAAACCAATAGCTTTAGACAATCAGTTTTATTGTACGACCCGACTTTTCTTCCATGGGCGCTTTCATGTCTATTTAGTTTTGATGAGCTAACTTCACTATTAAACTCTATTTTTTGAAAATAGTTCTCAACTATTTCTTTAATATTATGTAATTTACTTTTGAGTTCAATATTACTATTTCCTGGTAATTCTAGAGTATTGTTTAGCCCATGAATGTAACGTATTTTTGTAAAATCACCATCATTTGCTAGAAATACCAACATTGCTTCAATTATTGAGAATAACGATGGAATACAAATATTGAAATAGCCTAATTCATAAGCTGTTATAACTTCTTTTAGCATTAAATCATATGGGGATATTAGTATTAAGCTAGGTCTATTTAACTCAGCTAAAACAATTGTATTAAACTCTCTTCCATAAAATAGTTCTAAGAGCTCAACATTCGATTTAGTTGAATTAGCTTTAAATTTAATATAACTATTTAAATTTATTCCATCTGGAAGACACCAGCCGTTTAATACAATATCACTGTCTAAACCAACGATTGCGCCCTCAATAATTCTATGGATTTTTAATAAATCATTCATATGTACAAACTCATTAATATAGCGCCCACTTAAGCGGACAGAAATAGTTGGCTAAAATAGTGTAGCGCAGCAAAACATAGCCAACTGTTTATGTTCCGTTTAAAGTGCTTGTAAAAAAACCATGCCACACATTGTTTAAACAGCAACCAACTTACAGCCTGAATATTTCAGCCCAGCAAAAGTGGTTGAGTCAAAAAAATAGTACCACCCATTATTTAAGCAGGTATCCAGACTAGGCATTGTTAAAACTCATCAAGTAGTCATTGTGCAAGAAGTAGTAATCGAGGGTACTTTTTACTAGGTAACACTTGACCAGATTGGCATAGACCTGCCAACTCACTTTTTAAGTTATAATCTCCTTCATGAATTGATACTAGGTAGAAAGATAGCCGCCATTCGTCAAACAAGTTTGGTTGTTCAATGTGTTCACAGACGTCAACTAACCTGCCATCATCAACACAGCTGAACTCCACACCTGATCCATGCTTTTTGAAGTTCCAATACATATCATCAACTTTAATTCTGCCATGCTTTGGCAGGTTGAATAACAATGAATAATTAGTACATTCCGGATGCTCATTCAATAAAGCTTTAGTCAGTTTTTTTTGTGTTGATATGAATACTTTTATATCTGCTAATAACAAATCTGTGCCACCCATCATTTGAATAATGCTTTTGAGACAAAAATCTGTCTACAGCATCGGCTCAAGATAACCAAACCCAATAAATATCAATTACTTGACCAAAATAAAGTGAAGTACCTTATTTTCTTTGTCGTTTCTTTCGCCGTAAGTCTCGAGCCATAGCCTCTGTCGTCGGGTATTTGGGTAGCACTAACCACAAAACAATATAAGCGAATACTGGAATGGCAAAAAATAGGCTCGTTAACAAAAATGCTAACCTGATGCTGTTTTTTCGTAAATGATAATACTCTGCAATACCGGAGCAAACTCCAGCAATAATCGCAGATTCTCCACGTGTTAGTACTTTTATATTATCTAGACTTTCCATGTCACCTCCAATTGGCTGTTAACGTTTTAGTATTCATGCCTTGAAATGTTGGCAGAGTTTAAATCATTTGTAGTGCTAGGCCGATGTCGCATCGGTAACTTTTTTACTCATCATATGATGCTATAGGAATTTGCTTTTTTACGGTAGTTTTTTGTACAATCTTACGGCTAATTGTCTGTTCTGATTACACCTTTTGAGGTAGGGTTTATTGTATTTCATCTTTTTCTTTGCTCGGTTATTGCTTTTCCCCTGATACACCTTGCTAACTCGGAATGAGGGAAACGAGCAATATGCCTTGCTTGTAAAGGGACAAATTCAACTCTGGACTTGAGGACGTTGAAGAAAATAGCGTGAAGCTCACATGGATGTGAGCTTAGCTTTCGCGGTACAGGATGTACCATCGGAAGCGTTAGCATTTTCGAATAAGGCCGAAGAAGATTTCAAACGAAGTCAAAAGCTGGATCAATCCCCATGGCGACCTTTTCGCTGTTTGAAAATGTTGCGGGGCGGCTGGGAGTTCCAAGAGGGAACAGCCGTTGGTTTCCTCTTGGTCTGGTGTGGGCGAAGCGCCACGACGTTAGTGGCCGCAGGCCATAAAAGCAACAAGTAAACACCCGGATTCCGGCTCAAAAGCATTACCGGAATGACAAAGTATTTGGCCCGTGCAGGGTGGAACCTTGCGATGTTAATTCAAACGAAGTTTGAACAAAAAAGCTGGATCCCGGCTCACAATCATTACCGGGATGACGGAATAAGTAATCGAATATACCGCCACGACGAAATAAGAAATCGATTATGCTGCACGACGAAATAAAGTCTTACTTTCTTACTTTATCCAACGCCTCACAAACCGCATTAACGCCTTGAATTGCCCTTGGGGTTGCCCGATGCAGTAAATCGGCATCAAACTGATATATATGCTGGTTTTTTACCGCGGGTAGCTCAGGCCAGTCAGACCAATTAATACCTAAAATATTGCCTTCATCTTGGCTTTGTAAAATCACTTGTGCGCCAGTTAGTAACACATTTTCGATGCTAATTTGTGGATACTCACTTGCTGCATCATAAAACACATTTTCACCATGGCACACTTCAATAAGGTTTTGGATCCAACTGCCCTTAGCAACTGTCATCAACGGTGTTGACCATAATTGATAAAACACTTTTACCGCAGGCTTCGTTTGGTTTTGCAACGTAATATCAGCCAATTGCTGACGATAGTCATCGGCCACTTGCTTGGCTTTAACCGAATGTCCGGTGAGTTTACCCAGCAGTTCAATATCCGTCGCAACATCAGCTAAGCTTTTAGGATCACTATTCACAACGGTAAAACCTAAATCACGTAACTGATTAATGTCTTCCATTTTATTACCGCTTTGCCACACCAGCACCAAATCGGGATTCAGTTCAATCACTCGCTCGATTTGAATACCGTAATAACCACCAATACTCGGAATATTCTTAGCTGCTGCAGGGAAATCGGCATAATCGGTGGTGGCAACAATTGAGTCGCCGGCACCAATAGCAAACAGCATTTCAACTCCATGAGGCGATAAAGCAATAATCCGTTTTGCCGGCGGCTTATCTTGTAAATCATCTGAAGCCGTCGATTCAGCCGCGGGTAAAATGAGTGATATAGACGAGAGCCCAATCACTGTGATGAGCGATAAAAATACACGTAGCAAAATACTGTCCTTAATCGAAATGTTTTTAGTAATGAATAGTAATAGTGGTGACTATTAGTGGTGACTATTAGTTGTGACTATTAGTAGTACTAATGGTTGCTATTAGTGGTTGCTATTAGTGATTGCTAGCACTCGTTATTTAATGATGGTGTTAACACAGATTATTGCACCAGTTTATCGGGCCAACCATGGTTATCAATGTAATTTACCAAATTTTTCGGTCGATAATTACTGTCATTCAGCCAGCGCGTTTTAACCGACTGATGCAATAATATCGGCGCTTGCTCGGGGTCAAGCTCGCGTATAAAGCGTTTTTTAACCCGATAAAAGCTGCGATATGAATCTTGAATATCCGCCATAGGATTAGGCAATAAAGCATCGGCTAAATGTAACTCGACCGTTAAGTTAACTGCTCGCGCTTGGCTTATCATCCACTGCAACGCTATATCGGACAAGGTGCTGCCGTCATCATTGGGGGCAACGCTACCACCAATATTACTGTGGGCGCCAATAAACCAAACCTGCTGTATGTCTATGCTGGTACGAGGTTCCCAAATGGTTGGTTCAAAATCGCTGCGATGCTCATCTAACGCGAGTGCATGGCGAGCCACTTTGACATTTCGGCCTAACTTGGCGTCATAAAACTCATCTTTATCTTCAAACATACCTAAAAAAGACAGCGGGATCCCCATCGCCCCTACTGTGTCCCACACGCCAACAAAAGCCACTTCACGTGAAGGATGCGAATGTTGCTGACGAAACGCCACAGAGCGATCACCATCTGGTGAAAAAGGTTGAGTTTTCATTTTATAGTGGTCAAACGCTTGCTGAATAAGCTTGGCATCTGGCCGAGTGACAATACCGCAATTATTGATGAGGCCACACAAACAACGCACTGTGTATGCACCACGGCTAAAACCAAACAGGTATATCTCGTCGCCAGGAGAGTAGTTTTGCACTATGTAGCGATAAGCATCCATAATGTTTTTATGTAAGCCGCGCCCAGTTGCCCCACCAATCATGGAGTCATAGTACGAACCAATTCCCCAATCGTAAAACACCTGTTGCGGTACACCATCATCAGCAATGGGTTTGATGGCTCTGGCGAGTTTAAGTACATTAGTGGCGTGATCTTTTTCAAGATCTTTTTCTGGCCGATTCCAGGTTCCATCGGCACAAATGACAATACGTTTATTCATATCAATCCCTGACATTCTCTGAGCGAACATTCATAAAAATTATCATAGCCATAATAGACTAAATGCTTATTTGCACCACGGTAAAAATAACCAATACTCGACAGCTCACTTAATCATTCGAGTAACTGACCATGATAACAGCAGAACAAAGTGTATTAATGATTGTAGACGTACAAGGCAAGCTAGCCCAGGTTATGCAGCAATCAGCTCAACTACACCAAAAACTTGCAGTATTAATTCAAGGTGCACAACTATTTGATATTCCGATTATTTGGTTAGAACAATTACCCAATAAATTAGGCCATACCAGCGACGAACTCGCACAAATATTATCGCAAACAACTAAACCTATCGCTAAAGAGCACTTTAGTGGCTGGCATTGTGAAGAAGCAAAACAACAACTTAAAGCATTAAACCGCAATAATGTCATTCTTGCGGGTATCGAAACCCATGTTTGCGTTTACCAAACGTGCAAAGATTTACTGGCCAACGACTATCAAGTGCATCTTGTTGCCGATGCTGTTGCATCAAGGGGTACAGACAATAAAGTACTTGGGGTGCAAATGATCCTTAATGATGGTGCCAATCTCACCAATGTTGAATCACTACTGTTTGAGCTACAACATGTTGCCCAAGGTGATCGCTTTAAGGCTCTACTGAAATTGATAAAGTAGCCATATGATAACGGTGTGGGTATGATGTTAAAAAATATAACAAAAACATCATACCGCTATGCATCAATTTGATCGGCCCATTATTATTTTATCCGCGCCTCGTTCAGGCAGCACTTTGTTGTTTGAAGTTCTATCAAAAAGCCAGTCTATATGGACCATTGGCGGCGAAAGTCATGCGCTGATTGAAACCATACCCAAGCTGAATATCGCCTATCGTCAATTTAGTTCTAATGCGTTAACGGAACAAGATATCGATGACGAATTACACCAGCAATTACTGCTACGTTTTAGCGATGCGCTGCAAGATAATCAGGGTAATAAACCCGATAGTATTGATACGACTAATATCCGCTTTTTAGAAAAAACCCCAAAAAACAGTTTGCGGGTCGACTTTTTTAATGCGCTGTTTCCCGACGCTTTATTTATCTATTTAGTGAGGGAGCCTAAAGAAAACATCAGCAGTATTATGCAAGCGTGGCGGTCGAATAAGTTTGTCACTTACCCAAATCTACCGGGATGGGATAAGCGTAATTGGTCGCTACTGCTACCAGAAAAATGGCAGCAACTTAATCGCCAGCCATTACAGGCTATTGCCGCGTTTCAATGGCAATCCGCTAATGAAGCGATTATGGATTCATTGCAAAAGATCGACAGTAATCGCTGGTGCATGGTGTCTTATGATCAATTAATTGCAGATCCTGCGAAAACCGTTAAGCAGCTATGCCAATTTACCGGTACTGATTTTGACCCTGCTTTAGCGCAATTATGCAGTAAGCCATTAGCGCATTCTCGCTACACCATCTCGACACCTAAAGCCAATAAATGGCTCGAAAATTATCATGACATCGCCAAAATTTGGCCGAGTACGGCTGCAACACTGAACAAAATCAATCGTCATTTACACCAGCGTGGTCATCCCATCTATGACACTCAATGGCAGCAACACGACATTGCAGAGCCTGTAGCACTGACACCCGAACCAACTGAAAAACTCGCTACGCCAAGCGAGCAAAATGTATCTCGTAACAGTCCCTGCCCCTGTGGATCTGGCAAACGATTTAAGCAATGCCATGGCCGTTTGAGTTAGCCGTTTGAGTTAGTCATTTGAGTAAGTCATTTGTAAATAGTCAGTAGAACGGGTAAAAATACCGGTTCAGAAAATCATAACATTAAGCGCCGCATTACAGAGAGCCCAATTATGAAGTTACCCCATGAGTTTTATCAGTTACCTTTTCGCTTTGATGTTGGTCAATTAGCCAACGAGATCGAGCAATTTACCGAAGCAGATTGGGTGACTCATCATGAAGGTTTTCAGGGTAATTCGGCTATTCCGTTAATCTCGGTCAATGGCGAGTTTAATAATGACTTTAAAGGGCCAATGTTGCCCACTGCGGCGTTAGCCAAAAGCCCTTATATCAAGCAAATACTCGCCTCATTTGGTGAGGTACTCAGCCGCTCAAGATTAATGCGCTTAGCGCCAGGTGCACAAGTGCCTCTACATTCAGACATTAATTACCATTGGTATAAACGTGTTCGAGTGCATATTCCCATTACCACCACTGAGCAAGTACAGTTTTTTTGCCATGACAAACAAGTGCATATGGGCGCCGGAGAATGTTGGATTTTCGACTCGTGGAAGCTTCACAAAGTGGAGAACAACAGCGACCAATACCGTGTTCATTTAGTCGTTGATTTAGCCGGTTCTAGTCAATTTTGGCGCACGGTATTTCAACACTCACGTTCAATCGCTGATGATCAATCAACAACATTAAACAGTCAATTCGTCGGTTTTAACCCAGACTCACCGGCAACCTTTATCACCGAGCAATTTAATGCCCCAGTGATCATGCCTGTTGCTGAGGTTGAATACTTAACTAATGAGCTGTTAACTGAGGTTAAACACAACCCTGTAAATCAGGTTGTAGATGTGAATGCATTTTCGTTATTAATAACAGACTTTGTTGCCGATTGGCGAATGTTATGGCTGCAATATGAGTGCACTAAAGCAGGTTGGCCGCATTATCATGCGCTACGTGAACAAACCATGATAAAAGCACTACAGTGCGCTAAGTCACTGCAACTGACCCATTCTGGTTCAGCGGTAAAGGCGTTCGAACAATTGGTTATCGTGGCATGTATGAATGTTGAACTTAGTGAGCAATTAGCAACACGCAAACAGGCTATTACTTCGTCAAAAAACTCACCAGAAAGCGCAAATTTAGCATCCGTAAAATCTGCATCAGCAACATCAACATCAACATCAACAATAATACCAAAAACAGCAGCTGAAAATAACGCTCGCACTATTGCTGCACCGCCATCTCGCAATAGTCCTTGCCCCTGCGGCAGTGGCGAGCGCTATAAAGCCTGTCACGGTAAAGTGAATTAGTGAGAAGAATACCTGCATAGGTTTATCTGAGAATATATACAAAAATGGCGCCCTGAGGCGCCATTTCTATAAAGTCAGCCAAACTAGGTTGTTTTGGCTTATAGCAAATTCTTATTCCAAGTTCTGCTTAACTAAAGAATTGCAGTGCTGCTTTTTTCGCAATGGCATCCAACTCGGCTATTTGCTCAGGTATAAAAGCTTGATATTTGTCTGCCTGACCAATTGCCTTAGGATTCATAGGCTGCCTAACTTGACTAGCGCTAGGCGTTAATACGGCTCGGTCAGACTCATAAAAGGTAAAACATTGCGCTTGAGTCGTTAACTCACAGTAATCTAATATGCGTTGAATTTGTGACTCTGGTTCACGCACTAATTGCTCAAAACAAACATGTAAAATCTCATTAGGGTACAACCTATCCCAATGTTGCATGATGTCTAAATAATGTTGCCAGTAACTTGAAATACCCGTAAACGAATACGAATAGTCATGGCCAAAACTGAAAAACTGCTTAAATACACTCAAGCCATTGTCGACGGTATTACGTACCACATTAATGATTTTTGCTTGAGGAAATAAGGTTTTAATTAGCCCAATGTGTAAAAAGTTATTTGGGTTTTTATCGATTACATAGGTTGGTGCATCGCTAAAGTAATGATTCACTTCAGCTAAATACCGTTGGCGGAATTGATCGATATGACTGGCAGAAAGCTGACTTAGTCTTGCATTATAGCCACCCGACATGTCCATTTGCAGCGCAAAGCGTTCCATAAACGGTAACTCATCGGTCGCGCCAACGTCACTGTGACAAGCCAAAATCTGCTCTACTAATGTGGTACCAGAACGAGGCATACCAACAATAAAAATTGGTGT
Organism: Shewanella sp. S1-58-MNA-CIBAN-0166; assembly: GCF_040310085.1. Lineage (NCBI taxonomy): Bacteria > Pseudomonadati > Pseudomonadota > Gammaproteobacteria > Alteromonadales > Shewanellaceae > Shewanella > Shewanella sp. S1-58-MNA-CIBAN-0166. The sequence continues at coordinate 9,865 of NZ_JBEOPN010000026.1, read as the reverse complement.
TTGGCTCGCGGTCGGCAAGCTATCAATATGTGGCGATGGTGTATGCCCAAGTAGTGACAACACAATATTGGCAAACTGGGCTTGTTTAAACGGTCTGTGCTGCGCCATTATTTGATTGGCTAATAACATCGACTCACAGGCTTTATCGATTTGCTGTGTTTGCTCGTAAGCTTTACACAAAGCAAAATACACCAATGCCTGATTTTGTTTGCTTAACGACTCATCGGTTGCAAAACCTTGCAATAAGGTTACATAAGCCGTGCTGAATCGATACTGCTTTAAATCTGCCAAACTCCAATAGCCTACACCCACTTGCTTTGGGCTTAATTGAATATATTGCTGATAAAAATCTGCCGCTCGTAACGTGTCGCCTTTGGCTTTATAAATATGACCTAAATTAAGCTGCACAGCGGGTTCAGAAAAATCATTTGCTACACACCATTCAAAACATTGTTCAGCTAAGGCCATATCACCGACTTTAGTGGCGACTAATCCGAGTTTGTATTGATTTTCCCCTAGGTTACTTTGGGTGTTAATTAATTGTAATAAATACGTTTTCGCCAAGAAAAAGTCTTGTTTCACTTCAGCAATAGCCAATAAGCCAGTCAACACTGAAACCGCATGGGGATCAATAGTTGCTGCACTGACAAAATAGTTTTCGGCCTCGTTATATTGTTGTTGCTGTAAATGAATCTGACCTAATAAGCTCAATGCCCCAAGGTGTTTATCATCACGCTTAACCACTTTACGTGCGTACATTCTGGCCGATGAATAGTTTTTAGACTGAAACAGCGCTTCAGCTTGACTTAAATATTGTTCAATAATACTCAAACTAGGGTCCTTATTATTGTTTTGCTCACCCAAAGAATGGCTTAAATGCCTCGAAAATCAGAGTAACATAGAAAATAGTAAATTTTGACCACGCTATTGGCTCATATTGAACGAAATAATCAACTTCAGCGTACAATTATTTATATTCGCTACGAGTTAATGCGACACAAGTGAGATCTGATGAAAAATAATGAAGCTAAAGTGCCAACCAGTCGATTGTCCCGATTATCAAAAATGGGCGGACTGGCTTCTCGCCTTGCGGGTAATGTGCTGTTAGAAGGGGCAAAGCAGCTTAGCCAGGGTAAATCGCCGTCAATGCAACAACTGATGATGACCCCTAAAAATATTGGTCATGTGGCAGATAAGCTGTCGCAACTGCGCGGCGCTGCCATGAAAGTGGGGCAAATGTTGTCAATGGATGCCGGTGACTTAGTGCCTCCTGAATTGGCTGAAATATTGGCGAAGCTGCGTTCTGACGCTAAAGCCATGCCGCACAAACAATTAACTCAATTATTAGTTCAGCACTGGGGCCATGACTGGCTAGCACCTTTTGCCCAATTTGAACTGCGCCCGTTTGCCGCAGCATCTATCGGCCAAGTACATTTAGCCTATTTGGATACTGGCGAAAAGCTGGCGATAAAGATTCAATATCCAGGGATCCGCGACAGCATCGACAGCGACATAGATAACGTTGCCAGCCTATTAAAAGTCTCGCGGTTAATCCCCGCTAACGTAAAACTCGATACTTTATTGGCCGAAGCTAAAGCGCAGTTACATAACGAAGCAGACTATCACTTTGAAGCACAGCAAATCGCACTCTATCAGCAACAGTTAGGCGACAGTCCTCACTTCATCGTGCCTAAGGTGTATCCGAAATTGAGCAACGACAGCATTTTGTGTATGCAATATGTTGAAGGCTCCGCGATTGAATCGGTCGAACAGTATCCGCAAGACATTCGTGACAAGGTTGCAAGTGCCTTGATGGAGCTGTGTTTTAAAGAGCTGTTTTGTTTTCAACTGGTGCAAAGCGATCCTAATTTTGCCAATTTCCAGTATCAAGCCGACAGCCAGAAAATTGTATTACTCGACTTTGGCGCCACTCGCACCATTAGCGACCCATTATCGCAAGGTTATATGCAATTGATGCAAGGTGCGATTGCCGATGATAAACAACAAATGATACAAGCGGCACAACAAATCGGCTTTTTTCAAGACGCCATCGACCCACAACAAAAACAACTGATTATTGATATTTTTTACCAAGCTTGTGAGCCATTACGTACTCAAGGAACGTATGATTTTGGTGCAAGTAATTTGGCTAAAAGGATCACTCAGGCAGGTAAAGCCATGAGCACTCAACAAAATGAATGGCACACACCACCAACCGATGCTATTTTCATACATCGCAAGTTAGCAGGCATGTATTTATTAGCCGCTAAACTTAACGCCAATATTAATGTACACGCCCTGTTTAATCAGGTAGTTAATAGTAAAAACGAATAAGTTAACAAATAAGTAAAATAGATAAATAAAATTGGTGTTTATTCACCCCAACAAGGAGAGTCACAATGTTCAGCCACATCATGCTTGGTGCTAATGATATCGACAAATCAAAAACCTTTTACGACGCCACACTTGGCGCACTAGGCATTAAACCTGGGATGATTGATCCTAAAGGCCGTTGTTTTTATGTTACTAGCGCAGGTGTATTTGCCCTCACTAAACCGCTTAATGGTGAACCCGCTTGTAATGGTAATGGCAGCACCATAGGTTTTCATGCCGATAGCGCAGAGCAAGCCAATGCTTGGCATGCTGCTGGTGTTGCGAGTGGTGGCGAAGCTTGCGAAGATGCTCCTGGTGTTCGCGACAGTCCAAATGGTCCATTATATCTAGCTTACTTACGCGACCCTTCTGGTAACAAAGTCTGTGTATTGCACAGACCAAAGGCATAATCGTCGTTATTTATAGTAACGTCTCTTATCAATAACTATGCCCAAATATAGATGAAACCAGTACGGTTTCATCTATTATTAATAGCTTAAGAATTAATAGCTTAAGAATTGATAGCTTAAGAATTGATAGCTTAAGAATTAATAGCTTAAGAATTGATAGTTTTGAATTAATAGCTTAAGGCTATTGCCCATCGATTCGTTCAACACTATCCGCTTAACTCAACCAATGTCATCAGGCATGACTTCCCTCTATGTTATCCATTACTCACAAATTCAGTGATACACTTTAACGCCTATTCTTTTCGACTGAACTTTGACTGAACGTTAATTGAGTACCATTATGTTTTCACGAATATTGATATTACTAGTTGGTTTTATTTGCTGTGTACCGCTTGCGATGAGCGCTGAGTCATCAGGCCAACTGACTATTACACCGCTCAGTAGCAATGCTTTGGTTACGGCTAACCAAGCTCAAGCGACACAAATCCAACTATTTGAATACCAGTCATATTTCAAAACTGAAGACTTTGGTTTGGTCGATGCTAATGGCTTAGTGGTTGTTGAAGGCAAAGAGGCTTATTTAATCGATACTCCATGGAGCGAGAAAGACACTATTGCGTTAGTCGAGTGGATAAAGCAGCAAGAGTTTGTACTCAAAGCCAGTATTTCGACTCATTCTCATGCCGACCGCACGGCTGGGATAGGTTATTTAAACAGTATTGGGGTTAGCACTCATGTGTCTGCAATGACTCAGAAAATATTGACCACACAACATCAAACTCTCGCAAATCAGCCGTTTGATGGTGACTCGTTTACCCTAGCTAATGGTTTACTCGAAGCTCGCTATTTAGGCGCTGGCCATACGCTAGATAACATTGTGGTATGGCTCCCTAAGGCGCAATTACTGTTTGGCGGCTGCCTGGTAAAAAGCGCTCACAGTAAGAGTATGGGCTACATTGCAGAGGCATCGTTAACCGATTGGCCAGTAACGATTAGTAAGGTTAAAGCGACATATCCTGACGCTGAGGTTATTGTGCCAGGGCATGGCGCCATTGGTAATGCTCAGTTGCTTGATCATACTCAAGGGTTGGTTAACGATTTCCTTGCCAAACTACGTTTAGATTAACATTCCAAAACAACCGAGCTCAGTAAATAATGCATCTGCTAGTTTGAAAGGGTAAAATAGCCGCCCTTTAGTGTAGTGAGTGTGTTTTTGATGTCTGTTAACGACCCGTGCTTTATTCCTTTTAATGATGCGATAGCTTTCAATAACACGCTTGCCGAACAAGGGTTACCTGAATCTTTTACCTTCCCGTTTTATTATCAACCTCATCCATTGACGATACTGGCAGCACAGCAGTTGCAGCAGGTGTTACTTGAGACGAATCCCTGGGGACATAATTTTGGCTTAGACAGCGAACATGACCTTGGCATGGTCATTGGTAAGATGTTTGGTGTGTTGGTGGTTAAAGACACGCACGGGCAACTTGGTTTTTTAGCCGCATTTTCAGGTAAGTTAGCCGACCAAAATATCTTGCCGCCGTTTGTGCCGCCGGTGTTTGATATGCTGACCCAAGACAGTTTTTTCAGTCATGAAAATAAACAGATTAACCAAATTAATCTGTCGATTAGTCAGCAAGAAGCCAATCCAGTACTGGCAACATTAACCGCGACGTTAACTGCGCAACAACACCAAGCGGAAAGTGAACTTGAGCAGCAACGTAACGCAATAGTTGAAGGTCGTAAAATGCGTAAGCTGCAACGTGAGCAAGCAGATGATGCATTAGCGCAAGCAAGCATTAACGACGATAGCCATAAAACATTGTCTATCGAGTTAAGCCGTCAAAGTGTGCAACAAAAGCATCAGCTGAACGCGTTAAAGCAACAGTGGCAGACTCAAATTGAAGTCACTAAACTGGCCTTAGATGCACTTGCGCAGCAAATCAAACAGCTTAAACGTCAGCGCAAACAACTTTCAAATGGATTACAAAACAAACTTTTTGCTCAATATCAGTTTTTGAATGTCTTGGGTGAAGCGCGAGATTTAAACGATATATTCAATGACGCACCTAACCATTTGCCACCTGCAGGTGCGGGTGAATGTGCTGCACCTAAGTTATTACAATACGCGTTTACACATCAATTGACCCCGATTGCCATGGCAGAGTTTTGGTGGGGTTCATCGCCTAAATCTGAGATAAAACAGCACAAAAACTTCTACCCCGCTTGTCACGGAAAATGCCGACCTATTTTGACCCACATGCTAAAAGGCATACAAGTTGATAACGATCCACTGTTGATTAATCCGGGTAAAGATCAGCACATTGATATTATTTATCAAGATGATGCGATGGTGATTATTAATAAACCTGCGGAACTATTATCGGTACCTGGCAAAAATATCACCGACTCGGTGTTTAGCCGTATGCAGCAGCTGTTCCCCAATGCGACGGGGCCGCTGATAGTCCATCGCCTAGACATGTCGACCTCAGGCTTAATGGTGATTGCTCTCACCAAAGAAGCCAACAAAGCCCTACAACAACAGTTTATTCAACGCAGCGTGACCAAACGTTATATCGCGTTAATTGAGGGGGTGCCTAGCCAAGATGAGGGTGATATTAGTTTGCCATTGCGGGTAGATTTAGACGACCGTCCTAAGCAGCTAGTGTGTTATGAACATGGCAAGCATGCCGAGACGCATTGGCAGGTATTTAAGCGTCAACAACATCAAACCTTAGTTCACTTGTATCCTAAAACGGGGCGAACCCATCAGTTACGCATGCATTGTGCTCATCATGACGGATTGCACATGCCAATAGTAGGTGATGATTTATACGGTGTTGCGACCAACAGATTGCATTTACACGCCCAATATTTAGGCTTAAATCATCCAGTGACCGCCGAAGATATGGTGTTTGAAATCAAAGCCGATTTTGAATAGAGCAGTCGTATAATATAATCGCTTTTTGCTGAAAGTAGAAACGATAAAACCGATATTGAATTAACAATATCGGTTTATTTGATTAGTCTCAGTTCTATTGATTAGAAGTTACTAGGTTGCTCTTCTAAATGCATTTGCTCGACTAAACCTTTACCAGTACGTTGTTGGTAGGTAGATTCCGCTTGTTGCATTCTACTACGGCCGCTCGTCACCATGTTTTGGCCTTGTTCAATTGAACTCTCGCCTTCAGCAACGTTGGTATTGCCGTCTTCAATCAGCTCTTTACCATCTGCATACTTATCATCAGCATCTTCCCAAGCATCGGCTACATCATCCAACCTGTCGACTAACACTACTGCACGGGCACCATTTTGAGCGCCGTTTAATGTATTCGCCATCGACTGAAATAGTTGACGTTGTTGCTGCGCAGCTTGTTTGGCTTGTGCTATTAACGCTTCACCTTCACGAATTTGGTTTTTACCTTTACCGATTAACTCACGCCCATCGATTAATAAACTGTTACCTTTTCTGAGGTCTTTTTGTCCTTGTTCCCACTGCTGAGACAAGTCGAGGTGTTGCTCACCTTCGGCTTTCACTTTAGACGCGAAATTATTCTGCGGTGCAGCACATCCAGATAGGCTAATAACACTGACAACAAACAAACTACACAGTACTGATTTCATGTAAACGTCTCTATATATGTGGTTAGGAAAGCGGCGCAATTAGATAGTTTAGTCAGTAAAATAGCAAGTACTGCGGCACATTAAATCGCGTTAATGAATCTAGTGTACTCGGGGGACAACAGCGCCGATTGATAAACTCAATAGTAAAAAACTCATCGACTTTTTATCTGTTTACTCAATTGATTTATTGCACCGTATCACCTCTGGCTATCAGTATGTTTTTGTCACTGCTAATGGGTAAAAATGCTAGTCATATCACTGGCTATTTACGCTGATAATTTTATTTGACGAGCATTCGCCATCACAATCGCGCCCCCGAAGAGTAAGCTTATTTGATCAGCTTTATAGCTGTTTATTCTTGAAAGAGATAAGCGAGTCAGTTTGATAGCAGCGTGCTTATATGGAGCAGAAAATACATGGCGGATTACTAACATCGACTTAATTCACGAGGATTAAGCAAGGAGGAAAAGTACAACAACGGCTCTAAAAAAGCGAACCTGGTGCTTTATTTAGTTAAAAAATACAGTGGTTAACTAATGGGTTAGCTTATCAATAAGCTAACCCATATAGATAAATAATGTTACAACTCAAACAACACATCAGTGCGGATAATGTATTTAACCCCAGAGAAAATAGGCTCTGAGCTGTGAATACAATGCAGCGGATGCATGCCATGTGGGAAACACAACACACTCCCCGCAGGCGTTCGCACATCAACTTGGCGCATATTATCACCGTGTTTTGCTGGTAAGCTTGGGTTGTCGGCATTGACTAAAAAGCGCGTTGCACCGCCTTCAAAGTCTTCTGTCAGTAAAATTAAAAATGTCAGCAGACTGTAGCGATCACCAAAGGCATCTCGCACTAACTGACCATCTACAACTTGGCTTCCAGGCCACGAACCATCTGAATGTGGCTTAAAGAAATCGCCTTCGTTATAGCGATAAAAACGAAAACGATTATTTAATCCTAAAGCAGCTTTACCACCAAAAATGCCCAAGTTATCATCCATAAGATGCTTAACTCTACTCCAAATCACTTGCTCTGTGGTGTTATCAACTACCCAGGTTAAGCTGTCGTTATGGCGTACATTGCGTGGTAATGACACCGCGGCGTCGGGTAAAAAGCCCATCGACTCACTGACCGAAATTAACCGTTTGCACTCATCTGGCGTCAATACATTCATTAATTGGAACGCACCTGGTACTTCGGCTAACATTTTTTTACTCACGTTAGCCCGCTCAGCATCCGTCAGCTCTGCTTCATTAAGCTCAGCCACATTAGCTTGATGATTAGCCCATGTTGGCAAAGCCGGATGTTCAGCACCGGGTTCTAGTGCCACCACAAAATAATCTGAATTTACACTTGTTGTGTTCATTTGTTTATACCTTTAACCATAAAATGGGCTAGCAATGCTTTACTAAAAAATGTGCTAATGACTGTTTACTAATGATGTTCTACAAATAAAAGCTTACTAATGACGGCTTACTCATCAATATGGGTTAAACCCAAAAATTAATAACTCATCACTCGCACTTGGGCAAATTGGCGATGCCCTGCAGCAGTACCATGAAAACCAAAACCACTATGCTTTGCTCCTACCCATGGAGCATTGCCCGCACCAGCACCTTGATTAACCCCAACCATGCCAGCTTCAAGTTGTTCAGCAACGGCTTTGGCACCTTGACCACCAAACACGACTGCAGCTAAACCATAGTGACTGTTATTAGCACGACGAATGGCTTCATCAATATCACTAAAACGGCTGATAGCCACCACAGGGCCAAAGGTTTCTTCACGTTCTAGGAGCATGTCAGGGGTAATACCTGAGACCACAGTAGGTTGAATAAACGGTAATGGATACTCATCACTACCGAGTAAAAAGCTCGCTCCTTTGGCTTTGGCATCTTGCAACTGTTCAAGCACTTTTTGGTGTTGGGTTGGATTCACTATGGGGCCAATATTCACATTAGCGTCGTCCCATTTACCGACACGGTAACGACTGGCTAAAGCCAACACCTTTTGTTCAAACTCATCAGCAATACGCTCATCCACGTAAACGCGCTCTGTTGAAGTGCACATCTGTCCGGCATTTTCAAACGAACTAGCGACTGCAAATCTAACCGCGGAATCGATATTAGCGCTAGCCATCACAATCAAGGGGTCATTACCGCCAAGCTCCATCACTAACCTTTTTAAGCCAGACGCAGCATTGGCCATAATGTGTTTACCTGCGGCCATCGACCCAGTAAACGCCACCATATTAATGTCTGCTGCCACTAATGCTTGGCCAAGGGCTTTATCACCTTGAACCACTTGCAACACATGTTCTGGCAACACCTTATTAAGGGTATTAATGAATAATTCGGCCACCAGCGGAGTTTGTTCAGACGGCTTTAATATCACACTGTTACCCGCAATTAAGGCAGGCATTAGTAAGTTGTTAGCCATGGCTATCGGATAGTTCCACGGCGAAATCACTGCCACTACACCTAATGGTCGATATTGTAATTCGGTGCGATTATCAACTTGTTCAGTGGTTAGTGCATCGCTTATTTCACCGGCAAAATAAGGTGCATTTTGCACTGTACCGCCAACTTCATAGGTGGCACGGCGATAATCTTTACCCATTTCTTGGCCAATTAATGTTGCCAGTTCATCTTGCACTGCCACAAGCTGCTGATATGCCTTAACCACATATTGTTGGCGTTCAATTAATGACAAACGAGCCCACGCCTTTTGTGCAACTTGAGCGTTGGCGACAACTTGTGGTAACTGAGATATCGCTAAGGTTTCAACACTGCCAACCGCAGTGGCTTCAATATGCTCTCCGCCATCGACTTTGTGATAACTAGCGGGATCGTAAGAGGTTAATACTGCCATGGAGAAACATTCCTTAATGGTACTAGTCTAATTAATGCCTATTTTGCTACAATGGAATACAAAAGCAACCAGTATACTTTTAGTAACCTAGAATAACTTAAGTTAAATTAATGAAAACTAAAATTGAAACAATGACTAACGGTCAAAAAAAAGTTATTAATGCTTGTGCTGAACCCTGCTCGGTCGAGCGTGGAATGCGGGTATTAGGCGGTAAATGGAAAGCATCGATATTATGGCACTTGCAAGATGGTCCAGTGCGATTTAATGATTTATCGCGCATGTTAGGCGGGGCGAGTAAAAAAATGGTCGATCAGCGCCTTAAAGAATTAGAAGCCCAAGGACTGGTGACTCGACATGTGATTAGTGACCGTCCTATTGCTGTGTCTTATAGCATTACCGAACTTGGCCGAACTGCATTGGATATTTTAGAACGTTTAAAAGATTGGGCTGATGAATATATTGTTTAACAAGGTACGATGGCCTGTTGAACATCACAGATGATTAATTAACCTGAACTCGGGATAAGAATTGAACTAAACGCCCTCTTTACGATCAGATCTTTCGACCAAGAAGGATTT
>NZ_JBEOPN010000025.1:0-89127 GCF_040310085.1 Shewanella sp. S1-58-MNA-CIBAN-0166 | reverse complement strand
TCAACACGTTTGATTGAGTCGATACCAAGGTCTGCTTCCATGTCCATGCCCAGTTCAAGCATTTCCGTTGGGTAACCGGTTTTATCGGCAACCACAGCTAACATGGTGCGCTGGACATTTTCAGCGGTTAAGCCCGTTGTTGGCGCTGCAGATGCAGATGCAGATGCAATTGAAGCTGCAGCCACTGTGCTGGCAGCAGGCAGTTTAGTTTGCATGTAGCTAACGATTTCACCCAAGGTGCGACACTCAGCTAAATCTTCTGGGCTCAGTTCAGGTAAACCTGGAAGCTCATCTTGCACTGTGCCTAAAATCTCAACGCGCTTGATTGAATCGATACCTAAATCAGCTTCCATGTCCATGCCAAGTTCAAGCATTTCAGTTGGGTAACCGGTTTTGTCGGCAACCACAGCTAACATGGTGCGCTGAACGTTTTCAGCGGTTAAGCCCGTTGATGCTGGTGCTGCAGTAACTACCGATGTTGATCCTGTTGACGCTACAGTAGTTGTGTTTGCCGCAGGCAGTTTAGTTTGCATGTAGCTAACGATTTCGCCCAAGGTGCGACACTCGGCTAAATCTTCTGGGCTCAGTTCTGGTAAGCCTGGAAGCTCATCTTGTACTGTGCCGAGAATTTCTACCCGCTTGATTGAATCGATACCTAAATCTGCTTCCATGTCCATGCCAAGTTCAAGCATTTCTGTTGGGTAACCGGTTTTGTCTGCGACCACATTGAGCATAGTGTCTAACACTTGTTGCTGTGTTAGTCCGGCTGTTGGTGCAGAAACCGCTGCTGAGCTAACTTGCTGAGCCACAGGAGCTTGAACAGGTATACTGGCTGTCGGTTGAGGTTGAACCGCTTGAGCGGTTTGAACCTGAGCTGGAGCAACGGGGGCTACCACTGGCGAAGGTATTGCTGCTTGAGTTATGTGGTTTGACTGCACAAAAGCAGGCTGTACTGATGCAGCAGGTAGCGATACAGGTGCAGAAGCCGCCATTGGCATTGGTGTTTGCCCTTGCAACATGGCTAACGCAGCTTGGCTTGCTTGTGCTTGCAACGTTAAGAATTGAGTATGACTTTGCAATGTTTGTGCTTGATGCTGGTGGAACATCTCCATCGAACGTTGCAAGCTTTCTGGAATGGCTAATCCCGATGACGCCATTTGCGCTTGGGCTGTCATCAGGTGAGCAAACGTGTCGCCATATTGCTGTGGTATGGCTAAAAACTGCTGATGTAATTCAGCGGTTTGTTGCTGCGCAGCAAAAAATGCACCGATACTATCGGTCGACGCTGACACACTTGAGCTAACTGGTTGAGCTTTAGCGATAGGAGCTGTTGCCGTTAAAGGTGCCGTTGTTGCAGATGCTGGCGCTTGAGCTGGAGCGGATGTTGCTGGCACTTCAATATATTCAGTTTTAATGACTTCTTTTTCCACAATTCTTTCCACAACTTTCTCGACAGGCACTTCCACTGTCTGGCTGGTAACGGTGCCGGTTTGCAATGACTTTTGCATTTTGGCTTGAGTGGCCGGACTAATATAATTACTCGCGGTTAACTTAACGTTCATCGGTGACACTTTGGCAAGCTCAGCGATAGGCGCTTGATAAGGATCAACCTCAGTTAATGCCACCCCTAATACCGCAAGCTGACACGCTGCTTGGCGCAGTTGAGTGTCACTATTGCCTTTAGGATTTGGGTTCAAGCTCACTACACTGACTGATTCTGCTTTATTACCTAGGGTAGCCTCCACCAATTTTTGGAGGATGTTTTTAGGGCCAAACTCAACAAATACTCGAGCACCCGCATCATACATGGCGTTTAGTTGCTCGCTAAAACGAACCGATTGCAACATATGTTCACTAAATGCTGCTTGGATTGCTTTAGCATCGTTAGGATGTGCTTTACCTGTGCCATTGGCATAAAGGCTTAGTTTTGGCTTAGCAAACTTAATCTTATTGATTGCCGCAGCAAACGGCTGCTGCGCATGTGCCACTAATGGAGTGTGGAACGCACCAGAAACCGGCAGGGCGATTGCTTTAAAACCAAGTTCAGTGGTGATAGCTTGTGCCGCTAGGGTACATGACGCTGTTGGGCCTGCAATAACCAGTTGGGTTGGTGCATTGTAATTAGCCACCTTGACGCCTTCAAATGCACTAATGCACTGTTCAAGCTTTTCAACACCGTTGTCAACAGATTGAGCGGGGACAATAATGGCGTACATTACCCCAGCGTCTTGATCTTTAGGTGTAGCCGCCATTGCTTGGCCACGAGCAAAGGCCAATTGATAATAATCAGCTTGGCTAATAACGCCTGCCGCACATAATGCTGACAGTTCACCAAAACTATGGCCGGCAACCATATCAGCTTTAAAACCTGCTTGAGTCAATAATGCATATTGGCCCATGCTCACCGCACCAATAGCACTTTGGGCATTGGCGGTATTGGTTAATGCAGCCTGTTGCGCGGCAATATCTTCGGCTTCAAAAGCAGGATTTGGGTACATAATTTGCGATAGTGGTGTTTGTTTATGTTGGGCAAACACCTTATCTGCTTGCATCAGTTGCTGACGCATTTCTGGATACAAACAGGCTAAATCGGCGCCCATGTTCAGATATTGTGCCCCTTGTCCTGCAAATAGTGCTGCCACTCTATGGCTTGCCGCTTCAGGATGAATCAATGCAGCCGCGCGATAACTGGTGCCAGAAGGCAACTGCCAGCAGTCGGCAGTATTTGAGCTTAACTGCGCCAGCGCCTGAGTCAGCTGAATGGTTAAGTCTGCTAACGAAGCAACCACTAAACCTATACGTGCCGCGTTAGGGGCAATAGTATTTAAGGCAAAACGTTTACCAAAATCGGCTAACACAATTTCTTGGCGATTTTGTTGTGTGGTATCAACAGCCTTAATTTCAGTTTGCAGGGCAGTTAATTGAGCCTGTAATGCGGCTTTGCTTTCAGCGTGGATCAATAGGCTTTGTGGCACTGAACGTTGACGATATTTATCGCCTCGAACATGTTCTTGACGATATTCTTCCAACACAATGTGGAAGTTGGTGCCGCCAAAACCAAAGGCACTAATACCCGCGCGGCGCGGGGTATTGTCTGCTCTTGGCAACCATGGACGGGTTTCGGTGTTTAAATAAAATGGCGAGTCCTGAATGTTTAATTTAGGATTCGGCTTGCTGACGTTAATGGTCGGCGGCAACACTTTATGATGTAAAGCCAGCGCTGCTTTAATCACTCCAGCGGTTCCTGCTGTTGATTTAGTGTGGCCAACTTGTGATTTAACTGACCCAAGAGCAATGTGCTGTTGAGCGTCATTACCGTCGGCAAACACTGATTTTAAACCATTGAACTCCGCGACATCACCAGCTGCAGTACCAGTACCATGGGCTTCAATTAAGCCAACAGTGTGCGGCGCAAAACCTGCGTCGTCATAAGCGCGTCTTAATGCTTTTGCCTGGCCTTCTGGGCGCGGTGCGTAGATACTTTTAAACTTACCGTCTGATGATGAGCCAATACCTTTGATAACAGCATAAATTCGGTCACCATCACGCTCAGCATCATCAAGACGTTTAAGCGCCATCATGCCAATACCTTCACCAATCATCATACCTTTAGAATCGATATCGAAAGGTTGAATGGTGTCATTAGTGGTAAATGCCGGTGTTTTTGAAAAGCTCATGTACATGGAAGGCGAGTTATCGGTACACACACCACCAGTGAGCATCATGTCACTGCGGCCTTCAACTAACTCTGTAATCGCCATGCGCATTGCCGCTAAAGAACCTGCACAAGCTGCGTCAACCACGCAATTCATGCCGCCTAGATCAAAGCGGTTAGCGATACGCCCAGCAATCACATTGCCGAGTGAACCTGGAAATGAGTTCTCTTCCCAGTGAATATATTGATCCTGAAACTTTTTGATCAACATCTCAGTGTCTTCATCACTTAGACCACTATTTTTAAATACTTTTTTGAGTATTGGGTACTGCAAGCGACCGCTGAGACTGTGATTAATTTTTTGACCACCGCCGACGCCTAGTGTAATACCGATGCGATCGGTATCGTACTGTGCATCAATACCTGCATCAGCTAGCACTTCTTTGGCGACCACTAACGATAAAAGTTGTGAGGTGTCTGTTAGTTCGAGGATATTAGGGGGCAAGCCAAATTCCATTGGATTGAAATCGACTTCAGGTAAAAAACCACCGCGTTTACAGTAACTTTTATCGGCCATTGATTTATCGGCATTGTAGTAATCTTCAGCATTCCAATGGCTTTCTGGAACGTCGATAATCGCATCAATTTTTTCGCTGATTAAATCCCAAAACTTGTTTAGGTAACGTGAGTTAGCAAAAATACTCGCCATGCCGACAATCGCGACAGGCATGTCTTTTAAGCGTTTGTTTAAACGCTTATCTTTATTACTGGATTGGCTCATATGAGTCTCCGTTTGATAACTGAGGTTCAGTTATCTGGTGTTGGGATCCAGCTGCATCAATGGTGCTAGTGGATACTGCGGCTGGTTGACCTGCTCCAGGAAATCGAGCAAGAAAAGTGTGATAATTGCGAACCAATAACTTACGTAAATGAAATGGTCCGTGCTTTAAGACATGCGTTATATAGCGATTACTCGCTTGGGTATGGCTGTCTTGATAAATATCGAGGTAAACCCAGTCAGACTTAAAATCGACTCCAAGCAAAACAGAATAGGCTTGTTGCTTCGTTAATTGAGGCGGAATACTTAACGACACTACTTGCACTACGTTGTCTGGATCTGGACTCGGCAGGGCTAAAGTGTCGGCTAATGTCTGCGGGTTAACGGTATAGGTTTGAATATCGGCGCCTTGAGTAATAGGCAGCTGATTGAAGAATTTTTCTGGCACAAAAGGGCTGTCAAATTCGTCTAGTTTAGAGACCCCAAAACGCTTTAAGCAGCGGGCAAGACCGGAGCGAGAGACATTGGGGTTGATAAATTCTTGGGTGACTTTTAATAGCCTATCTAAAGGCATTTTTAATTGATAACGCAAACCCAGCATCACGTACTCTTCCATCGGAGATAGTGTCGTGTTGAGTTTGTGCGGGGTATTTGGGGTGTTATCGATTGAGTCACGTTTACGCCACTTACGTACTGTAGCTTCGCTGATATTGAGGATTTTGGATAATTGACTGACGCTGTAATCGGATTGCTGAATAAATTGACGCATTTCAGGTGTTGTCGTCGCATTACGGTGTTGGACCGTTTTTGGGCGAGGCTTACCCTTAAATAGACCAGATTCTAAATGTGTGGTTATCTTTTTTGTCATCTAGACCGGGATTCCAAATAATCTATTGGGACTTTAGCGCATTTAAACTTACCGATACTTACTTAAGTCATACTTAAAGAAGATAAAAAATTAGTCTAAATATCCATTTATACTTTTTTTAACACAAAGCAGATTACCTGAGGTTTCACTCCGATACAATCACCCGAGACTGAAAACAAGATATGAGGTGTAAAAAATGATTATCTGAGAAATATGTCAAGGCATCTCTAGATCTAAAATTGCACTGAATTTACCTTGTTTTGGCGATTATGTTGTCAGTTAATCATTTGATATATTGCCCCAAATAAAAAGCAGGTAACGAGTTTTCTCATTACCTGCTTTTTTTGATCAATCGACATACTAAGGTTTATGCCCATCAACTCGGGAAGAAGTCTATGGCCCAGATGGTGGTCATTAGCGCGACTTTTTCTGCTGGGAAGCTGATTGAACGTAATACCAAGGTTAATTGACGCTCTAACTTGGGGTTATTGAGTTCGCTTGATTTAATCGTTACCTTGCTGATGTTGCCATTGGGTTGTATGACAATTTCAAACATCACTTTGCCTTTTAAAAACGGATCTTTTCGAAGTGCACGATTGTACAACGAATAAAGCCGCGATTTATTGGCCTCTAATGTTCGTCTTAATGCTGCTTCAGAACGTTGTCCACCTTGGCTAGCTTGACTGGCTTTTTCTGCAGAGGCACCTTGGCTTGCTAATACTTCCTCTTTTGCTAAGCGAATTTGTTGGGTTTCGTTGCCTGTTAACGACCCAGCAGCAACAGTTTTACTGATAGTTGATTTTGCCAAGCTGTCAGTTTGTTTATTGGCCGCACCAGCTAATAAATCACGTTTTACTTTGACTTCTTGAGACGTGGTTTGGTCAAGTTTGCGTTGCGCTGTAGGTTTAATATCAAATGCTTCGCGCATTGAAAAAAGCTCATCTTTCATGGCAGCTAAGCCTGATGTGCTGGCTTTCTGTTTTGCAGCGTCACGTGTTACTGGTTGAACAACTTGAGGTTTTACAGCTTGTTCAACAGGTTTTTCTGGTACTTTTTCATCTGGTGGTGCAGGCTCCGGTTCAGGCAATGGTTCAGACGGTTTCACCTCTGGCCTCTCTTCTGGTTTGGCCGGTGGCGGTAATTGCTTTTCTTGCAAGATGATTTTGGCTAATTGCGGTGGTACTTGCTCTTTTACTTCACGTGGAAGTTCAATTTGTTCAAGCATGGGCACTACGACCGCAAAGACGACATAAACTAACAGCAACAACCACAAAATCTGTTTAAACAGTTTGTCTTGTTTACTGGGTTTAAATAAGTCGCCTAAATCATTAAAGCTCTGATTGGTTTGGTGATGGTGTAAGGTTGCTGTTGTCATATTAGCCCTCACCATTAGCTTGTTTTGCTTGTTGTTCAACCGCCAACGAAATATCTCGGTAACCGGTTGCAGCACAAGCAGCCATAATTTGCTTAAGCACCACATAAGGTGTTGATGCATCGCCAATAATGGTTACTGCCCGGCCATTTTGTTGCTCGGTTTCGCTAAGCTCGCTGCGTTTACTGGCTTGATAGGTCAATTCGTTGGTTAAGGCATTAATAAACTCAGGATTTTGTTGTTCGGTTAAGCCTATTTCATCAGTACCTTTTTGCCATATAGGGCGCTCTTGCACTAATACGGTGTTGGTAAACACTGTAATCACCAGGTTTTCAACTGGCAGTACATCTGCAACAGACACGGGCAAACTGATTTTTTCGATATTTTGCAGTACTCGCACTTCAGATTGATTCACAATTAAGAAAAACACCAAAATGGTAAAAATATCCATTAATGCAACAAGGTTGAGCTTACTGCCAGCTTTTAAGCGTTTGTGGTGTTTAGCTAATCTGCGGCTTCTTGCCGATTGCTTCATCATGGCTTAGCTCCTACTGGTTTTCCAATAGTGGTCTGCGCCGGTGTGGCGATGTCTGCATCATTAACGGCAGGTGCATCACCTAATGAGATCATCGGAAACAATTCAGCATCAACCAAATTGGCTGCCACTACCGCTTTAAATGATCGCACCGTGTCCATGGCAGACACGATGGTTTGATAGTCAACCGCTGGGTCGAGTAACAATACTATGTCATTTTTTTCAATACCTTGTTGTTGAAATGTCAGCTTTAAGTCTTGTAGATAAACAGACAACGCGGCGAAATCATAACCTTTATCAGTCAGTTCAAAATGTTTAAGTGACATGCCGGCTGGGTAGTTTAGTGCTAAGCGAGCTGGGGTTATCACCAATTCGAGTATTTTAGGTTCTTGATCATCTTGTGCTTGCTCAGCTTCAGACAATACCGGCAATTGCAGATTCAAAATACGCACTTGTGAGAACACCAAGCTCAGCAGAAGTACTGGCACTAACACAATCATCAAATTCATGAATGAGGTGATATCCAGTTCTGCGTCTTGGGTAATAGGGCGACGACGGCGTCTCATACTCATTAGCCTCGGTTGTTATCCGTTTGCTTGTTAAATGACAATGAATTGAGCAGTTTGATGCCTGCCATTTCAATTGAGTCAACGATGGTTGCCGTTTTAGTCTGTAGGCTTGAGTGAAATAAAATCAGCGGAATGGCGGTAATCAAACCAAATGCGGTGGTGTTCATCGCAACCGAAATACTAGAAGACAATAAGTTGGCTTTTTCAGCTGGATCGGCGCTAGCCACTGCCGAGAATGCTGCGATTAAGCCCATAATGGTACCTAATAGACCCAATAAGGTGGCGATGTTAGCGAGCGTTGCTATAAATGGCGTACGCTTTTCAAGGCGTAACATGTATTCCATCACGGTTTCTTCCATGGCGTATTCTACGTCTTCACGGCGACTTGCACTTGATATACGGGCAATACCAGACTGCAACACGTCAAACACAGGCGCTTTATGGTTTTGTGCATGCTGACTAATGGTATTGATATCACCTGTTTTTAAGGCATTTTTAATCAGCGCAAAAGCTTGCTGGTTACTACGATGTGCAGAGCTTAAATATAACCAGCGCTCAATGGTAATGGCCAAACCGACCACTAACACTAAGGCGATAGGGTAGATAAATGGGCCGCCATTTTGTAAAAACGCAATGATATGGTCGGTAAAACTCATGTGATGTTCCTTCTCTTATTGTCGTATTGAACACTGGCGTTAATGGCTACAGGTGTTCAATTGTTTTTGTTAGGTATTACTCAGTTTTTGGCTAGCATGTTGCTTATTTAATGGCTTATTTAATGGCTTATTTAAAAGCTTATTACAGGGTGTTTATTGATTATTTTCTGGTGTGCCGTTGGCAAAATCCCTGACTTGTTGTCGAAATACTTTTGGATTGATAGGCCTAAACTCAGGCAGCGTCAGTCGCATGCCTTCGTTGTTAATGTCTATCGGATTATTGATCCCTTGCCATGGCATAATATAAAGCACTTTGGGTTGCTCTTGTGAGCCCGTCACTTGGCTTTGAATAACGACAGGTTTGTTGCTCGCAGGTTTCACCGCTTGTTGCTTTTCAGTGTCATCATTGGCCGTAGCCTGAGCTGAGACACTCAGTAAACAAGTGGCTAAAAACAACGGCAATGCACCAAGACGACACGTTGCCTGAAATATTTTTTGCATGGTCATCTTAGCCTGCTCCATTAGCATTGTCGGGTGGTAATGTTAATCCTGCGCGTTGAATTTTTATTTCTACGCCAGCGAGCCAACGTTTGGCTTGTTCATCATTTGGCTGGTTAGCCAAATACGCCAGGTAGTATTGGCGGGCTTGCAACAACTTACCGCGATATAACTCTAATAAGATCGCCAAATTTAATTGCGCTTGTGGGTATTGAGGCCACAGAGTTAGCGCCGTTAAATAACCTTGCTCAGCCTGAGCATACTGGCCTTGTCGCCTTGCGATATTAGCTTTAATTTGGTGCGCATAAGGATTGCTGTTATTAACCGCAATCGCTTTTGCGAGCAGTGCATCGGCTTGATCTAATTGCTGCTGATTTATCGCTATGATGGCTTTATTGACATAGGCGCCCGACAATTGAGGCTCTGCAGCAATCACTTTATCAAACAAACTATTCGCCGCTTGCCATTGCTGGTTTTTCATTTGGCTAATAGCTTGCTGATATTGACTCAATACCGATGTGGGCACATCGGCTAACCGCTGTGAGGCTTGTTCAAGATACACATTACGGTTATCTGTTGAGCCAGCACTGATACTGGTGCTGTTATTGACACTTTTTGTATTGAGGCTAACTAAGTCGACAATGTCTTTGTCCATACCCTTTAGGCTTGGGTCCGTAGTAGTTTGCTTGTTGGCGTTAGTGCCGCTAGGTGACGTACTACAACCGGGTAACAGCATAAGGCTTACTAGCGCGAATAGTGCCAGTTTCGGTGTCGATGAGGTAAATAATGACTTAATGGATAGCATCGATAACCTCATGCGTTAACTCTTGTTTTTGATAAAGGGCAGGGGACATTTGTGCCAAGCGCTTAAAGCTTTTTTCAATCCATTGATCAACAATATCATCCCATGCTCTTTGGGTATTGCTGATGTGAATTTCGATGGCTTTCTCTTCAAATGGATAAGCCAGCTCTTCGAGTAAAATCTCGTACTCTTCCAAGGCTAATTCATCTAAATCGCCAGGGCGTTGTGAGCTCATCATGTCGCTCGCAAGTTGGCGATACATTTCTGCAAGGTTGTATGTTGCATGGGGAACGTATTTGGCTAATTGAAAGTCGAGCACTTGTTGATAATAACCAATGGCTTTTTTCATCGTATCTTGTTTGCGCTTCAAGCTTTTTTGCAAAGGTGCGTTGAGTTTAATTGCCGCAAAACTGCGTTGTTCAGCTTCACCCAAGGAAAATGCTGCGATAGAGGCAAGTTCAATTTGACGAGCTTGAATGGCATTCGCATCTTGCTGCAATTGTTTGCGATCAAAGCTTAGGATTTGTCTAAACCAGTAATATTGCTTATTAGCTTCACCGCTTTGGCGGTAAAACTCACTCATTTTAAAGCGAACCTCTTGTGCTACATCAAACGGTTGTGGGTAGGTTTTAGCATAAGTTCTAAAGGTGCTGAGTGCGCTACTGTTATCGCCTGCTTTTAAATAATACTCCGCCGCAGTGTATTGAGCTTCACGCTTTAATGCGCCGGGCTTTTCATTGGCGACAATGATCAAAAGCTGCTCGGCGGCTAAATCCCATTGGGCTAGTGCTTCATAGGATTGAGCTAATTTAGCTGGAATGACCGCGCTAAACTCATGGTGTGGATAACGTTGCTGAAACGGTTTTAATACGTCGACCGCTTCTTGCCAGCGTTGTTGTTCCAGCAATAAGTTTGCTGCATCGAGTTCGGCATTAACCGCATATTTTGATTCGGGCACCGCTTGAGCAACGCGTAATAACTGGCTTACGGCTAATTCTGGCTCGGTTTGTTTAACGGCTTGCGCTTGGAAATAAATGCTTGAAGCCAACAGGTTACGCATTTCTGACCACGAGTCAGTGCTCTTGTCTGTGTACTGCAGCGCTAAAATGTAACCCTCTTCAGCTTGCGCGTATTGCTCTTGCTGATACAAGCTATTGGCATAAAGCTGGCTGACAAACTGCACTTGCTTACGGGCAGCGTCTGACAACGGCGTGGCAGTTTGCACTGAGCTTACCGCATTATTGATCGTGTGAATGGCGTGGGCTTGTAATACAAAATCAGTAAAGTATTTAAGGTCGGTGTAGTTTTTAGCATCAAACGAATATTGGGCGGCGTTACTGGCGAGCTGTAAGGCACGCTCGTCAGATGGATACTGATTGATAAAGTCTTTATCTAGCTGATTACGTTGTGAAATGAGTGTAGTGTAATCATCAGTATTACTTTGACCACTTTGTTTTTGTTGGCTTTGATCATGTTGCGAAATGATTTCGCGTATGGTGACGGTTGTTGCGTAAGCCGATTGCTGTTGTATCTTACGCAAGGCTGCCGACGTTGCTGTGGTGTCATAGGCAATGGCGTAATAACTGGCAAGCGCTTGCTGATATTGTTTTGCTTCAAAATTGGCGTCAGCAAACAAGTACTCGTCATTAAGAATATCTCTAGTGAGTAACGTGCTGGCTTGAGGTAATTTGGCCAATTGTAAATAGGTGTTTAATGCGCTGGCAGCCTGTGCGAAAGCGCTAATTCGTTGTGCACCTTGCTGAGTTTGTGCATCGGCATACAAACGGCGGCTATGCTCGTCACTAAAGCTAAGCAGTTGTGGTAATAACTCTGCTTGCTGCGCTGTGCTGGCATTTACCCAAAAAGTGCTGCTAAGACCATATTGATTAACATAGTCATTTTTCAGCTGATGCATGGCGGCAAACTTGCCTTGACGCTGATAAAGGTCGAGCAAATTTAGCGAATAGCGAGCTGCCCAGATATTGTCTGGCGCCAAATCGATGTATGCCTGATAAGTTAGTTCTGCATCGTAGTCGAGTTTTTTGTCGAGTAAAAATTGGGCCAAATTGGCAAATAATACATGCTGATATAAGTTGATATTCGGCAAGGATTGATTCGCGTTAACTAAGGAAACTAACGACTGAGATTGCAGTTGTTGGCTTAAAGAAATGCTCAATACTCTTTGAGTATCAATCGCCAAATTTTGCGCGCGGCTGCCGAGCTTTTCAAAAGCAAAGTTGTCGGAGGTTAAGTTTGCAATATCACGATTACTTTGCTGGCCGGCCACTAAGGCTTCAAACACTTGCAAGAATGCTTTGTCGGCATTGGCAAGTCGATTGAGTTTAAATTCGGACCAGCCGAGCATATATAAACTGTTCAGTTGGTATTTTTGATTATCATTAGCGGTCAATACTTGCTGATATGCTGTAATGGCTGCAGAGTAATTCTGTAAGTTGTAATAGATTTCACCGCGTCTAAAGTTAAGCTCGGCAAGATACATTGTCTGCGGATAGTGTCGCAGTAATGATTCAACTTCAGCCAAACTCGCATCCAATTTACCCTGTAAATCGAGCGCTTTAGCTAATTGATATTGTATGTGTTCGTTTTCAGGTCGTTGCGGATAACGCTGTAATAATTGTTGATATTCGTTAACTAATTTTTGCAGTGCCGCATCGTTTTGAGTCAACTGAGCTAGCACTTGACTGTCTGGTTGCGACTCATCATCGAGGTCTGCATAAGACTGGGCTTCAAATGATTCGGTATTGATTTGCGCTAAGCGATATTCAACGTGCGTCCGGATTTCAGGATCGGGTTCAAGTGTCAGCAATTGCTGATAAATATTAGCCAACTTGGCACTGCGTTGAGTTTGGCTCATTTCAACACTCGCCACCGTTTCGCTGCTGCGTTTGTTGGCCAAATCGCCTAAGCTAGTGCGTTTAGCTTGTTGAGCATAATCAGCCTGGCCACTGCTAAAGCACCCCGATAATGCAATACCACTGATTAAGATTAATGCGCCTGATAAATAAGCCGATACTGACATTAGCGCGCTCCTTGTGCAGCTGACTCAACTACAGTGGAATCACTTTCAGTCGATTTGTTTACCGCCGATTCGTTTGCTGAGAAGGGATTGATTGGCGCAGTGTCTGCTTGTGACATTTGTTCTAATACATTGGCCATTTGGTGGCGAGTGGTGAGCAGTAGTTGCTGTAACGTATATTGTTGTTGCTGGATAAAAATGCTCATTTTGCCACGAATATCTCGGTCGGTTTTATCACGCAGTCCGGTAATATTAACGTTCGTGCTGTTAATGTCGGTTTGGGTTTGTTGTTGACGTAACTCAAAGTCAGATAACAAGCGGGTGTTACTCGACAATGCACTAAATCGATTGGCTTGTCGTTCAAGCTGTTCAAGTTGTGTTGTTAATTGCTTCAGGCTTTTTTTATGCTGCCAAAGTCGTTGTGGCAATGTTTGCTGTAATTGCCACTGCAACACCCCTTTAATCCTATCAAGTCGTTGTTGTTCGTCGTCGATATTACGTTGAGTCGCCAATGTAGTTAACCTGGCTTGGCTGGCATCAATACGGTCTATCCACTGTTGCTGGCTTGGGTCGGCAAACACTTGCCCATTTTGCTCTGCTTCAGCTTGGTGAATAATCTTAGCAATACGTTGTTTTTGCTCGTCTAGCGTATTAATCATCTCTGTGTAGGCGAGCTGTTTTTGTTGTTCAATGACGCGGGCTTGGCGCTCGGTGTTGAGGGCTAAGGTGTCCTTTAACCATTGACTGTTAATCTGTTGTTTTTGCACATTGTCGCTAAGTAAATCAAGGCTTAATAAGGTGTGATAATCGGTCGCTAATTGCGGATCATTTAAGGCTTTTTTTAGCCAAGGCGAATCAGTGCTAAAACGCTCGGTAAGGATAAGCTCTAACGCGTCAGACTTGGTTGCCAAGGAAGGTGTTTGTTGATCTACTGTCTTACTGGCAAAGTCGGTGACATTGCTAATGGTGCTAACTGTTTCTGCAAACCCTTTTATCTCGACAATTTTTTGTAAATACAGTTGTTCAGCTTGCTGATACAAGGTTAATCCTTGTGCTAAAGATTGCTGCTCACTGACTTGTTTTGCCGTTAACAACGCGGCTTGCCAGGCTAAATTTGAGTAGGGGTATTGCTGCTGCAATAGCGATAGCAACTTAAACGACATGTCATAGTGCTGTTGTTGCTGGGCCGAGTAGGCAAATAAAAACAAAGCGGATTCAGCATAAGGACTTTGCTCAGGAAAATCGCTCAGTTCGTTATAGGCTAAATCGTATTGTTTATTGGCGACATACAACTGTGCCAACAGTAACTTTGCATAATCATTGATGGCCTGTTGTTGCAACAAGGCGTCTTTAACTTCTGGCAATAACTCATCGTTATCGTCAAAAATGTCGGGCTCTACAAAAGGGTTAAACACTTGCTGCCAAAAATTAATCTTGGGTGGCTGCCATTGTTGGCTTTTAAGCTCAATTAATATAGGTTGTGCCGCACTGTATTGTTGCTGCTTCATGTGCAACAACGCCTGGTTTAAGGCGATGTAAGCGACAGATGAACTCGCTGGTGGCTGGTCATCTTCTGATGTTGATTGTTGCTGTACTTGCGCGGTTAATGGCGGCGTATCTGGCCAATAAGCTAATTGGTTTAATACATGATACTGCTCGACATAATCGGGCAGTAATGTGGTAATTCTGCCTAGCGTAAGTTTGGCTGTATCAATGTCGCCGTGTTCAATTTGTTGTTCGCTGAGCTGTAACAAAGCGATTAATAATAATTCAGTTGGCGATGTGGCTGACTTCGTTTTGCTGCTATTGGTATTAGTACTGTTATTCGCTGTGGTTTGGGTCGAAGTATTTGCTTGTTGTTGTTCAAATTGTGCCAAGGTTTGGGTGGCTTGCTCGTGCAAGCCAATCGACACTTGTAGTCCGGCTTCGAACAATTGGCTGCGATCAGAATAGATCTCTTTGCGTTGACGGTTGAGGCTAATTTGCCTCAATGCTGCGCCATAATCGCCAGCAAAATAAAAGTACAATGCTTGGCGGTAAAATTTATCTTCTAGATCGGTTTTAGGCGCAGATGCACTTACAGAGTTTTTTATTGATTTTTCTGCCGCTTGAAGCTCGGTAGTGTGCAAGAGGGTTAAGCAACTGCATAGCATGGCTGCACAGCCCAAAACTCGTGTGAGTGGGTTACTGATGTGAGCTAGCATAAGGCTAAATGATTGAGTGTTAACGGCCATTGTTGTTTACAATACCCACTGTTCGACTTTGATATCAGCCCGATAGCTTGATTCACTGTCTTCGACTTTGAGTTCTATCATTACTGTTTCATCGGTTTTATCAAAATTATGGCTAATGGCCCGTTGCACTGTACGACCTTCGGCATCATTGCCAGTAAATATTGCGGTTAGCAGGTGAGGGCCCATTTTAAGATTACCCAGGTAAATACGCTGAATTCCACCTTGCTCTAATGCTTTGCGTTGACGTTCGGTATATAAAAAACCGCTAACATTATTGTCGTCAATTTTTAACTCAACACTGTCGAGTTTGAGAAATCGGCCCACATCAACCGACACAAAAACCGCGATTTGGGTGCTGGCAGGAAACAATAAATCTTCTTCTAAAATAAATAGATCGCGATTGAGTTTTAGTACTTGGCTTTTAATGTCTTCAAGCTCGCTGGCTAATGCACCATTGCCTTGTTTGGTATCTTCAGCTTGGGCTGGTGATGCAAATAAACCAGCAATCAGTAACGTTGCTGCGAATAACCGCGTTAAAAAAGCACCCCATTTACGGTCGGTAGTCATAGTTATGGCCTTGGCAATTACGTTGTTAAAAGTATCAATATTTAGGGCGATCAATTAAAAATACACGCTGACAAAAGCGCGGATGACATTGGCAGAGAACCCATAAAACGGTTCGTTGCCCACTCCGCCATCTGCGGTAGGGTCTCTAAAGTTATTGTATTGAAAGTCAATATAATCCCATTGCAGCGATGCTTCTGAACGCGTGTCGCCAAACGATACCGAGGCGGGTAATTGATAGGTAATGCCTATCCCGTAAGTGATGTCGCTAAAGTCACTGAGTTCTTTGTCGCGTGCAAGGTAGTTTTGCGCGTCGCGATAAGGAAACAAGTCACTGTAAAATTCAGCTTGAGTTTGCTGGTAATAACGCACTTTAAATTCTAATTCGATACTGTTGCCTAGTGGATGTCGATATCCAAGCTCTACATCACTGGCGGTGATTTCCCAGCTGTCGTTAAAGTGGCGGTAATGAAAAAACAAGGCTGCGCGATAAGGTAAAAAGTAACTGGCCGAGAACTTTGCTGCAAACGAGTTGCGGGTTTCTGGGTACACTTCTGCCTGATAAGCCACACCAGATGGAACGCTGTTGTCTATGTATCTCACTGTGCGGTATGGGTTATTTAAATAACCACTGTCTGCTATAGCTTCAACGTTAAAGCTTGCGGTAAGGTTGCGGGTTAATACTTGATTGATGCCAGCGCGAATCCGATATTGCTCGCTTTGCTCTTCAAACTGGTCGTCACCATTGCGGCGAATCTCATTATCGCCATAAGACAAACCCAGATTTAAATTGGTTAAATCGCCAAAGGTGTCTTGTGACACATTGATGCTAAATGATTGGGCTAAATAATCGTCTTCATCACTTTGACGCAGGTTAAACGACATCAAGGTTTTGTCATGCAGGTATTCAACCCCAAATTGTCCTTCGTTACGCTTTTCTGTGTACGCACTGGCAGTGCTGATAACGTCCACAGATGCGGATGAAATACTGTCTAAATAATAATATGCGGTAAATGCGACCGATTCAGAGGTCTTTTTTCTGAGTAACACTGACGGGCCATCAATGGTCATGCCGCCGCCTTCGTAGCTGTGATACAACACGTCAGCGCGATCAGGATCGAGCACTGCAGCTTGGGCAGACAAGCACGTCATACTGACAAGTAATGCCGTGAATAGCTTAATGCTTTTATTGAGCAAATTAGTTACAGCCACAACCACCACCTCCGGTTCCTTCAGCGCCACGGGCCGATTCACGACCTTCAAGTACGTGAGCCATATGCATGCTGGCACTTGGATGGCGATTTAAGCGCATGATGGGGTCGGCTAAATTTTGACGCTCGTAAGGTTTAACCCAAGGCTCAATGCCCATACTCGTGCAGCCACTCAAAGTAATTAAGCTTAATAGCGCAATGCAATTAAGCGATAAAGCAGTGATACGAGGAGATAAGGTTTTTTTCATCAATTTACTCCCTAATCAGCTGTTTAATAGCGGCAGCATACTTTTTATCAAAGCCGTCTTTATAGCCTTGAAATACAAAGCGCACATTACCATCGCGATCAATAATCACTGTGGTTGGCATGGCTTCAACTTGATAGGTCTTAGACAAAGAATTGGTTTGGTCGAAAAATATTGGGAAACGTAAATCAAGATCGGCTAGAAAGTCTTTGCCTGCTTGGTTTTCTTGTTCAACATTAATGCCCCAGACTTGAACGCCGAGGTCTTGATACTTGTCTTGTAATTTTTGCAAAATCGGCATTTCTTTACGGCATGGTCCACACCAAGATGCCCAAAAGTTGATCAAGATAATCTCGCCACGTTGCTCGGCTAAATTGAGGTTAGTCCCTTGCTGGTTTTTTAAGGTGAAGTCGGGTGCAGCTTGGCCAAGCGTGAGCGCCTGTACCTGCATCGACAACAATATTGCACCTAATGCAATAAGACATTTACCACTAAATCGACTGAACAACATTGTATTTCCTTATTGGTTTTTCACTTTTGCTACTCGAATATTCTATGGTCTCTTTTAACGACCACTATCGAGGTGGATTAAAAATAGAACGACACACCCGTAGCAAAATTCAGGTTATGGGTTGTTTTAGATGCGCCAGTGACCTCGGTATTAAACAGGTAATCACTCATGCTTAAATCCCATGCAATCCAGTCGGTTAAAAACACTCGGTAGTTTGCAGTCAGGTTGACGGTAAATTGCTCGTCACCGGCAAACTCGGTACTGCCGCCACCTAATTCAATCGAAAACACACTGTTAAACACTGTGTCTTTGCTGAAAAAGATCTCACCAGGCAGTAGGTTATAACCAATGTTTAAGCCGTAGTAAGTTAACTCGCGCTCAGCATCAGTTAACAATGGCGCCGCATTAGACAATTTTTCAAAACTGGTTTCACCCGCTTTGGCTTGGGCATAACGCGCTTTGACATAAAAATGTTCGCTGATGTGATAACCCACATGCGCACTTATCCAAGGGTTTGATTCAAAATCTTCAATCGACAAAATACCGCCTTGAATACCCACTTCAACGTTTTCAGTATCGATAACATCATCAAGCACAGTGCGACGTTCTACATCGGCTTTGACGGTATTAGGGGTATCGTCTGCGGCAAATGCTGCTGAGCTTGGCATTAATGCGGTCAACGCTAAAGTACTAGCAGTGAACAAAGGCACTAAAAAAATACGCTGAATCCTATTTTCCATGTTTGGATCTCTTCATTTTCATCTCGGTCGGTTAAGGCTAACGAGAGTTTATATTCGGCCCGTAATAAAAAGTTACGTGCAAGGTGATATTTAATGCCAGCTGCCGCACTCATTATGGTGCTGCGGCGCGCTTCGGTGTCGGCTAACACACTATGGGGTTCGGTATTAATGATCCCCGCGCCAACGCCAATGTATGGCACGACAATTAACTCGGGTAAAAGTTGGCTAAACAGCATGACTTCAAATACGTCACTGTCTGAAATACTCCCCAGTGCTTTACCTGCTGATATTTCAGCGCTAAATACTGGGGTAAATGCATAGCCCGCATAAATATTGTAGAAGTTGGCACCTTCTAAATCGCCGTACATGACACCGGCTTCAATTTGGCGATTGATGACGTCTTGTTCTGTTATCAAGTTAGCATTTATAGCTTGGCCATCTTGGGATAAACCCTTTAGGTTATCTTCATGAAACCAGCCTTCAACGCCACGTTTGTTTAGTACTTTTAACCAAGACGTTCGCTTAAGCAACACCGTTACCATTTCGTTTTGCTCGATAACTGAAACCACTGGATAGCCATCACTTGGTCCTGAATGCAGCTCAATAAAGGGCACATCGATCCGCAAACTTGGGTTATCGTCGGCCTGTAATACGGGGCTTAAACACAGTATTGTCAGTAGCAAAAAGGTGTTTCGTAAATATGTTTGCATAATTCCCTATCGCAAAGTCATGAAGCAAACCTATGGTTTTGCTTGTGGCATGCTTTGTTAGTCCTGTGAGTAAAATGGCGTGTTGTAATATTGCGCGCCAATGTCTAACCATTCGTTAAGTAATTTGAGCTCATCGGCCGACAGCATATTTTGATGGGTGGTGTTATTCATCACCTCAAAAAATGTGTTACTTGAACGCGCGCCATTAGTCGATAAAATTGCCGGCACATTGACTGTGGTTAACACCGGGATAGGGTTACCGTCAGCGTCAAGAATAAGCTCACCATTACTGTCTACTTGATAAACTACGTTGCCATCGGCATCAAGCACTTCAACTAATTTGTCGATTAAAATACCATCGACTTCTTCTTGCTCAACATCGTTAAAAAACAGTTCACGGTATGAGGTTAAGTGTGCAGCTTGATCGCTTGAAGGTGAATTGATTAACGACAACTGTCCCGCAGGCACTTGCACCGCGCCATCGGCATCGACGATATTATGGCAATTGGTACAAGTGTTATCGGCAACGATTATTTGAGTTGTTGCGTCTATAACGGGTCGAGCTAAGTCCCACAGCGGTTGAATATGTTCAACATAATTGATTTGAATGCGGCAATAGGGAGTCCAATTGTCAAAGCATTCGCTGCCATTAGGCGCCGGTGTGGCCAAATTACTGTAACTGTATTCAACATTTGGATTAACGGCAGACAATACTGGGTTAGTCCAAATATCTTGATATTTAATACTGTCGCTAAGCTCGGCAAGGCCATTGACCATTTCATTGGCTTCGGCCATGGTTTGTCCTTGCGCAGGAATGATATTACTCGTGGCATTAGGGTAGGCAGAACCACCCGCGGCTCCGGTATTAATGCTAGGGGCTTGGGCGTCGAGTCGGCCATGAGGCAGTTGACTGTTAGCAGTATGACAGCCGGTACATTCTAGGGTTTCACCCGGCGTTAAGGTGATCCATTGATTGTGGCGTCCGCCAATACGCTGACCATTGATATCTAACACACTGATGGCCAATGGGACATTAGCAGGCACTTTTATTTTGACTGAACCATCGGGTTGAATTGGGCTATAACCGACAATTTCGCGCATGAGTTGGTTATTACTGCGGCCAAAATCGGTATTGGCAATGTCTCTAACATCGTCGGGTGGCATGGGAACACCACGCACAATCCGTAAAAAGCGAGCCGGTAAGTTGGCTGCGGGTGTTTGCGATGGGTCACTTAAACGGCTAATACCACCTACGTTGGCAGTGGTGTCGATACCATCAAAGTCATATACGCTGCGAATGTGGATAGAACCAGCCAATTCTTGACTTAGCTGTGAATCAAGTTCGTTGCCGACGACCTTGTCCGCGATAAAGGTTTTTGGTTGTGCGCTAGGTTGCATCACCACCGATTCGGTTAGCACCGTCCCTTGAGCTGTTGTGGCCACCAATTGTTGGGTGTTGTTGGCATTGTTGAGTAGCCACAGCTCGTATAAGGGATCGGCTTGAATCAGATTGTCGTCAGCGAGTTGCTCCGCGGTGAGTTGACCGCAGGCGCGGACGATGTCATTTACAACAACACGACACAAATCCCAACTCATTAAAAAGCGCTGGCTGTTATCGGGTAGTGGGTATAAATGATTGATTCTACCTGTTTCTGATAATGCGGCAGAAAATGAGAATTTAAATTCTGATAACGTGGCGTCTGTAATCGCTTCGCCTTGCGCGCCAGAATTGGCAGTGGCTTGCTGGGCATCAATGTAGTCGTCAATATTAATCAGCACCGGACGTTTTTGAATCCTGGTGTCGTCCTGTGATGAAAGCAACATCAATATTTCGCCGCTAGCTAATTGTTGTGGCTTGATAAAATCAATCGCTTCGGTTTGGCCGTCAAGGGTCAATTGATGCGAATGCCAGCCAAATACTAATTCGTTTTCTGTTCCGTCTGGATTCATACGGTACAGGTTAATTCCGTGGTCGCCGCCCATTCGATCCCAGCGGCTGTATAAAATCTTTCCGCTTTGCAGAACCAATGGGTAAAAGTCATGGCTTAAGTTAAAGGTTAACTGCTTAATGGCGCTGCCGTCTGGGTCCATTACATGGATGTTAAAGGTTTCATTAGCACGGCTTTCATCTAATGCTGTGTATTGTGGTTTACCTTCATCAAGCAAAATTGCCCGAGATAAACGCTGCCTGCTTGAGGCAAATATAATTCTGCCATCGGGCAAAAACGCCGGCATTAAATCATCGCCTTGCTCTGCCGTTATGTCACTGCTGATGATTCGTTCTAAGATTTGGCTTGCTACCGTATAACGCCAGATGTTCCATTTAGGTTGTTCATCGTCGTCAACACCGTCGATTTCAGGTGCGCGAATGGCCATAAGCAGTTGTTGACCACCATCTGACACCGACAAATCGCGAATATCAATAAGCTGATCAGTGCCAAACAATGTTGTCGTTAAATTGGTTGCTGGAGAGTCTGCAAATGCATTTCTTTTAATTAGCAGTTGCGCGCCAGGATTAAAATGGCCTGGATTAAGATCTTCAAATTGTGCAGGATTTTGATCGACCGCAGTTAAATTACGCTCAATATAAGCCACAGGATATTCAACAAGAACGGGATCAGGCTGTTGATCTTTAATTGCTGTTTCGGTGTTACATCCCAATAACAATGTAATTACCGTAAACATCATAATGTTATAGCCCAAAGTCGGCCTCATTTGTTTTCCTTAACGATTTATTATTTTTGTGAGTATCATAGCAAAACCCTATTGCGGCTGACATTATTGCTTTCTAGGCCCAGTGTTTCAACATTTTTTATTAAATATTTGAATACTTTATTTTGACACGGCAAGACGCTTTTTTGGCGCCAAGTTATTGGCTGCAAGTGTCAAAAAAATTAACAAAATAAAAACTTTTAATGTGAGCCGTTGAATGATTTAATCAGCACCATTCGATTTTTATCATGTCCAAATATCAATTTCAGTTCAATACCAGGCAGTCAAGTGCTAACAAGGAGACAGTATGAAGCAACGACTTCGTACGGTAAAAAGCTTCAGCTTATTATCTTATTATGGAAAAACGATGCATTTTAAGCCGTTTATGAGTGTATTAGCACTTGGTGTATTGAGCCTTTTGTCGGCCAATGTGGTTGCTGCCAGCTTAGAGCAAGCAAAACAATTGCATGACCGCATAGCTGGGGTTCCAGCTTCCGAAACCACATTGCAAAATATGGCAGCATTACTTGATGACGGCAAACCCATCGAAGCCGCCTACCTCGCAATGGAAACACCGGCATTTTATTCTACGACGTTGAAATTATTCGCCACACCGTGGACCAATATTGATCAAGACATTTTTGCGCCGTTAAATGACTATTCAGCCACTGTGATTGGTGCGGTTAGAGACGATGTTGATTTTAGAGATATTCTGCAAGCCGACATGGTGTATGTGGGTAAGAATAGTTTAAATTTACCCGGCTACAATCGCAACAATAATGACCATTATCAGGCATTAGAAGACCAATTTATTGATTTAAAAGATGGCTTAGAGCGCACCACTCAATCGAGTGTGAATGGATTACCTGCAGATGCAACTGCAGGGGTGTTAACTAGCCGCGCCGCTGCGAAAGAGTTTTTCTATTTAGGCACTAACCGCGCGATGTTTCGTTTTACCTTAATGAATCATTTGTGTACCGATTTAGAGCCATTAAAAGACAACACCCGCCCAACCGATCGTATTCGACAAGATGTCAGCCGCAGCCCTGGTGGAGACAGCCGTTTATTTATCAATAACTGCTCAAGTTGTCACAGTGGTATGGATCCACTGGCGCAAGCGTTTGCTTTTTATGAATATGAGTTTAACCGTGACCAAGATCCAACGGGTGAAGCTGGAGCAATAGCTTACAACACCAGCGGTCAAACCGACCCCGCCACCGGCACACGAGTGCAAGGTAAGTATCATATCAATTCAACCAGTTTTCCTTTTGGCTATGCCACACCAAACGATAGATGGAACAATTACTGGCGCGAAGGCCCTAATCAAAAATTGGGTTGGGATAACAGTTTGTCTGGTCAAGGTAGTGGGGCTAAATCCTTAGGCCAAGAGCTGGCAAACAGTAATGCCTTCGCCCAATGCCAAGTTAAAAAGGTGTTTAAAACTGTGTGTTTACGAGACGCAGAAAGCCAAGCTGATATTGCACAAATTAGTGCTACTACGGCTTCTTTTAAACAGAACTCTTACCAACTTAAGCGCGTTTTTGCTGAAGTTGGCAACTACTGTATGGGAGAATAACCGTGAAATATTTAATGGCTAAAGGCCTTGTTATTGCCTCATTAATCATCGGGCTTTCTGCTTGTGGTGGCGGGGATGTTGAAAAGAATCCGCCTGCGCAACAAACGCCACAATCTGACGTGTATACCGGCCCTGCAGCAGCAACGGCTGATATTCAAAAATACAAAGCATCGTTGTGGGATAACATCTCAACCCAAGACAAATGCGGTGCGTGCCATACAGAAGGTAATCAAGCGCCTTATTTTGCCAGTCGAAATAACGTTAACGATGCTTATGCTGCCACGAATCCATTGGTTGACTTAACCGACCCTAAAGCTTCACGTTTAGTCAGTAAAGTCGCTGGTGGACACAATTGTTGGCTCGCAAGTGATTCAGCTTGTGGTGAAACCATGACCCAATGGATCAAGTTATGGGCCGATGAGCGTGTTAGTACGGTCAATACTATTGAGCTGACTGCACCGGTTATTCGTGATCCAGGTTCTAGTAAAAACTTCCCTGATGACAGCAGTTTATTCAGTCAGCACGTTTATCCCATAGTGAATCAATATTGTGTGTCTTGCCATAATGAAGCAGCACAATCTCCCCAGTCGCCATTTTTTGCCAGCACCGATGTGAGCCAAGCTTATGAAGCCGCCAAAGGAGTGATTAACTTAGACGACCCAGCGCAATCAAGGCTTGTGGTGCGTTTAGGTTCGGAGTTTCATAACTGCTGGAGCAATTGTGTAGACGATAGCATTGAAATGCGCGATGCGATTATGGCGCTCAGTGATGGCATTGAACTTGATGAGATTTCACCAGACATGGTGGTGTCAAAGTCATTACGTTTAACCGATGGCATTACCGCCTCAAGTGGTGGCCGTTTTGAAACTGACGTAATTGCTTTATATCAATTTAAAACAGGTGAGGGCAGCATTGCTTATGACACCTCAGGCATATCTCCAGCCGCTAATTTGACCTTAACCGGTGATGTAGATTGGTTGGGCAGTTGGGGCTTGTCGTTTACTAACGGTAAAGCGCAGGCGAGTACCGCTAACAGCAAAAAATTGCATGATTTAATTACCGCAACAGGTGAGTTTTCTATTGAAGCCTGGGTCACTCCCAATAACGTAACTCAAGAAGGTCCAGCCAGAATAGTGACCTATTCTGCGGGAGACAGCGCACGTAATTTTACCTTAGGCCAAACTCAATATAACTATGACTTTATGCTGCGCACTCAAGCATCTAGTACCAATGGCGAGCCAGCATTAAGTACACCAGATGCGGATGAGGTATTACAAGCCACATTGCAGCATGTAGTGATGACTTACAATGCCACCACTGGCCGCAGTATTTACGTTAATGGTCAATTGATTGATGTGGTCGATGAAGACATTTCGCCACTTGCCAATTGGGACGACAGCTTCGCGCTTATTTTGGGTAGAGAAGCGTCAAACCAGCATGTATGGCAAGGCGATATTCGCTTATTAGCCATTTATAATCGGGTACTCGCACCTGAGCAAGTACAGCAAAATTATAATGTTGGAGTGGGTGAAAAGTTCTTTTTACTTTTCTCGATTAGTCATTTAATTGATCTTCCCAATACCTACGTCATGTTTGAAGTCAGTCAGTTTGATAACTACAGCTATTTGTTTAGTAATGCTGCCATTGTGAACATTGACGGTACGCCAGTAGCAGACAGCTTTGCGTTAAAAGGCTTACGTATCGGTATTAACGGTAAAGAAAGTGCTCAAGGCCAGTCATACGCGAATCTCGATTTATCAGTATCGGCAGCTCAAGCGATTGCAGAGCCGTTTTCTATCTCAGCATTGGGTACTATTATCGCCCTTGAAAAAGGCGCTAATCTGGATGAGTTTTTCTTAACCTTTGAACAATTAGGCGAACACACCAATGTAGTGTTACCTGGGGTATTTGTTACCCCTGCCGAGGTGCCAGCAACCACTCAATCGGCTCAAGTCGGTGTGCGTAACTTTGCTGAAATCAATCACAGTATGAGTATGCTCACGGGCGTTGACCAACAATCGACTAAAGTATTTAACACCTATCAGTTAGTTAAACGTCAATTACCGAGTCTTGAAAATATCGAAACCTTTATCTCTGCGCAGCAAATGGGCATCACCCAGCTTGCCATTGCCTATTGTGATACTGCGATTGAAGACAACACGATTCGCAGTAATTGGTTCCCAGATGTGGACTTTACTGCCGTACCTAGTGTGGCGTTAAATACCACTGAGCGCGCCAATTTATTGAACCCGTTAATTAACCAACTTATGCCGTTATCGTTAGCCAGTCAGCCAAGTCAAAGTTCGGTTTACAATGAACTTGATAGCTTAGTGAGCGGTCTGTCGGTTTGTAGTGGCACCTGTACTGCAGAGCGCACCCGTACTATCGCTAAGTCTAGTTGTGCTGCGGTATTGGCCAGTGCCGTGATGCTAGTGCAATAGGGGCGACAGTATGAAACGATATTTACAGCGATTGATAGCATCAACCGTACAGCAGTCAAGGCAAACGGTTGCTGGATTGACGTTTTCACGATTAACCCATGCAACTGATATAGCCGTAATACGGGCACAAAAGGGATTCAACAATGACTAGACCTAAGCACCTTCATCCAGACAGTCCATTGTTGTTTGCTGACCATAGTAAGCCGATGACTCGACGAGATTTTATTTCGACAGGCTTGTACAAAGGCGGCGCCGCAGTTGCTGGTTTATCGTTATTTAGCCTGTTTGCTAACCCTAACAATGCTCATGCGGCGCTATCCCCCGATCTTGAAGCACTAAGAGACTCTTGCGGCATAAGCGTACAAGGGGCGGGCAAAATTCCGTTTATTAGTTTCGATTTAGCCGGTGGTGCCAATATAGCGGGCTCTAATGTGTTGGTTGGCGGCGCAGGTGGCCAGCAAGATTTCTTATCTACGGCCGGTTATAACAAGCTGGGTTTACCTGGTGATATGGCTCCGTCAATTGCTAATCCCAATGCGGGAATGTCTGATTTTATTAATACTGATTTAGGATTGGCATTTCACTCTGACTCGGCTTTTTTACGCGGAATTTTAGAGAAAGTATCATCTGATACCGCATCACGTATCAACGGTGCTGTGATCCCCAATCGCTCAGATAATGACACGGGTAATAATCCACACAATCCTATGTATGCCATTGCGGCAGCAGGGGCGAACGGTTCGTTAATGCCGTTAGTGGGCTCACGTAACTCAGATTCCGGCGGCAATTCAATGGCGCCCACCAACTTTATCGATTTAAGCAAACGGCCCACTAAAATTGATCGCCCTTCAGACGTAACGGGTTTAGTGGATGTAGGTGATTTATTCAGTTTATTGTCGCAACGTGATGCTGTGGCCGTAATGGAAAGTATTCAACGTATTAGCGCGCAAAAAATGGCGGCAGTGAACACGCAAGTTACCCGCGGTGATGTGATTAAAGATTTGGTTAATTGTGGTTATGTTAAAAGTGCCGATCTTGCCGACCGTTTTGGCGACCCATCAACATTAAACCCATTGTTAGACCCTGATATTGTCGGTCCTGGTGGCATATTTGGGATTAATGAATTTGACTCTGAGTCTGAGTTCCAAAAAACCGCGTCCATTATGAAGTTAGTGGTTAATGGCTTTTCTGGTGCGGGCACGGTCACCATGGGTGGGTTTGACTATCACACAGGCGAGCGTGCCACAGGTGAGTTAAGAGACTTACGAGCTGGTCGCTGCATGGGCGCGTGTTTAGAATATGCTTCACGTCGTAATATGCCGTTAATGTTATACGTATTCAGTGATGGCTCTGTTGCCAGTAATGGCCGTATCGATGACTCCATGGAAGGGCGTGGTAAAGGCGAATGGACTGGCGATAACTCATCAACAGGCGCGTCATTCTTTTTGGTTTACAATCCGTCTGGCAAACCACAATTAATGGGAGGCAGCGCCGACCAAATGGCCAGAAAACAACAAATTGGTTTTATGCGCAGCGATGCATCCGTTGATACCGCGTCAGCCCCGTCGGCCAATAACGTTAACTTGTTGGTAGAAACCGTATTGCTAAATTATATGGCTCTACATGGCGAACAAAGCCAATTTACCTCAGTTGCCCCAGGACAAGGATTAGGCAATGCAACCATGCTTGATTCATTAACCGCGTTTCAACCAATAGTGTAGTTATACCCTTTGTGGAGGAGGAACAAAGGATATTGTTTATATTGTGCTCGCATGGATACGACAGAACCACCTCAAGTAAAAACGCTTCTGTGACACGCTGCGAGTACATCTTTGTAAGCTCGGCCATGACGTCCATGTCATGGCCGGTCACTGCCGCGCTTATACTCGAGGCTCTATTTCTTTGTTGCTGGCTGTGTTTCGACACAAAAGTGCAGAGGATATTGGCTCATGGATGTGGCCTAATCACCTCAAGGGCAAACGCTTCTGTGACACGCAGCGAGTACATCCTTGTAAGCTCGGCCATGACGTCCATGTCATGGACGGTCACAGCCGCGCTTATACTCGAGGCTCTATTTCTTCGTTGCTGACGGATTGACAACTGTTAGTGATTGTTGATGTTGGTTCACAATGGATGTGACAGAATTACCTCAAGTGCAAACACTTCTGTGACATGCTGCAAGTACAATCTTTGTATGCTCGGCCATCTGTGCGTTTATCATAAAGTTTGATCATTTCTGTACCAAGGTGTATTCCAATGGGAGATAAACTCGGGCAAGGGGATACCCCTTAACCCCAAAAGCCACATGCTTCGCATGTGAAAATCAAAAGAATTAAAGAAAAATCAGCAGGCACACTTTTATGTGGCATGTACTAATTTTATGTACAGGTATAATAGTTTTTCATCGATTTACGCTAAAGAATGATTAAAAGTCGTTCTTTAGTTTTATCGGTTTATCAATATGAAAAACGTAATTATCTGATATTGTTATCTTTAGTTTTTTGTAAAGTGAAGGCAAATTCTACTTTACGCACAAGCTCGGTTTGTTTTTGTCTGTTAGATACATTTAATTACTTTACTTCAACAAGATAGCAAATGTAGGATGATATTAATCAATAACTTAAATGGCCGACTTTAAATTTATTTGGCCCTTTAATAAGCTGTTATACATCCTAGGGAAGTGGTTGTGCTAATTCGAGCTATCAATAGCCAAAGAAAATTAAAACCTTACTTTTACTCGCAGTCTGCAAAGATTGGTGGTTTTGGTTGTCTGATTGGGTTTTCGGTAGCATATCCGTTGTTTTTTGCTATAGCCTCAAGCTTTGGGATTCAGTCAGATGTACCAATTCGTAGCTATGATAGTGGCACAGTATTGATGATGTTCACTGTGTGCCTTTTAGTTCTTTGCTTTTCTTTATATGTATTTTGCGTATTATTTGCTTTCATTTTTTATGGAATGAAGTTCAAAAAAGGACATATCGATAAGCAAGAGCTTATCAATATCGCTTTTAAAGGCATCTATCCAAAGCGATGGCAGCTATAACAAGGCCATTATGGCAGGGACGCAAAACGCTTGGCTGCGCTCCTTCGTCGCAAAGTATAGCCAAGCATTTTTGCGCCCCATATGGCGGCGTTATGTGTTCTTGGAGGCTCAGTGAAGAACGTATTGTTTCTATGCAGTAAGAATAAGCTAAGAAGTCCTACGGCAGAAGCTATCTTCAGCAACGTAGATGACTGGGAAGTTTATTCCGCAGGTGTTAGTAACGATGCTGAGGTTCATGTAAGTCTTGAGGATATTGAGTGGGCTGATTATATTTTCGTTATGGAAAAGGCTCATAAAAAGAAATTAAGCAGCAAGTTTGGTCGAGCAATAAAAGATCAGAAAGTAATCTCTTTAGACATACCAGATGATTATGAATATATGGATGAAAAACTGATCGAGATATTACAATCAAAAGTGCCGTCACTTGTTCAATAAAAATCACATAACACATATGAGCCTTCCACCAGTCAATAGGCGAGCCTAACTTATTTGACTGCTTTTGCAGTCAAATTAAAATCAATCAACAAATTCATCTACTTCGTCTGTCATTTAGCTGTCAAATCATCGTTTACAGCAAACACATATAGAGGCTCTCTTAGTGCGATCTTATCGCTGCCTGACTCTTTTCAATCCGTTGAAATATCAGGGGCACTAGACATTTATCGGTTAACCCTAAGATGGCACTATTCAAGTCAGAGGTGCTTTTTGCACAGTTAGTTTCAGGCTCATTTAGGGTGTAAACGACTTTGTTGATTGTATTCATTAATGCGCGCCAATAAGGTGTCTAATCAAGGCGATGTAGCTTAAATAGCATTTGGCATAGTGATGATGGTGAGAAGTCATTGCTTCATTAGCCACATCATTCACGGTCATGCTCGCTTCTCTTTTTAAGAGTATCTAGTTAGACGTTCAGCTCACCTTATTGCGCGACTTATCCTTTTAAGAATCGTTGTTCATCAAACACCGTTTTGTTCTTCAGCATGAAATAGACGCAGCGGCCAAGCTTATGTGCCAGTGCAGACAACGCTTTTGCTTTACTCATTCGTTTTTGTAATCGATTAAGGTAGTTACGTGCTTTGTCATTACCACGTAGGTAAAGCACCGCTGCTTCGGAGAATGCCCATTTCAAATGAGCATTACCGATTTTATTGCCATTTGTGCCGTAGGTTTTACCGGCTGACTCCGCTTTGCATTTGACCAATCGAGAGTATGACGCAAACTTTTGTACTGACTCAAATCGGCAGATATCACCGATTTCATACAAAATTGTCAGTGACAGAATCTTGCCAATACCTGGTACAGTTTTAAGTAGTTCTAGATACACTGGATTATGATTTTTGGCTTGTTTTTCAATGAACCATTCAACTTGAGCGAGTTCTTTGGCATAGCAATCAAGTAGCGCCATATCTAAATCAATGTTGCGCTGCACGATAGGGTCTTGATACTGCTCACGAAGCTTTTGTCTTGCAGAAATGTTTTTAAGATTTAACTCAGTCGCGGGTAAGTTGTATTGGCTGTTGGTGTTAACCACATGACCTTTGAGCATGGCACCGTGACGAACAATTTTCATTCGTCGACGTAATAGGTCACGGGCAGCGCGCATTTCGCTTGGATAATCATAAGCTATAGGAAAGTTACCACCACGCAGTAATGAGGCAATTTTAAAGGAATCGACTTTATCATTTTTGGTTTTACCGCCGTGAATGGCCTTCATATACAGCGCATGGCCTAAGATGAAATCAATGCCCAGTTCAGCACACCAGTCTGACACCCAATACCAACAATGCATGCACTCAACGCCGACAATCACATTACCGATATAAGGTTCGAGTATGAGTAATAAGTCATCTTTGCTGGCACCTATCTTTTTATGAACAACAACTTCCCCTTTAGAATCAATGATGCAGGCATAAAGTAAGCGTGCATGTAAATCGATACCACAGTAGTATGGATGTGAGTTATTATAAAATCTCATTGAGTTTTCTCCTGTTGGTTTAGTCACCTTAAGCATACCGCTGATGCGGCTTGCTAGGGAGGAGGCTCAATGAGTATCAAGGGCAAGCAACGGACTCGTCAAACTGTCACTTTTTGTGCAAAGGGCCGCACAAAAACCGCCAGTTCAACTCACCGCTGTTGCCGGCGTTGAACTAAGCCGCTGCGCGGAGCCAAATGCTGACTCAATCGAGTGTATTAACCTCATCGAATCAGTTAGACTTAAAAAAGATGTGATGGAACACCATAATGACAAGGGAATTTCAATGAAATACGTACAAACCAAGCCATATTACCCGTTCAAAACTGCTCTACAGCTCAGAGCCAGCATCAAAAAAAGCAAATTCCTATAGCATAAAGCGTACCAATTAACCTGGACTCGGCAACGGCCAAGTCCAACAAGCGATTTATGCTTTGCAAACAGCGCAACGCATAAATACTAAAACGTTATATGCAGGTGCTATGAATAAAGTTGAAGCAATCTCCAAAATAAAGTTATCCCTATTAAATGGTGCTCAAGTTATTGCTCCTAAAACTGTAGATAGTGATAAATTTATTGAAGAGCAAGCGGTTAAGTTGCTAAGTAATGTAATTGAGCCTGTGATTGTTAAAATTACTAGTGCATGCTTTCCAGAATACGATTACGAAAAGTATTTATCTTCTGAGGTTTGGGCAATCGCACATGATGGTGATAGCTGGTTACTTACGTTAGCAGATGAAAATGAATTTGCACTTGGCTTCGGTGATTCGACTAATGAAATAATGATGCATGGTTTTTCGTCATCCGATGCTTTGGGTGAATGGTGTACGTAAGCATATAACTAATAAGGATAGGCCGCGCGAAGCCGCGTCCTTATCCCAAGTGTTGAACAAGCCCGAACACCTGAGAGTGACTCTTTATTATGTAATTAACAGCTCGAGAAAACGCGCTGTTTGATGTGATAGTTATCGTGCTAATTTTCTGTAGTCAGCAAGCTCCCTTAGCCCCTCTGCTAATTTTTTAACGCTATACTTTCAGTATCTTAAATTAACTCCTTTGGAATTAGCATGGCGAATTAGCATGGCCACCCAGGATTGGTGGCTAAAAAATTAACTCCTTTGGAATTAGCATGGAATTAGCATGGCCACCCAGGATTGGTGGCTAAATAACAAGCAATGAACTACGCTTTATTTACCCTTTAAAAATGGTAATTGAAGATGGCCAGACCAAGACAAACTATCGTTAGCTTAGATGACACACCTTATTATCACTGTTGCTCGCGTGTGGTACGCAAGGCTTTTCTTTGCGGGATTGATAATTCGACAGGCGAAAACTTTGAACATCGTCGAGATTGGGTGGATTCTCGAATTCTTGAACTGGCTACCATCTTTGCTATTGATATCTGTGCTTATGCGGTGATGAGTAACCATTTACATGTAGTGATAAAAGTTGATGCTGACAAAGCTAAGCACTGGTCAGATAAAGAGGTGCTGGTACAGTGGCATAAAGGTTTTAAAGGCACCTTACTGACGCAAAAGTTTGTTAAGGGGGAAGACTTAAACGAATTTGAATTTAACACTGTGAATGATTGCATTACCCAATACCGACAGCGCTTGGTTGATATTAGTTGGTTTATGCGCTCCTTGAGTGAGCCGATTGCTCGAATGGCCAATAAAGAAGATAAGTGCACTGGCAGATTCTGGGAAGGGCGGTTTAAATCCCAAGCATTATTAGACGAAGCTGCAGTGCTAAGTTGTATGGCTTATGTTGACTTGAATCCTATCCGCGCCAAGATGGCTGTAACTCCAGAAACCTCAGACTACACCAGTATTCAACGGCGAATAACCTCAGCGATAAAAGGTGAGCAACCAACAGCGTTATTGGCTTTTGTTGGTAATGAGCGTCAGGATATGCCTAATGGACTGATGTTCAGCGTTAAAGACTATATTGTGCTGGTGGAAGATACTGGGCGAATTATTCGAGAAGATAAACGCGGTGCAATTAGCTCAACTAGCCAAGATATTCTCAATAGACTAAATATTCCTGCTGACAACTGGCTAAAAATCGCTACTGAGTTTGGTTCATTATTCAAAGGTGCAGTAGGGTCTTTACCTGCATTAACGGAATATTGCGAACATCTAGAGCGAAAGCGAAGACAAGGTGCATCAAACTGCCAACGCTGGTTGTGTGCTTAAGGCTTAACTTCAAAACTAGAACTAACACTAAAAAAATAACCTGATTGCCAGCTTGATATCAATCAAGCCACTAGTGCTGTGTTGGATTTGCCGCATTGTTCACTATTTTCCATTTAGCGCTCAGTTTGTTGATAATTCCCATTCAATTTATACATTTGAATCGTGCAGAATATTATCGCTATCAAACCTAAAAGCAGTTATGTTAATTATCACAAGAATGGGTGGCATAAGAATGGGTGATTTACCTCAGTTGCCCCAGGACAAGGATTAGGTAATGCCACTATGCTCGATTCGTTAACTGCGTTTCAACCGATAGTGTAGTGAATGTTTTTAGGCCAGAATTTTGTACTGGCGTATTAAAACCTTTTTGATATCTCGCTAGCTCGCATGGATGCGGCAAAATCGCCTCAAGTGCAAACGCTTCTGTGACACGCTGCGAGTACATCCTTGTAAGCTCGGCCATGACGTCCATGTCATGGACGGTCACAGCCGCGCTTGCACTCGAGTTTCAATCTCTTCGTTGCTAGGGGGTTGATAACTGCAAGTTATTATTGATATTCGGTCGCATGGATGTAGCTAAATAACCTCGGGCAATGAGTGGCACTTTTATCCCAACACCACATGCCATAAAAATGGGTGGCATGATTAATCTGATTAATCTCAATTAAATTTGGCTGCGAGATTTATTCTACAGTCTCGTTATATGCAAAGGGGCTTATGCGCGGTAACCTAATCAAATCACTTATCATTGGTTCAATTCTCGGGA
This sequence comes from Shewanella sp. S1-58-MNA-CIBAN-0166, assembly GCF_040310085.1. Taxonomy (NCBI): domain Bacteria; kingdom Pseudomonadati; phylum Pseudomonadota; class Gammaproteobacteria; order Alteromonadales; family Shewanellaceae; genus Shewanella; species Shewanella sp. S1-58-MNA-CIBAN-0166. Next base: position 55,437 of record NZ_JBEOPN010000025.1, on the reverse strand, counting down.
TTGTAATTGGAGTTTCTAAAATAGATTCATCAAACATCGGACTTATGATTTCGTTGTGTTCATGCTTCGTTTTAGGTTTAGTGACGGTAATGACTATCGACAACAAGCCTCATTTATACACACTGCCAGCTATATTCGTTTCAAGTTTATTCTTATGTGCATTTTATGGTTTTAAGTATGGGCTTGTTTATACCGCTGGGGTAGCAGGCATTTACGGTATATTCTCAGTGCAATTATTTCAGGCTATTTTTATTGCATCTGATAATGTAAGGTATTTAGTCGAAAAACTCTTTAAAAAGAAGTAGTTTTCATATAACAAACGCCTAAACTCCGACAATGATTAGTTTTCATGGTATTGGCAAAACAACGCAAAAAAACACGCCAACACATTGCGTGTTAGGCTGGCGTTAGTGTTACTTAAGATTGAGTTTTCAAATTTAAGATGAATGAAGAGAACGAAAATTACTTTATAGCAAAGTATGTGGCTGGTGCTTGTGATACTGATGATTTGGTCAATTATGCAAATTATAAGTTAAACAGTGGCATCTATTCTGACGGGTTACTGGGTATCATTGATGCAGAACCTAAATGTTGGGATATCGTTTCACCTCTTTTTGAAAAACTGATTGCTCAACTTCCTTCATTTGATGATTCAATTCATTTAATAATCAAACATCACTTAAAGTTAATTGCTAGTGAAAAAATCGACCCATTCATTCAATTTAGGCAGCTGCTCAATGATATTGATAATTTTGATCTACATGAAAATGTGACTAAATATGTTGGTGATAATGTAGGCATCGAGCATCTATATGGGTTGTATTACGCTAGAGATGATTTGGAAGTAAATGACAATTATGGTGTTGTTGAAATAGGAGCCCTAATGCAAGAAGAATCTATCAAGTGGCTATCGGAACATTAACAAACGACTAAACCCCGAAAAATTAACATAGCCATATATGGACCTTCCGGTGATTGGCGGCTGGGCCAATTCTTTTATGAATAGAAAGAGGGAACAACCGTTGGTTTCCTCTTGGTCTGGTGTGGGCGAAGCGCCACGACGTTAGTGGCCGCAGGCCATAAGTACATAAGTACATAAGTACATAAGTACAAATCAAAATAACCACCTGGATCCCGGCTCAAAAGCATTACCGGGACGACGAGAAGATTGTTAATGATTAATCTTGTTGTAATCCCGTCGATACATGTAACGTTTGTTGATTGTCGATAATGATTGCTTCGTATTCTGGTAATTGATTAATCAGCGCCATGCCTTGTTGTAATCCCATGACAAAGATGGCGGTGGACAGGGCATCCACAAAAGTTGGATTTTTACCGATAATCGACACGCTGACAACATTGCGTGCTGAGTCGCCAGTTTTGGGATTAATAATGTGATGATAGCGCACGCCGTCTTCGATAAAGTAACGCTCGTAATCGCCAGAGGTTGAAATCGACTCGTCACTTAATGGTAATTGCACCGCGGTTTTGTCGTCTGCCCTAGGGTGTTTTATACCGACAAACCAAGGGCGTCCGATGCGATCGCCGAGTAATGTGGTGTCGCCGCCAGCGCTGATAAGAGCATGTTCTATGCCTGCGTCTTTTAATATCGAAATACAATTTTTGACCGCATGCCCTTTGGCTATGCCGCCTAAATCAATTTTGACATCAGCATTAGCAAAACGAACTGAAGAGGTGGACTTATCGAGTATTACTGCTTGGTAGTTTATTGCTTTTAATGCGGTGTTAATGGCTGCTTGGTCGGGCTTTTGATGCTTACGATAATCGTATTGGTAACCTACTGAGGCGTAGGTGATATCAAACATGCCATTGGTTAATTTGGCAATGTCTTGCGCGTCGGTGAGTAAATCAAATAGCTCTGGGCTGATGGTCACGGGTTTTTTGGCTGCATCGCGGTTAATGATACTGAGTTCGCTAGTGGTGATATAAGGACTCATTGTTTGATCAATGCGCTGCATTTCTTGCTCTACCGCGGCAATTAAGCCATCTGCCGTTGATGCTTCGGCATTGTCAGGTAGCCAAAACTCAACATGTGCCAGCGTTCCCATGACATCAAAACTCTTTTGGTGCCATTGAGCAAACGCAGCATTTGAACTGAGTACCGATAACAATAATATAATGACTAGGCTGACTGTGCGCATGAATGTATAAGCTTTCTATGTTGTGGTGATAGCGGTGATTGTTGATGAAATAGTGCCAATCATCAACAGTAAAAGCGAAAATAACTTTTTTGATGCTGAAAATGCTTATTTGCATCACTCGCTACATGGGTGATATTTGACAAAATTCTCGCGGCATCGAGCTTATTGAGGTAGTTTAGCCGTATTATCGTTTAACAGAGTGTTATGTGTTTTTTATGTCGGTCATGTCTTCAATAACTCAACTCACTAATCATTCAGCTACTCGACCAGACACTCGATCAACTGGGCTTTCTCAGCCTTATGTTTATTTTGTGCCACTTAATGGGGCGTTATCACCAGCTGATTATGAAGTGGGTTTAGCCTTAGGTTGGTTAAGTGATGATGAACTGGCCAAGGTTGGTCGTTATAAAAGCGTGTCGGCGCGTCATAATGCGTTGCAAGTGCGCTTAGCGCTTCGGGCTGTATTATCGCTGCACAGTGCATTAACGCCTCAACAATGGCGTTTTATTTACGGCGCTAAAGGTAAGCCTGCACTGACACAAGATTTGTTGGCGCAAACTGGGCTGCATTTCAATTTAAGCCACAGTGGTCAATGGCTAATGATTGGAGTATTGATAGCACCCAATGCTGAAGAAAAAACTGAGCCAACGATTGATGGAGCGAGTAACGAGTGGGTATACAATCCTGAGCAAGATATTTGCTTTGGTGTCGATATTGAACGACAGCGAAGCAGTACCGACATAGTGCCCATTTTGAATCACTATTTTACTCAAACAGAAACCAACACCTTATTGCAATTGCCCGAGGTATTACAACGACAACGATTTTTTGATTTATGGGCTGTAAAAGAATCCTACATAAAAGCACGCGGACTGGGATTAGCGTTATCACTTAAGTCATTTAGTGTTGATTTTAGCCAGGCAGAGCTGTGCAATATCCCGTTGCAACGGGCTGATAATCACAGTCAGTCAATTGAGTTACTTAAACCGGTAAAACTGAATTTTACCGATAGCAAACAGCCTGCCGCAACCGATTTTAGTTGGCAAACGGTGATGGGAAGACTCGATAATGAATACCGTTTTGCGGTGACTTTGGGGTTGGCTAACTCAGCTGTTTCTAACGTGGTAATTGAGCCTTACTCCATTTACAACACCTTATCGTGTGCCCAATTAAGCTTTGATGATTTGTTGGGTTGATGGAACCGTTGATGACTTAGCCGAAGCAATGCTTCGGCTAAGACTAAAGCCAAGATAAAGACCAAGACCAAGAAGATGGTACGATTTGGTAATTATTTTAACGGTACAATTTCAAATTTGTCATTGAATTGTACTAAGGTCGAGGCAATTTTCCCAAAGGCTTGTTTGTCGCCAGTCATACTGGCATCACCTTGTTCAATTAATTGCGTTAACGTGGTTTGACCTAATAAAATACTGACAACATCCGCTTTGGCAATGGTTAACGTTGCATCAGCTTTTTGAAGTTTATTAACAACAATATTGTTCAAATTACCATGACTAAGCTCTACAAATATGGTGCTTTCAACTTCCGTCTTATCGGCTTTAGTCACCACATTTAAACTAATATCGCCCAGTTTATCTGCGGCAATGCTATCTATTTTTACGGCTAAAAAGTCAAATAAAGTCGGCATATCCATTTCGCTCAATACATCTGCAGAGGCTGATTTAGGTGTGCCTGGCTGAATTCCTATTCTTAACTCTTGAGTACCGGTTAAATAGATGTTTCTCCAACCAGCCCCTTCAGCTTGATAACCTAGTTGCTCGTAGGTGTCGGCTAGTAGATCTCGAGCACTTTGGTTACTTGGATCTGCCATAACCACTTTGTTAAGCGCTGTAGCTACAAAACGGTATTGACCTTGGCTAAAGTCTGCTTTGGCCTTTGCGACAACGTTGTTGGCGCCGCCCATGTACTCGACAAATTTTGTCGCTTCTTGTTGCGTTGGCAATGGGTTTAAGTTAGCTGGGTTCATGTCAAAGTAGCCTAAATACATGTTATAAACAGCTTTAGCATTATGACTGTAAGTGCCATGATAACCATTGGTGTACCATTGATCTTTTACCTGCTGTGGAATGGTGTCCATAATGGCGTCACCAATATCTTGTAATACTACGCCTTGATTAGCTAATCGCAGTGATTGGTTATGAACTAAACCATAATTGTCGCGTTGCATTTTAAGGTATTGATTTACTTCATTGTTACCCCATACTGGTGCTGAATGCGATGCGAATAGCACTTCAACATCTTGACCAAATGAATTGATCATCTGGTTAATGTCTTTTGACCATTTTAATGCATCGCGTACTTTTGCGCCGCGTAAAGTATAGATATTGTGCATACCATCGTAGGTTAATTCCCCGCTCCATAAGGCTTTCATTGAAGGAATATAAGTGACCATTTCGCTGGCAGCTTCTGTTCCTGAGGCATCCATAAACACCATTTCAAGTCCATCGACAGTTAAGGTTTCCCATTTATCTTTTTGATTAAGTTCGTAGTCGGGTTTTACGTAGGTAATTTCACCTTTGGATAAACCTTTAGCAAGCGCAGCGTCAACAATACCATGATCATGTTTGCCCAAAGTTGCTCCATATTGGTAGCTGGCTCGACGGCTCATAGCGTTGCCTGCGAGTACGTTTTCGGCAACCACTTCGGTTGTAATATTGTTTGACCCGTACACTTTTACATCAGGATATAGCTCTTGAATCCCCCTGGCTCCGCCAAAGTGGTCAGCATGGCTATGTGAATAAATCATTGCAACAATCGGTAATGTATTCCCTTCAGGAAGGTGTTCAAAAGCAAATTTGATAGATTGCTGCGCCGCTTCTTTGGTTAATAACACATCATAAACAATCCAACCGGTTTTACCGCGAATTAAGGTCATATTTGACAAGTCAGTACCACGAATTTGATATATGCCATCGGTGACTTTATATAATCCGTTCGAGACCATATTAAGCTGTGCTTGGCGATATAGTGACGGGTTAACTGAGTCAGGATATTTATCACTGATAAAGCTAAATTCTGCACGCAGAATATCTGCGGTGGCTTGATCAAACTCGGCAATTCTATTTTGGTTGAAACGGGTGAACGCATTTTTGTCATTAAAGTTAAGCATTTTGGCTACCTCGGTATTGTGGGCTGCCGTTGCTGGAGTCGCTTCTTTTCCCTGGTAATCGACACTTAAGTGGTCGTGTTCATGCTGAGCGGCTAAAGCATTGAGTGACAGGGTCGAAATCATTGATAGTGCGATGATAGATTTTTTCATGGTAAGTCCTCATATAGTTAAAGATAAATGTTTTAACGTTGATGAAACTATCTTAGTGGTTAAATACCAAAAAATAACTATAGTGAAATGGTGATAAAACATTTTTTCTATGAATGTATTTGACCTAAAAGGAATGAGTATGAGCGATGCGTTTGCCAATAAATTGCCAGCATTGGATTTAAATTTACTGCGAGTTTTTTGTACTGTATGCCAGCAATCATCAATCACCCGCGCAGCAGAACAGTTAGGGTTGACGCAGTCGTCTGTGAGCAATGCGATTAGCCGTCTTAAAAACACACTGGGTTGTGAATTATTTATTCGTGTTGGTCGTGGTATTGAACCTACAGCAACAGGGTTACATATATTTAATACTGTTCAGCCAATGCTAGATACCATTGAACAAACTTTGATGGGAGTTAAAGCGTTCGATCCCAGTACCTCTAGAAGAGTTTTTACCATTTATGCCAATGAAGCAGTTATCGATTTATTACAACCGCAATTAGATACAGCATTAGCTAATTTGTCTGTCAGAGTGGTGCTACGTAATTCACCAGTATTAGAGGCGGAACAGTTTCAAGACTTACAAATGCAAAAAGTAGATTTGGTAGTGGATATTATGCCGCCAAAACTAAAAATGTTTAGTTTTAAAAAGGTCGCCCAAGAGCGGATTATTTGTGTGGTACGTCAACATCATCCAGTGATAAAAAACCATGTCAGCAGCGATGATTTTTTTGCCGCCGAGCACGTTATGTATCGTCTACATCGCGATAATATGCGTGTTGCAGATATCATTTCTAATGATCCATTACCGCAGCGCACTTTATACAGTGAGCAGTCGTCTATTTTGAGTATGTTGTCGTTAATCAGTAAGTCGAATGCCATAGGCATAGCGCCATATACTTTTACCCAAAGCTATGCGCAACTGTTTAAACTAACCTTGCTTGAATTACCTTTTAAGACTCGGCCAATAAATTTATACAGCATTTGGCCGACAAAACATGCATTAGATAAGTCATGTATTTGGTTAAGGGAAATAATTGAAAAACTGATGCATGATGCATATGGTTGTTCATAATGCATGGAACATTAATCAAAAAGCCAATCTTAGAGAGATTGGCTTTTTGTTAATATCGCTATATGTGATGGCGATTATTGTCTCGCAAGGCGATTTGATTCAGGTGGGTTTTCAAAGTCGCTGCGGTACGGGTTGATGTCTAAGCCACCACGACGCGTATAACGTGCGTAAACGGTTAACTTAGTGCACTGGCAGTATTTTTTTAAGTCGACAAAAATACGCTCAACGCACTGTTCGTGAAACTCGTTATGCTGGCGAAATGAGATTAAATAGCGCAGCAGTTTTTCACGATCAATTTTAGGGCCTTGATAACGGATCATCACGCTGCCCCAGTCTGGCTGAGAGGTGATTAAACAATTAGACTTCAATAAATTTGAATTCAGTGTTTCAGCCACGTTTTTGTCAGGATCTGTACCACCGATTAAATGATCGGGATTAAATGCGTATTCGTCGACTTCAATATCCAAGTCATCAATACAAGTACCCGGTAAATCAATAATACGTTCAAGATTAAAATGCTTTGGTTCGATGACTTTGACGGTCAGGTCACCTTGGGCACAAGCGATTAAATCGCGGCTTAACGTTTCTTGTACGGCTTCGACACTGTCAAACTTAGTTTGGTTAAAACTATTTAAGTACAGTTTAAAAGATTTAGATTCAATCAAATTGACACTGTTGATATCTAACTGAACTTCCAAAATGGCAACAACAGGCTTGCCTTTAGCATTAAGCCAAGACAATTCATATCCGGTCCAAATATCGGTACCGTGAAAAGGGAGTTGACCACTTAATTCAATAGCATCTCGGTTAAGTTTACGTGGAACCCCTTGCAGCAGTGACGCGTCATACTCAGCTTGATAAGCAGTTGCTTGGCCTAATGTTAGGCCTTTTAATGCTGCTGCATCACTATAAGGGTCGTGATTGTGTGTCATCTAATCGGTTTCCGTGTCAAAATATGGTTTTATTATAAACTACGAGTGGCTTAAGTGTCTTGTTCATCTGCATTAGATTGCTTTATAAAAAACTATCTTAAATCTTATCAAGATACGCTATCTGAATTTCCGCGCTATTATCCTTTGGGCGAAGACTCAATATGTATTCAAGGCACCTTTAATGCGGACACTGATGATACTGTGTTCTGGCAGCCCATTAAACGTGACAATGTCGCTGACTTTAGTAACGTGGAGCATGCATTAAATATTCAATTACACCAAGATATTCATGCATTTTATGGCCAGTATTTTTCCGCGCCATTACCGTTTACTGCATCATTTGGCGACGGTGAATTACTCCAAGCATGGAATCAAGATGACTTCGAAAATTTGCAACAAAATGTAATTGGTCATTTGATCATGAAGAAAAAGCTCAAACAACCAGCAACTTGGTTTATCGGTGTGCTAGGTGATGACGACGAAATGCTGACGGTAAACAATGATGATGGCAGCGTGTGGATTGAAATTCCAGGTGAAAAACAGCGCACTAAATTAGCCGAATCATTAACGGCGTTTTTAGAGCAAATATCGCCGATGATCAAACCGCCATCAAAACCCGTCGAGGAATTACCTCATACGGTAGATCATCCAGGAATTTGGCAACGCATTAAAACCATGTGGGATTATTTGTTACGCAAAAAGTAACCGCATCAAGCATTGAAGTGCCATTTTATGGTGCTTTAATGCGTTCATTGCATGCAAACACAAGCATTCAAACACGAACATTCAAACACTCATCTTCCTCGTAACATCCTCCTTTACGCTTCGCTTAGGTTATTTTCTCCACACTTTAGTGTCTGAGTTATTTTGTCTATGCACGCTTGTTTATCAACAATCCACAATCCGTAGCTTATGGGCAATACTTCAACGCCAGCCCGTTTAAATAATTTGTAGGTTGTTAGCTCAAAAAAGTTAGCCCAAGGCCCAGGAAAACCAATAAGATCAACAGCAAGGTATTTGTCTGCATAACGACACAATAGGTCTATTTCGGTACCGGCAATGGTATACCCAGGCCAAGTATCAATATTGTACTGTGTTAACGCCTCAATAAGCTCTTGCTGAAATGTGTCTATCTCTGAGGTCACGCTGTGTTTGGCATTAAAGGTTGTTATAGAAGTAACATATTGGCGTAACAGGTTGTGTTCTGGTAATAACGAGTCGTCCATAGACAAATATATCAACTGCTTTTGACGTGCCCTGGTAATGGTGACGTTAAACACATCCGCTTTATTTAAATAAGCAGCCGCACGTTTACTGTCGTTATCAATCGCAAACGAAATCAGCATGATATTCCGCTCTTCGCCTTGAAACCCAAACGGCGTGGCTGCACGTATGCTGTGTTTAATGACATCTGTTTGAGGGATCTTCTGCTCAATCAATGTGGCGATATATTCAGCCTGTGCGCTAAAAGGCGAGATAATCCCAATACTATGAGTGATGCCTGTTTGGACATCTTGTGTTATTTGATGTTGGATCTCTGCTAATAGACTTAGGGCTTCTTGCTGGTTAACGCCCGATGTATCACGAGTACCGGCGATACGATGAAGGTGCAAATGGCCTGAACTGGTGCAGGGTCGGTGTTGCATGATTTTTAATTTAGATTGATAAAAAGACTGGTTACTAAAATGAATCAGCTCAGGCTTACTTCTAAAGTGTTCATCTAAAAAGGCCAACTCTTGCCCGCTAGCTAATGTTTTTAGTGCTAAATCTAAGATGGAGTTATCTCGATAACTGATGGCTCCTGGGCTGCTTTCGGGCACATTATTTTTGGCAAGCAATTGAGTTTGTTTGCTTCTGGCTAAAAAGGAATAATGTTTTAATTGCTTCGTGTCGCCAACAATCAATACACGTTTTGCACGGTATAGCGCAGGTAAGCAACTGCTAATGTTACATTGTGTTGCCTCGTCAATAATCACTAAATCAAACATTTCGCGATTAAGCGGCAATACTCTGTGTAGGCTGTTTAAGCTTGCTAGCCAGATGGGAAATGCGGCAAATAATGTGGCGTATTCTATTTTTTCAAATAACGCGAGTTGTTTACTGGACGTTCTACTGCGAATCGCTTTGTTAAAAGCCTGTAGCGATTTACGGTGCTGATTAACTAATGTGTTTAAGTTATTCTTTTTTAGTGCATTAAGATATTCAGCTGCCAGTGTTTCCCGCGTAACAGTGTGTTTATTAATGGTGTTTAACGCATCCCATTGATGATGCCATTGGTTTATTGACCCTTGGGTAAAAAACAAATAAACCCGTTTTAGCCATGTTGATTGTTGTGCTTGAAGTTTATGTAGGTGCAAACCACGGCGAATAGACCTGCGACTGAACGCCAGGAAACGTTTTTCCAGTTTTATCAGTAATCGTTGCAGCTTATTCAGTTCGTCTTCACATGCTTGTGGGTTTTGGCTTAAGTCATCGCTAAAGTATCCTGCGAGTAAGTCGGCGGTATAGTCTTTTAATTGTTTTAAAAATACTTTTTGTCCTGCGCGAATAGACACGTCGCCCAAGTTAAAATTACTCGCCAATTTATCTGCAATCACATCAAGGGCTACGTCATTATTGGCCACAATAAGCACCGACTCACCGCGCGCCATATGTTCGGCAGCAACAGCAGCAATGGTGTAGCTCTTGCCCGTTCCTGGCGGACCAGATACGCAGCCTAAATCGGCATTGGCAGCGATATGAATAACTTTCTTTTGTGGCGTAGATAATAACCCCGGTAAAAAGTCATATTTAAGTGTTGGGGCTCTGAGTCTTACAGCACGTTTTTCAAACGTTTGGTTAAACAGTTTACAAATAGGAGCTGATTGTTCGTTAGCGCTAATGATACTTTCTAATTCGTGAAGTACACCGCGACTGCTCGATGACCTCTCGACAAAAAGTAGCATCGAAATAGGTAATAAGCGGGGAGTGTCTTGGGTTAATGCTTTTTTAATGTCTTGGTGCCCAGCAAGCCTGGGATATTGCAATAACTCTAGTGAGTTTATGTCAATTTGATTACTGCTAAAGTATGAGGTCCAAAAAGATGGTGAATGTATATCTTCATTGATGAGATCTTCTGAAAGCTCATTATCTTCTGGTAGCAATTGTTGCAGCAGGGCTTCATTGATTTCAGTGTCTTCTGTTTGGGCTGAAAAATAGAAATTATTGTTTTGTTGTTCAATGGTGGCTTCATTAAACAGCAGCGGTGAGACAACCGTTTTGAGCTCACCTTTTATGGTTACTTTACCGACAAATAGAAATCGTGCGTACAGCAGTATTCTTTCTCTTTGATACATCGCCACTCGTTTAAGCATTGGCTCAGCAAATTCTTGCGGGATAGGCAAACGAGGTAAAAAACCAGTGCCTAGTTCATCTTGCCCTTCAAGAATGAGACGATCTTCTTGTTTAAACTTGTTCACATTCCAAAGATTGATGGAGGCGCTATCTTCCTTATAACAATCTTTGTAGTAGGAAATAATCTGCTGATAACTCAATGGCACAATTCCATTTATTGATGATCCCAAGACAAATTAGACACAATACGGCAAGGCTCGCAGCGAAAATGAAACATGTCTAAAAGTGGCTCATCTAGCTTCCAATCTTTAGATCCACAGCGTGGGCAGGGGCGAGCTAGCTCTGCTTGCAATGATTCGCCGCCCACACGGTATAAGTAATAATAGGTGGGGATATTAGTTAAATATTCTATCCGGCCACGTAAATCCCAACCGCGTCTAAATAAGTCACTATCCGCTCGAGTGATCTCATCCAAAGCTGCAAACTCTGCTTTAGTGGCTGCGGCCATTTGCAGTTCATCGCATGCTTGCCACTCTGTTTGCCATTTTATGATGCGTTTGTGATCGCCATTAAAAGTAGCAGGCAGCTGATAAAGAGGTATTGGTAACAGGTTATCGCCATTACGCAGTGGCGAACACATATGCACATAACTGGTATACAGCAGTTGCCATGAAGGCGTATCGGTATTGCTGGCTTCGGAGTTAATGTCTTGGCCGATGAATTTCTCTCTAGGGGCCAATAGCTTAGCTGCAGTTAGGCCTGCTAAGGCCACTTTTACCCATGGGCTACTGTGGCGGTTAGCTAAGCTGGTTTTTTCAGGTAACAGCAAACGAACTCTAAATTCACCGTCATTAAAGGCGACCGCAAATTCACGTCCTAAAATTTGTCCATTAGCTCGTAAGGCTTCAAGAAAAGCGTTAATGGCTTTCTCTACCGTATCAATTGTCGTATCGGCAAAACATTCAAAGCGTAGTTCGGTGACAAACATCTACTGCTCAGCCTTATTATTGATTATGTAGCTTTGAGTCATATTATTTTGTAATTGGTTTTCTAACTCAGTAACTCGTTGGGTTAGCTGACTAATGTGTTGTTGTAGGGTCATAACCTGTTGGATCACTTGAGTAAGATCGGGTTGATCATGTGATGAGACATCGGCTATTGATGGAATGTCTGCTAATTCCGGTAAATGTTGCCACTCAGATTTAGGCAGCGCCTTAAATTGTTGTAAACCTTGGATAAGGGTAGGCATCGGAATGCTATTGCCTAAACGACTTTTTATCAGGGCCAAGCTGGGCGTATGCCCATTGTTAGCAATTGATTTTGCTGCGGCAAGTACTTGTTCAATTGGACTCATTGTTGGTTTAATTCCTTAATTCCATATAGTGAGATTAACTAATTCTTGTTGAGTTAAAACATAAAGCTATATAAATCAGTATATTATTTTATGGCACGATTTTGGCTTAAAGGATCTGTAAATACAATGCGGATTTTATTTTAACAAAAAGGATGCAACATGAAATTAAAACTTATCGCAGCGGCATTAATTGGCGCTACATCACTAGCATTAAGTGGTTGTGTTATTAGTGTCGGAGACCATGAATCGGGTAAAAGTGCTGATTATTGGCAAGTGCAACAAGATAAAAATCGTGATCTGTTGAGCAAATTGTCTATGGGAATGAGCAGTGATCAAGTCACAACCTTAATGGGAACGGCTGATTTTAGTGAAGCTTATACCAAGTCGGCTCAAAATAATGCAGAGCAATCCATCAAAGTGTTGTTTTATCGTACCCAATGGGCAGAAGGCGATGGTAAAACAACCAAAGATGAATGCACGCCAATTGTGTTCAAAGATGACGTTTTAGTGGGCTGGGGTGATACCGCCTACAGACAGCACTAATTGCCGAGTGAGGTTATCCGACATTAAGTGTTAATTACAATTTAGCTCGCATCATCACGTCCAATTGGTCAATCACTTCTGACCATTGGGCGTCTTGTAATAATGCCTCTTTTAAAAATGCTTTTTGACCTGAATTCCAGCAATCGGCATCAGTAATTAATGTGTGTTTATCCAGTTTGTTTTGGATAACAAAGTCGTCGATTCCCTCTTGATCGTGAGGCAAACCTAATTGCTTAAATAAGTGACTTAAATCATTTGATGTAGTGTCCATTTGGCGCATTCCTTATGATGGTTAGATAAACAATTTTAGTATCCGTCTTGATGAGATAAATTGCAAACAACTGACACTCACAATCGCTAACAGGTAAAATGGGTAAACAAAACTTGTACAATGTTTCAAACTTGTTAAGTTAAGTTTAGCGAGTTAACCAACAAGGAATAATAATGGACAATAACACCTTGGAAACTTCACGTGCAGTATATTTGACGGCAGAAGACTTACGAGTCGCAGCTTCTATTCTTTATAACGCTTATCATGATGATCCCTATTTTATCGAGGTACTTGGGCAAGATGACAATCAACAATACGAACAGAAACTTCGCGCGGCGATTCGTGAAGAGTTAAATGAACTGTGGCAACAAGAACAACCTTTAATTGGCTTATTTGACGGTGACCGTTTAATTGGAGTTGCCTGTGTGATTACGCAACAAGTACCTTTGGGTGAGGGGCGTTATTGGCATTGGCGTTTTAAAATGATGTTGGGTACAGGATGGAAATCAACTCAAGGGTTAATGCAAAAAGAGACCTGCATTTTAGAACATCTTCCTTCGCAAAAATGCGGGGTTTTGCAATTTATTGCCTTATCCCCCAATGAGCAGCAAAAAGGTTATGGTGCCAAGTTAATTCAAGCGGTATTGAGTTGGTGTGATGAGCAACCTGGGCTTGATGGCATTGGGGTATTTGTGAGTAACTCTTCGCACCATCAAGCATTCGTGAAACAAGAATTTGTCAGCATTGCCACTGTGAGTATTGGCAATATTGAAGGTGAAATATTGTTTTACAGTAAGGCATAGTGTCTAAAATGAAAATAATCTAATACTAACAGAGCATACCATTAGCGAGTTGTTAATAAGGAGTGAGTAATGGAACCTAAGCGTTATTCTTCATTTGCAGAGTTTTATCCATTTTATCTGTCGCAACATCAAGATCCCGTTTGTCGAAGACTGCATTACATTGGCAGTAGCATTATTTTAGTGATCATTATTAACACTTTGATTAACCAACATTGGTGGCAGTTATTGTGGTTGCCGGTAGTCGGTTATGGTTTTGCATGGTTAGGGCATTTTATATTTGAAAAAAATCGCCCCGCAACATTCACTTATCCGCTATACAGCTTATGGGCAGATTGGGTCATGTTTGGTCAAATGATAAAGCGTTTATGGCGCAAATAACCCTGGAAGTATTAACTTGCTCACGCTTTTGTAAGCAATATCCTACAAGTGTGTAAGGGATCTTATCTAAAGTTGTCAGTGTTTAACGTTATAAATTATTGTTAATCTTTTAAAATCAGGTAATTACATTTTTCTAACGATTTACTGACATGTGGGATGTGTATTTAAATGGAGTTGAGTGACTTTTATCGGCGTTTATTTTGGCTAGAATGTAGTTATCGAAAGCGGGTCATCAGTTGGTTTTCTTAGGATGAGAAATAAGACTAATGATGCTTAAGAATATTAAGGATGATACTAGGACACGCTCACGGATTAGGGCATAAGCTCGGCAAATGGATAGCCGAATCAAGGATGGGTGAAGACAGTAAATAGTCGACACAAGGAAAAAAAGGATAGGGCTGCAGGATGCAGCTGGGATAATTCAACGGATTGAATAGATTTACCGCTCAGCCAACGGATAGGCTGTTCAAAGGAATGAAACTCATGCGTTTGTTTGTGTTACACAAATAGACAAGGAAATGAGAACAGGGAAAAGGACTGCAGGAAGCATGTTTACATGGATGGTGCAGGGAGCAAATTTCAGCCGGATTGCTGACAAAAGTGTTAACGGGCACAACCTTATAACTTAAGGTTGTGCCTTTTTGCTTTCTGGCGGAAATTATCCAGCCTTAGAATAATGTATTGGTTACGATGATGTATGCTTCGTTACCCTTAAAGCACAGTGCTTAAAGTTATGCAGATGCCAATTTATGATCATTTTTCTGTTTAGTTAGCATTAATGGTGAATATATATAGACCGTTTAAATCTTTGCAAACCTAGCCTTTATTATCTACATTTCATAATCAATCCAAAAGTATACAAAAATAAATTCCCCTATATTATTGTTTGTAAAGTAATAATTGTTAAATCTAATGATGTTCTTTCGGATATTCTTTTAGATGTTCTTATATTGCTAAGGATGTAACTACTCTATGAACAGTGAAATTGATATTAATCGGTTAATTGTTCGGTAAATAGTGAGTAAATTGTGTGACAATAGCCTCATTTTTTTCAGTCTTAACACTGCTCTGATGTATGCTTTGTATTTCGTTCTGCATGTTGTTGCTTAATGGTTTATTCATCTGTGCGTGTCGCTTGAAGAGGGATTTATTTGATGTGGTTACAACGAGAGATGACACTTAACTCTAAAAGACGAGGATTTCATTTAATTACTGATGAAGTGATAGCACGGCTGCCAGAGCTAGGAGGTATCAATGTTGGCTTATTGCATGTGTTTATTCAGCATACTTCAGCATCGCTGGCGATAAACGAAAATGCTGATCCTACTGTTCGTGGCGATTTGGAACGGCATTTTAATGTACTCGCACCAGAAGGTGCGCCATACTTCCAGCATACTTATGAAGGTGCCGATGATATGCCTGCGCATATCAAGTCGACCCTGATTGGGGCTAGTCAGTCAATTCCGATTACCCATGGTCGTTTGAACTTGGGTATTTGGCAAGGTTTATATTTATGTGAGCATCGGGACCATGCTTCGGCGCGCACAATTATTATCACCTTGCAGGGTGAATGATTTAAAAAGGTTAAATTGCAATGCTAAGGTAACAAAATTGCCTATTTTACATTCATTTCTCACGTTAATAATTGACTTTGCTTGTGTCAGTAAATGTAAAGATGCTAAATTCAAGCAGATAAATGAGATGTGTAAAATATGCAATGTTACCGGTGTTTTTTTACGATAAGATTTTACATATAAATGTTTTATATATAAAAACGGCCCTAAAATTCAAAAATGAATTACGCATAATAATAGGTGGGTTTACGTGATATCTGTATATTTGGTTGACGACCATGAACTCGTGAGAACGGGTATTCGTCGCATTTTGGAAGATGAACGCGGTATTAAAGTCATCGGTGAAGCACCTGATGGAGAAACAGCCGTACAGTGGTCTCGACAAAATGAAGCGGATGTCATTTTAATGGACATGAATATGCCTGGTATGGGGGGATTAGAAGCCACCCGTAAGATTTTACGCTATCAGCCAGACGCTAAAATTATTGTGTTAACCGTACAAACAGAAGACCCTTTTCCGACCAAAGTGATGCAGGCAGGTGCTTCTGGTTACTTAACCAAAGGTTCCACATCGCCAGAAGTATTGCGTGCCATTACTCAAGTGGCTCGTGGTCAACGTTATTTGTCGCCAGAAATTGCGCAACAGATGGCGCTAAGCCAATTCAACCACTCTGACGAGAATCCATTTAGCAGTTTGTCTGAACGTGAATTGCAAATCATGATGATGATAACCAATGGTGAAAAGGTTAATGATATTTCTGAAAAATTAAATTTAAGCCCTAAAACTGTCAATAGCTATCGTTATCGACTATTTGCCAAACTGGGGATCGGCGGTGACGTTGAGTTGACCCGTTTAGCTATCCGTTACAAAATGCTCGATACAGGTTCATTCTAGTCAGGAATAATGTATTCCTCGCAACGCATTAAGTAGCTTTAATCATGCCAAGTGGTTTTAACGCCAAATCTTTTTTAAAACATGTCACCTCAGCGCCTGGTGTTTATCGAATGTACGATAAACACCAACAGGTTATTTATGTTGGTAAAGCCAAAGATCTCAAAAAACGCTTAAGCTCGTATTTTAGAGTCAATATCGCCAATGTTAAAACTCAGGCGCTGGTTTCGCATATCGATCATATTGATGTGACCGTTACGCACAGCGAAACTGATGCGTTATTGCTCGAAAACGATTACATCAAACAGTACATGCCCAAATACAACGTGCTGTTGCGTGATGATAAATCTTATCCGTATATTCTTTTGAGCGGCCATAAGCACCCTCGACTTGCTTATCATCGTGGTCCAAAACGTGAAAAAGGTCATTATTTTGGCCCATACCCTAATGGTGGTGCAGTCCGTGAGAGTTTGCATTTAATGCAAAAGCTGTTTCCAATCCGTCAATGCGATGACTTATATTATAAATCCAGATCTCGGCCTTGTTTACAGTATCAATTAGATCGTTGTAGTGCGCCTTGTGTGGGGATTGTCAGTGATGAGGAATACAGCGAACAGGTCAAATTAGCCGGTTTATTTTTACGCGGAAAAGACAAACAAGTCATATCACAGCTGGTGGCCAAAATGGAGACTGCTGCAATTGATATGGAATATGAGCGTGCGGCACAGTATCGTGACCAAATTACCGCATTAAGGCGCGTGGCAGAACAGCAAGAAGTGTCAAATCATAAAGGCGATATGGATGTCATCGGCGTCGATTACGCCTCAGGTATTGCCTGTTTTCATCTATTGTTTATTCGCGATGGTAAAATTTTTGGTAGTCGCAGCTATTATCCTTCAGTACCCGCAGAAACTGAAATTGAAGAAGTGTTGTCATCATTCTTGGGCCAGTTTTACCTTAATGCCGATATTCAGCGCACTATTCCAAAAGAAGTCATTCTCAGCCATCACTTTGACGGTATAAAAGAATTAGAAGCGTCGATAGAACACGCATTAGATAAAAAGTTTGAGTTAAAAACGCAAGTAAGAGGCGACAGAGCTAATTTTTTACGTCTTGCCATGACTAACGCGAGTAATGCCGTCGCGACCAGACTGTCACATAAGAATACTGTTGAACAACGTTTTCAATTACTTGAAGAAGCACTTGAACTTAATGAACCGATTAAGCGGATGGAATGTTTTGATATCAGTCATACTATGGGCGAAAGCACTGTGGCATCGTGTGTGGTGTTTAATCGAGAAGGGCCGCATAAAGCCGATTATCGCCGTTACAATATTACCGGTATTACCGGTGGTGATGATTATGCCGCGATGGAACAGGCAATAAGCCGTCGATTTGATAAAATCGACAACAATGGCAAAGTGCCTGATTTAGTCTTCATTGATGGTGGTATTGGCCAGTTAAGAGTGGCGCAAACGATTGTCGATGAAAAGTGTGTCAATATTGATAATCCACCATTACTCATTTGCGTGACTAAAGGTGAGGGTCGCAAAGCAGGCCTTGAAACCTTTATTGTTGGTGGCAGTGAACAAGCTTTCGATATTCCCAGTGATTCGCCTGCATTTCACTTAATGTTGCACATTCGCGATGAGTCACATCGCTTTGCGATTACCGGACACCGTAATAAACGTCAGAAAACTCGCAATACTTCTACCTTAGAATCCATCGCAGGTGTGGGCCCTAAAAGGCGTAAAGCTTTGTTGCAACATTTAGGCGGAATTCAAGAAGTGAAGGGCGCTAGCGTGGCTGAATTGACAAAAGTACCCGGAATTAGCTTAGAAATGGCACAAACAATTCATGATGCATTGCGAGGGGGCTAAAATTAAGGCAAGATTGGCGCTGCTTCTGACAAATTGGTCTTTTTATGCCGTTTAACTTACCTATTGCACTGACATTATTCCGTATTGCTTTGTTACCCGTATTTATAGCGGTATTTTATTTACCATATCCATGGGCACCATTTGTTTCGGCATTTATTTTTTGGTTGGCCGCTTTGACCGATTGGTTAGACGGTTATGCTGCGCGTAAACTTGGTCAACTAACCCGATTTGGCGCTTTTTTGGATCCAGTTGCAGATAAAGTCATGGTGTCGACTGCATTAGTGCTGTTGGTTCAACAAAATGACAATGTGTACTTAACCTTAGCAGCGTTATTTATGATTGGTCGCGAAATTGTTATTTCAGCCTTGCGTGAATGGATGGCCGAAATAGGCAAACGTGGCGTAGTTGCCGTGTCTTGGATTGGTAAATATAAAACTGCCACGCAAATGATCGCAATTATTGGATTGATTTGGAAACCCACACCTTGGCTAACTGATGTCGCTTACGGCTTGTTTTATATTGCCGCAGCACTGACGTTCTGGTCGATGATGAGTTACATTTCAGCAGCTTGGAAAGATTTAACGGCAGAATAGCGTAATAATAGTTCAATAAGATTATTTAGTGCGCAAACAGTCAAAATTGCGTAAATCAATAATTGACACACGAGGTTAATTCGGTAGAATGCCTCCCCGTAGACAAGTGATGAGTCAACAACAAGCCTTAGGGTTTTATGTTAACTAACACGATTAATGCGACATTAGTTTAGTTTGATAGGCTGAAATATGAAATCTTTCTTACTAATATAATAAAGCATTAAAATGATTGAATACGCGACATTAGCTCAGTTGGATAGGTTGAAAGACGATACCTTTCTCGCAGATTTAATAACGTGTTGAAACGATTGAATAAGCGACATTAGCTCAGTTGGTAGAGCGATACCTTGCCAAGGTATAGGTCATCGGTTCGAACCCGATATGTCGCTCCAATTTCTTATCTTATCCGATGGATTTGAATTTGGTTAAAGATGGCGCGATGGCAGAATGGCTATGCTACGGATTGCAAATCCGTCTATCTCGGTTCGACTCCGGGTCGCGCCTCCACAAAATTGCGTTTAATGGTTACGTTAAGTAACGGTTAAAACAACACTTTGCCCGAGTGGTGGAATCGGTAGACACAAGGGATTTAAAATCCCTCGCTGAATAAGCGTGCCGGTTCAAGTCCGGCCTCGGGTACCATCATTTACATACGTAATTCTTTGTAATAAAGAATGGTGTAAAAAAGCCTCAACATTAGTTGGGGCTTTTTTACGTCTGTAATTTAATGATAAAGAATAAAGATGAAATCCCTGACGCTGTTGTTGAACATCAGATGTGGCATTTTTGTGGATATGGCCTACGGCC
The DNA here is from genome assembly GCF_040310085.1 of Shewanella sp. S1-58-MNA-CIBAN-0166. Classification (NCBI taxonomy): domain Bacteria; kingdom Pseudomonadati; phylum Pseudomonadota; class Gammaproteobacteria; order Alteromonadales; family Shewanellaceae; genus Shewanella; species Shewanella sp. S1-58-MNA-CIBAN-0166. Next base: position 35,560 of record NZ_JBEOPN010000025.1, on the reverse strand, counting down.
ATGAGTACAAAAGTACAAAGAAAACACCTGGATCCCGGCTTAAAAACACTGCCGGGATGACGAGAAGGTAGCTAACAAGCTATAAACATCGAAGTTATTGATGAGCCTGTGCTCTACAACGCCAACAGCTGTGGTAAATACTCACTGTCTAAAGCTGCAATATCGATTTGTTCGGTGAGCACATCATGCAATATTTGATGACTGGTCAACGGATTGGCGAGTACCACGCGAAATACTGTCGTTTGTTGACGTAAGTATTTTGCTGGCTTAATACGTGTGCGTGACACAAACGATTTGCCTTGTTCGCGTTGATGCTTTTGAATAAATTGCGTCAGTCCATCGAGTAGTTCATTGATTGATGCAACTAAAACGCTATCTTGGTTGGCTAGAGCTGTAGTAAGTATGGCTTGCACCGATTTTGGTACATAACGATAGGTCAGCAAACATAACTCAGGCTCAGTGACTAACTCAAAATCAGGATGTTGGTCGATGATTGAGGCAAAGTAACGGGCTTTTTCTAGGCTGTTATTAATGAGGATTTCATAGCCATCGCGGCCAATAATTTGAAGACAAGCATGCACGAGCATTGCCACTCCAGGTCGCGAACCTTCCAGCGTTTGACTGCCTAGGTCTTTTGAACCCACCCGTAGAATATATTCAGCATGATGCACTATGGCTTGCGCCAGTTCAGGGTCTTTAAATAACACCATACCGGCGCCCATTGGAACATACATTTGCTTATGGGCATCGATAGTAACGGAGTCAGCTAACTCGATGCCTTTTAGTAAATGGCTATATTTTTTGGACAATAAACTTGCGCCGCCCCATGCCGCATCTACATGGAAATGACAATTTAGCTCGCTGGCTAACACTGCTAATTCAGTTAAGGGATCCACATTGCCTGTTTCAGTTGTACCCGCGATACCAACAATGGCCATGACTTTTATATTTTGTTGTGCCAGCTTTTCTGCTGCATCACGCATGGCAGCAACATCGACTTTATGATGCTCATCTGTTGGGATGCTAATGATGTTATCTCGGCCAATACCCAACAAGTCGGCAGTTTTGCCCAAAGAGTAATGACCGCGATCGGACACTAAAATAGCAAGGTCATCATAACCATAAAAACGCAATGCTTTCGTCATTCCTTCGCGGGTGACGCCTTTAAATTCGCCGCGTGGTTGTAACAGCCGGTTTCGGGCAATCCACAGTGCGGTGATATTGGCAACGGTGCCACCTGAGCAAAATGCCCCGAGTGAGTGGTTAGCACTGTGCATCCATTGATGATAGAAATCATCAGATTGTTGATACACCAAATGATGCATCATGCCTAACACTTGGCGCTCTAATGGGGTAAAGGCTTTCGATGTTTCAATTTTGACTAAATTTTGATTTAGACCCACCATCATTTTTGACAGTGGTAACACGAAATAAGGCAATGCCGAGGTCATGTGTCCAATAAAACTGGGTGCTGAAGTATGGACTGAATGAGCGACTAGGTTTTGCATGATTTCGTCGGCATAATCAGAAACGAACTTGGGATCGGTCGGTATCTGATAGGCGCTAAAGTCAGTTTCTATTTCTGACAGCGGTTTTTCCAGTGCGGCGATGCTATTACCTAAAAAACCTGCAAGGTCTTGAGATAGCTTTTGCTCAATAATGCTCAACGTCGAGGTTGAATCTTCAGGGGCGGTAAAAATTCGCAGTAAGCTGTCTTCTGAAGCGTTTGCTTGACGGGTGATTTTCGAGGTCATTTTGCTTGCCGTAATGATGAAAACTTCATCCTGATAGCATTGACGGGTGCTTTACGATTAACGCTACACCTTCAGGATGAAATGAGGGTGCTAACTTTACTGTATGGCTGGTTTCGCTTCAAGTATTTATCGTGTTATTACTGCGGATTAGCTGCGTTAATTCAGAATATGAATGATGTTGATATGAATAATCCAGCACAAATGCGATAAGGCATTTGTGCTGGATTAGATTACTTGTCTGCAAATGAAAGTGACATCATTGCCGCAATGTTGCGCGCGGTATTGGTTAGATTAACCTGGGCTTCAGACAATACTTGCTCTAAGGGCTGCAACGCAGGAATGATAGGAAAAATAGCATGCATGCCTTCGGCTAAAATAGCATCTGCATTTTCACCAAGGCATCCTGAAATACCGATAACCGGAATATTAAGTTGTTTGGCGACATTCAATACTCCCATAGGGGTTTTACCAAACACGGTTTGACCGTCTATTCGACCTTCACCGGTAATAACCAGATCAGCATTGAGACAATGTTGTGCCAACTTAACGCTTTTAGTGACAATATCGACCCCAGGTTTTAAGGTTGCATTTAACATTGTCATTACGCCAAATCCCATACCGCCAGCAGCCCCAGCACCAGGGTGTAATTGACAGTGTCCATCAATTGACTGGTTAAGGTGTTGGTTAATGATATGAGCAAAATGCCCCAAAGCGAGATCAAGTTGCTCAACCATCTCAGTAGTAGCCCCTTTTTGTGGACCAAAAATAGCACTGGCGCCTCGTGGCCCGCATAATGGATTATCGACATCGCACGCAACTTCAATTACGCACTCCTTAATGGCTGGATGGCATGATTGCATGTCGATGTAATGTAATTCGGCGAGGGCAGCTCCACCAAAAGGTAATGGAGTATTGTTTATATCACTTAGTTGGACTCCTAAGGCCTGCATCATGCCTGCGCCTGCATCATTAGTTGCACTGCCACCTAGGCCTAAAATGATGTGTCTTATGCCTCTGTCTAATGCGTCGGCAATCAACTCACCAGTACCAAAACTGGTGGTTAATAATGGATTACGTTGAGTGGATGGCACCAGATGTAAACCTGATGCGGCAGCCATTTCGATTATTGCAGTTTGGTTTCCATCCTCATCAAGTTGTCCTAGCACGCCATAAAATGCGTTAACAGGTAAACCTAAAGGCCCTGTGACAGTGAGATTAATAATCTGTCCTTGGGTGGCATCGACCATAGCTTGTACTGTACCTTCACCGCCGTCGGCCATTGGCACTTTACAATATTGCGCGTTTGGGAATACCTGTTTAAATCCATTCTCAATGGCATTAGCCACTTCTAGGGCGCTTAGGCTTTCTTTAAATGAATCGGGTGCAATAACAATTTTCATATAAGACTCTGATTAATAATTTACAGTAAAAATAAGCTTAGTAGATAAACGGTAATCATCGCCGTGACTCCCTGGATTAAGGTGGCCATTGTTTGGGCCCGATACGCTTGTTTGACGCTCATGCGGCTAAATTGAGTCACCACCCAGAAGAAGCTATCGTTTGCATGTGAGACGGTCATCGCACCCGCACCAATTGCCATTACGGTTAACACTCGGCCCATTTCTGAGGCTAAACCAATATCTCCTAGTAATGGTGCCACTAATGCTGAGGTAGCGACTAATGCCACCGTAGATGAACCTTGTGCTGATTTGAGTGCCGCGGCCACGATAAACGGCATAAAAATACCCACACCTAAAGCGGACAAGCTACTACCCAGAAATGCACCAATCTCAGTGGCTTTTAATACCGCGCCAAATGCACCGCCAGCACCGGTGATCAATAAAATAGGTGCTGATACCACTAAACCTTGGCTGATACGATCGCTAAACTCTTTGATTTTTTGGTTGCTTTTTAACAGCGATAACGACAGAAATAGGCCGATCATTAAGGCGTTAACAGGTTGGCCCAAGAACACTAATAAATCGAATAAGCCTTGTTCACCTAATGGTTTTGAAGGGAAGTTAGCCACCGAGCCTAAGCAGATTAAAATGATAGGTACAAAAATAGGCGCAAATGCTTTGGTAGGGCTAGGTAATTCGCCATAGGTTTTCTTTAGATCATCAAAATCTTCTTGCTGCAGATTCAGTTCTTCGGCGCCTTCTCCGTCTGGCTGCTCATTGGCAAAACGATTGGCCCACAACATACCGGCAAAAGCGGCAATGGCAGCAACAAACACACCGACAGCAATAACGAGTCCAAGTTGTGATTCAAGACCAAGATTACCCGCTGCAGCGATAGGACCTGGGGTTGGCGGCACAAAGGTATGAGTTGCGTATAACCCAGTTGCTAGGGCGACGCTCATGGCAACTTGAGACACTTTCATCCGGTTTGCCATTGACTGTTTTAATGAATTTAAAATCACAAAACCTGAATCACAAAAAACAGGGATCGACACTAAGTAGCCAATCATTGACATAGTTAACGTTGGGAATCGTTGGCCAAACAGTTTAATGACCACATCTGCCATAGTTATGGCTGCACCACTTTTTTCGAGAATGGTGCCAATAATCGTACCGAGCACAATGACTAAGCCGATGTAACCTAAAATACCACCGAAACCGCCAGTGATGGTTTTGGCAATTTCATTGCTGGGTAAACCATAGGCAAATGCGGTGAGAAATGAGGCTAAAATGAGGGTTAAAAAAGGGTGTAGTTTAAATTTAGAGGTGGCGATGACGATAAAGGCTATCACGCCGATTAAGATCAATATTAGTCCCATAGAGTACTCGTTATTTATTATTGTAGGGGGTGGTTTAGTATTCATCATAGTAAACCATTACCTATAAATTACTTTGTGCGCTTGCACTAATAAATCTATGAGTTAATACTATTTTTGTGCTGATGCACAATTAAGTGTTAGGTTGGTGAATTAACTGACCTAAATATAAACTCAGTAATCCATTAAAACTGTGTAAATCAATATTGGTGATAGTTTGAATTTTATCTAATCGGTAACGCAGTGTGTTTCGATGGATAAACAAACTGTTAGCACAGGCTTGGATGTCTCCCATGTGTTCTAGATAAGCGGCAAGTGTTTTTTGCAATTGTTGGTTATTGTCAACTGCAATCAGTTTCATGTAAGGCCCAGCAAGCGCATTACCTCGCCAGTGTTGCCGTAACCCTGATAACAGTACTTGTAAGCTGTAGTCTTGGTATAAATATTTGGTTTTTGTTGGATGTAATCTTTTTCCAATATCTAACGTTTCTTTGGCGGTGCGATAGGAGTAACTAATGCCTAATTCACCACTGAAATAATGCCCCAATGAAATATGCAGGCTAAGTTGCATATTGGCGGGTAAGCGTTTGAGTAATTTGTTGATGCGTTGGTTTTCAAGCTCAGGGTCAAATTGCTTACCATCTAAAAAAGCCGGCTTTAAAATAACTAATTGAGTGAGTGATGTCATCGCAATTAAGTTATCGCGTACAGGATTTTGTAATAAATACAGTACTTGTTTTAATGCTTGATTGTCTTGTTGATATAATGGGTTTTTGTTATCAAGTTCGATAATGGCGGCCACTCGCGGTACGCTTAAATCGACACCTAATTGCAATGCCCATTGTTGTAAAGAAGGTAAGTCTTGCTCATTGGCATGAATGAGTTGCGAAATAAACTCCTCTTTTTGACGATTCTGCCACTGTAATTGCTCTTGCAAATTTGCTTGCTCGACAATCATCTCTGCTGTCATCTTAAGCAGTTCACCATAGTGGCTTAATGTGTCTGGCTCGCCAGTGATACCGATAACGCCAACCACTTGACCTTGGTAATGCAATGGCAAATTTAGCCCAGGTTTGACGCCATGTAAGTTTGAAGCGATGGCTTGGCTTATTTCAACATTGCGATTTTGGCTGATAGCTAATAGTGCCCCCTCATGTACAGTGCCAATCCGATCGATATCGCCTGAACCTAATATCACTGCTTGAGCATTCATAACATTGATATTATGACCAATAATTTTCATGGTTCGGTCGACAATTTTAGTGGCAATTAGTGTATCAATTTGAAACATGAATTTCTCTGGGCAATCAATATCGGTACTGAATGATACCTGATGTTAGCTAAGTATTGGGAGGAGGTTGGTGCTTAAATGCATTGGAAATTTAAAAAACAAGCAATGGTCTTTAACAAGCAATAGGGGAGGAAAGATGAGCAACATAAAATGGGGGGCACATCCATTTGCCCAAACTTCAATAACAAGCTATTCACCTTGTTAATATAATGTTAAATCCGGTGTAATTGCAAGTTTTTTATACAATAGGATGCTAGCGACCGTTTTTGTGTCTAAAGGTCATTAAATCAAATGATATAAAAACGCCAACCTAGATAAGGTTGGCGTCATTTTTAATGTGATCGACTTGGTTATATTACCGTGATATCACTTACAGACTATAACTCACGTTGAGCATGATCATGTGTGCAGTGTAGTCATGCTGTAAATTACCTAAACTCATGACATTCCAAATGGTATCTGGCTCAATATCATTGGCGTCATCATTATCAAGGTATTTTTCCATTTTGTAGTCTATACGCAAGGCCATTTTTTCGGTGGCTTGATATTGTGCATACACATTAATGTTATGCACTTTGGCAAAATAGTCACCGTAATCGCCACTAATACCTTGTCTTACTTGGGTGTTACTGTCTGAGTCTGAGTAGGTATAATCCAAACCTAAGCGCAAACGACTGTCCATTAAATTGTTGTAGCTTAAGCCTGCTCCAACAACATCGACAGTGTCTTCAATATCGGCTTGCCAAGTCGCTATACTTAAATTGGCGCTGCCAGATTGAGCCGATTTGATGATTTGATGGTTATAAAATGTATTAACATTCATATCGTCATTAATCATGTAGCTCAGATTAATATCGTAGTTTGTGTCTTTTGATTCAGTTAAACCTATTTGCGTATTTGTATAGTCATCATATGCATAGCGAACCCCAAAATCGACGTTCAAGTTATCAATAGGGCTATGATTAATACGCGCCTCTATTTGAGTGCGGTCACGGTCGGCCAAATAGTATCGACGTAGCAACGGATTTTGTTCTGCAGATGACGATTCTGATGCTTTATATTCTGAACCATCTCTCTTGCTCAAACTACCTTTAAGCCACATATCCCACATGTCAAAACTATTGACGCGTAAACGTGCCCAGACGTTATTATCGTCAGTGGTTTCTCTGCCTTGATTACTGCGTTCATCTCGTTTGAAATCATAACCCGCATCGAGTTTTAAACCATGGTTGATACGATAGTCAGTGGATAATTTAGCGCTATGGGTAGTGAGATCGTATGGCGTGTTATACCGCACTTTGCCGGTAACATCGTTAATGCTAATTTGAGTCCATTGTTCGATTTGGGTGTTGTTTTCTCTGTCGTTATAATCATAACTGCCAGTGAGACGCCATGCTCGGCTGAGCTTAGTCACCGCTTTAAGTGTCATGCCGGTGATATCAACTTTTGCATCAATAGAATCTGCCGGTAATGAATAGCCATAACCTATGCTAGTTAATTGCTGATCTTGGGTCATTTGGCCCATGAGTAAACGGCCACTTAAGCTGGTAATGGAATCGTTATATTGGCCCATTAGCGAAATAGTATGGGCCTCGTTATCTGGGTCTAGCGCCATATAACCACGACTTTGCGCCCCAAACGTAGGGTTAAAGGCGCTGTCAAAACCAAGCTGCTGGTGGTTATTGCTAAACACTGAACCATTGTAGTTTATGCTGGTAAACCAGTGATCACCACGGAGTTTAATCCCAGCGTTTAAGATGTCGGTGGTGTAATCAACCGGCTCCGCTAACATCATTGACTGGTTGAAAAAACTGCCAGAGGCAACTTTGGTTCCGGTTTTCTCTTCACGCTGAAAATTAACGTAGGTTGTGAACAGTGATTCTGTTTGATATTCAAATCCTAGACCGGCACGTTCACGTTTAAGCGACAATTCAAATGGGGTTAAACTGCTATAAAGCATTGGCATGTCTGAGCTTGAACCTGCCGTTACCCAATTATCCGCTAAAGTAAGATTATCGCTGCCGATATTCTGGTAAGGACTTAAGGCATTATTGCTCTGATACGTAGCGATGGAGCGATAACCTAGATTGAGGCGATACAATCCAAGTTTACCGACATCTATTTCCATACGGCCATTGTCCATGCCCATATTATTTGCGACGACTTTTGCTTGGTAGCCATTGTCACCTCGATACTTTATATCGGCATCCACTTTGCCCGCTGTTTGATTACTGCTATTAAATGCGTTGGCTGAGTTAATATCGTCTTCGCTGTTGTAACCAATACCAACCCCGACAGTTCCTGTGGTACCTGTTTCGACAGCACAAGCCTTACAATTCCAAGCATCATATTTAATATTGTCGGTTTTAGCATTTGCTAGGCCATAACCATCAGCCATCAGGCTAAAGCTGGTACTAGTGAGTAACGCTAAGGTAATGAGGTTCAATTTGGTATTCATAATATAATCTCCTTAGCGCTGCAGTAACTTACCAGACGGATGGTTTGAACCATGCACCTGACTATGACAATTTAAGCAGCTGCGACCACCAGTAAAGGCATTACCATTTACTGTTGAACCCATATCAGTGTTACCTAGATAAGCGTTGCTGGTGTGATTGTCACTCGCATGACATTGCTGACACAGTTGTGGCGCACGAGTTTTGAGCATTGCATCGTTCACAGAACCGTGTGGATTATGGCAATTGACGCAATTTTCGGTTACGGGTGCATGCTCCCACAGCTTTGGGCCGCGTTTCTCAGCGTGACATGAATAACACGTTTCATTGACTGTTGGCTGAACAAGATCTGAATCGCTCAAACTGCCATGTGGATTATGACAGTCGCTACAGGTCATTTGATTCCATTTCATTGGATGACTGGTGCGCTTGTTCATGTCAGCTTTTTGTCTGGTGTGACAAGTGGTACATACTTCGACTTCTGTTTGTTTTGACAGTATTGGGTCATGTTCAGCATGTATGCTATGACAAGATGCACATGCCACATCGGCATTGGCGTGATGACTACTGTCCCATGCCACGCGTTTGTCGTCGAGATGACAGCTCATGCACACACTGTTTTGCTTGTCTGCAGCGAGTGTTGAAGTTGGGCCAAAGGTAATCATTGGCTCTTTACCACCACGATTATGTGAACCTAGTGGGCCGTGACACGCTTCGCACTGTAATCCAGCCATTGGACTTTTTGATGAATCAATTGCGCCATGAGCACCTTTGAATAAATCCATGACCTTTTCTGATTTTTTATGACACATCAAACAAGTGTCGGCACCCTTTGGTGAGTATTTTCCTTCGGCGAATTTTTTATCGAGTGTTGCTTCAACTTCTGCCGGTGTCATGCTGGCATCCCACTTTGCCGCCTGTACATGACTCGACATAAACAGCGTCGATGCAGTAAGGCAGAGCAGGGCTAAAAATAAGGTATTTATTGAATGTGTGGTCTTCATAAGTAGACTTCCTAATTTGTCCATTTTGATGATCAACAAGTTGATTACGTAAGCCATAGCATGAGAGAGAAGCAGGGCTTCTCTCTCAATGGACAAATTAAAGCTTCACTTGTGTGTGGTTTTCAATGGTGGGTGCATGGCAGAAGAAACAGGTTTCTAACTGCGCAGCATCATTGGCTTCTTGATAGCTACCATTAATAACCGCACCTTGACTTTGTGCATGCTGCGAAATCGTGTCAAAGCCATGACAAGATGCGCACGTTGCAGTGATAGGTGTTGTATAAAGGCCTTGCGACGTAGCAAGTGCACCTTTAACTTTGAATGCATCAAGATTAAAGTCGTTGTGACACTGAGTACAGTCTTTGATAATGCCTTGCTCACCATGAACACTGTGCAATTTCATTTCAATGGCGCCTTGATTAGCACCAGAAGCATAAGTGCCATCTGGCGTATGACAAGCCACACAACCATCCAAACCTATGGTGACTTCGCCATTAAGCTCACGAGCTAATTGTTCTGACATCACAAAACCAGCATGGTGGCCTTTATGCAACTCAAAAGTATCTCCATGGCAATTATCACATGAACCAAAATTGACCGAGTCAGTGTGACGATAGCTAGGCGCATTACCAGAGAAAGTGCCTACTGTGAACTCGGCTTTCATGCTGGTAGTTGCTACGCCGTCGACACAATCAATGGCTTGAATACCATCGTTACACATTTCAAGACCAATAAAGCTAAAGGCGGTATCTGTGTCGCCTGCGCCAAATGGCAGTGATGCAATGTTATAGACTAAGTTACCTGATTCAATGACTACATCGGCTTGTAACAGACCCGCTTTGATAAAGTCTTTACTGATTTTGGCTAAACCGCTTCCTGGGCTAGGGTTATATCCCATAATTGGGAAGTTAGGTCCGACGTTAGTAATGGTTTCAACTCGTTGAATTTTGCTGACTAAGTTTGTTACGTCAATAGCCGTACCGTTAGCATCTAAAATTGTTACCGATAAGGTCGCTGATTTGTCTTCAGCGCTTGATTTATTAGCCGTTAATGTTGCTGTCATGCCGTATAAATCGATAAATGTTTTTTTCTGAGTATACGAAGTCGTGTGCAACTCTTCTGTCCAACTTGCATTATGACAAGCTATACAATTTGAATTATCGACTTGTTGCGGATGACCTTGACCCGTTTTAAAGTCAATGTCGGTATGACAACTTGAACAGGCTTCCATGGTTGGAATTCGAGACCAGTTGTTCGATTCGCTCAGTTGTTCTGAATTAACATGACAAGTGGTGCAATTATCTTGCACTATCGCATGCGCTGCTTCTGCACTCTTGTCCAAGTTGCGGCCATACATTTTGGCATTGTTATGAACATTATGAATTAAGTGACTGAACTCATCCTGAACCTTGCCTTTTTCAATAGCCAATTCATTGGTATGGCATGATGTACAGGTTTCTAAATCAGTGTAGCTATGATAAATGCTTTCGCCTTCTGCATGGCAGGTATTACAAGTAGCACCACTGACGATGTTTTTAGTGTATTTAGCCTCGAATCCTTCGCCGTCAAAATCTTCGGTGATTTCAGTACGCGGGACTCCGGTAACGCCGTCTTGCAAGGTTGATGCACTAGCAATCACGTTATAACGTTGGGTTAGCTCTGAATTAAACCCTTCAACATTGACGGTGAAACTGTAATTGCCGTTACCATGGTCGGTAAAGGCTTTTTCGGAGCCAATAAATTGCCATTGGGCTGAATTACCCGCACCGCTTGCACCAGCTGGAATGAGTTGGACGACTTTTTTAATTTCAAAGTCTTTAAGACCCGCTACAGGGAGATCTTTTTCATTGGTCGCAAATACTTCAATAGTCGGTTTGCTGTCTTGATAGGTAACTTTGGTGATATCTAAGTTTAGCGTTTTAATCGCTTCAGCAGGCTCTCCACCAGGATTTCCTGGATTACCAGCAACACCATCATCGCCTCCGCCACAACCTACCAGTGTCATTGATGCTGACATAGCAAGTAACAATGCCTTTTTTATGTATTTTTTATTCATCATATTTTCCCTGCAAAGGTCATCCATCTAACTCACTGGCAGTATGTTCTGCAATTATCTTATTCAGTTAAGTTGATGTTGGAATTAATTTTCCCAACACTAAGATTACGTTACAAACAGCAACTCGTCTTTAAAACGAACGTAATTGTGTGATGATGATCAGCCTATTAATAAAGGGGTATATAATATGCGCAGTTTAGCGGGGGAAGATTGTTCGGATAACAAAAAGACCTTAGTTATAAACTAAGGTCTTTGATGGATAAAACGCCAAGGTTGTTTATTTGTGTAGCTTAAAAACCATGTGTTTTAGTGACGCGATCTACGGTATGACAGGTAGAACATATTTCCGATGCACGATTACGAGCATCTTCCTCACTTACTCCATCGACTATACCGCCGTTAGATTCAATATGTGACACGGTGGCATCAGTACGATATTTTTGATGACAACTTAAACATGCTCCAGTATCTGATGACATCCATACATCAGCGCCAGTCTCGATATCGCCATAACGCCATACTCTGTCAGTGGCTCTACCAAGTTGGATCCCATCAGCGGTATGACAGGTTTTACAATCGGTTTTCAACACGGTTCCAGATTCAACACCGGCATATTTGAGGTAATGACCTTCAGCGCTGTGTGCTTTAAAGGCAAAGCTGGTCGATTTTTTGCCACCAGGGTAAGTGTCATCACTCCTAAGGGTCTTATCAGCGGTATGACAGGTTTGGCAATTGACACCATTGTCATAGTGATACACCTCTTGGTTATGGCAACCTTGGCAGCTTTCTGTGTTGATAATGTTTCTACGTGTAGCAGTGGTTTGGCTAGTGTCTATTGCACTTGCAGCCATAACAAAATGGAATGGGCTACTTTTAATTTCCACTTTCTGGACATCATCAGTACTACAAGCCGTTAGTTTAACTTCCGGTCTGCCGTAACCACCATGGTTAAAACAGGCTGTAACTGCTGACCATAGCTCAAATGTTTTACCCACATAATCTGTTGGTAAGGTGATCTTATCCCAAACTAAGGTCCAGCTATTATCTGTGTTGGCGGTACCTTCACTTAATTTAAGACGACGATTACTGTAACTGGCATCTTGATACTCAGGATAGTTTTTGTCGCTGTCCCACGCCATAACGATGCGGCTACCTTGGTCGATAAATTCCGCTGCAATAACATTAGCTGAAGCATCGGTAAATTTAACCGTAGTACTGAATTTCCCATCAGCAGTAACTATTACGTCGCTGAATACGGCGTTCATCGCTTGGGTTTCGTTATAGGCTTTCATGACATCGCCATGCGCTTCTTTTGCACTGCGACCATAGCCTTCTTCAACATGGCATGACGTACAATTTGTGCCGACACCAACATGTTGTTGAGACGCTAATTCTGTGTGACATGCAATACAAGCGGTATCACTTTTATTGGCATTAAACAGGCCAGCATCTTTGGGAGCGTTTGCGCCTTCTACGTGACATGCACTGCAATCGGCAGCAGGTTTTTGTGGATACATCACGTTACCGTAATTGTGTATTCCACCGCCATAGCCAATCACTTTATAAGGTGCGGCTACATCGCCATCGGCAGTGCTGGTTACGCGGTCTTGGCCTTTATGAATAGCGTGGATCATGTAGGTGAAATCAACACTGTTACCGGTTTCAGGATCGCCAGATGTTGCGGTATGACATGATGCACAGTTTTCAAGATCGATTCGACGACCGCCGTGCAATGCTAAGCTTTCTGGTTGATGGCAGGTATAACAAGCATTAATCGAGACAACGTCGCGTGATGCAATATCTTCGGTTAAGCCAGTCGAAGGTTGAAAATCGTAATGAGCATTAGCTGTAATTAACGGCTGTTTTAATTCCAATGTAATGCGCTGGGTGTCATCAGCTTGGTAAGTGATGCTTAACGGCTCTATGACTTGAGCAATATTGGTTTGAAATGTGTATGAGTATGAGCCATCTAGATTATCAACTAAGCAGTCGGCACATTTTGAAGCAGCCTCCACTTCAGCTTGAAATTGCGCAGAAGGAGCAATATTGGTTTCATCAGCAGGGATCCAACTTGCATTAGGTTGCTTGGTTGTATTGATATAAGACTGCCATTGATAACCACGGTCGACTTCGACTTTAGCGCCATCAGCACCGACCATTTCAGTAACCGGGGTTAATTGAGCGATACCAAAACGAAGGTCATGATCTTTTGTTAGTCCCAATACCGCAACACCATTGGCATTTTTAAGAATAAAGTCAACACTGACTTTTCCATCGACTACGGTTGCATCGGTAAAGGTCGCTTTTAGGGTAGATGTCGCATCAATGTTTACACCAATAATACCATCTGGCCCATCTTCGCCATTAGTACCATCACTGCCTCCACAACCCGATAGCGCTAGAGCAATAAGCCCTGCACTCAATACCGCTTTTGCAGCGGGACTAACTGTTATTGTCTTCATCATGTATTCCCTGCATTTTTTGTTATCTCGCATTCACTACTGGTTATAAGTGTGCGGATTTTATTCAAATCTAATGTTAGCTAACCTTGGCCACTTACTCATTGAATTATGTCTAGAGTTGTGACTGAGATCTGACTATTCCTTTATGGGTAACGTTGTTTGATGAAGATTTGCCGGTATTACTGAAATAAATAGGATAGTTCCAAAGTGTTAATACCGTTATTAGCATATTCTTGAATACGCTAAGTGATGTGAACCTGCATAAGTGACTTGTGCTCGACGTCATAAACGATTATCTCACCACTGTTTTTCTATTTCATCTGGCTATGTATTTATGTTCAATAGATTAATGATTCACGTCTGAATTCGTATTATGGGCAACATAAATAGTGTGTTTGGCATACTTGGCTTGTGAATAGATCGATTTATGTCGGTTAACCCATCCCTTATCCCATCTAGTATTCCCTGTTAAGGTTAAGTATTGCGCAGTTAGGTAGAGGATTGAAAACTTATTAGGATAAAGGCTTGATCCAGCCAATGGGTTAGGGGATAATCGCCCCGTTCTGAGACATAAGCTTTGTATTATATGGTTCAGAAGTCAATGGTGACCCTAGGGTCCCCCCGCAACGATAACTTGTGAACTCGGCCAGGCCTGGAAGGGAGCAACCGCAGCAAGTGACTCGTGTGCCGGGGTGTGGCTCTAGGGGAACCTCCAATATTCCCCGTATGATTTTCACCGCATTAATTCCAACAAAGTATTGCAACCAAAATATTTTAACCAAAAAATTCCAATCAAAAAACAGCCGTATTGTATGAATAAATTATTCATGGAATTACCATAACCAGTGCTTACTAGAATATATTCATTCAATATCCGGCAAAACATCAGTTAATGGCAAGCATCAGCTAATGCCGGTGAAATTACTGTTGTTGTTCTGCTGCGATTTCAGCTTCTTCTTTTAAGCGTTTTTGCAAATTTGCTTTGAGGAATTGTCTCGAACGTTCTAGTGCTTCGCTTATCTCTGTTTTCATCTGTTTTAATTCTTGATAATTTTCGAAGAAATAAGTATCAACTAAATGGCGAATGTACCTGACGGGTAACTGATTCAGCGTGACGCAGCATAAATCCGCTAAGTATTCTTCTGGCAACTCTTCCATTAGACCTTCATCTCGCAGCATTTCCATTAATAGAACTTCATAATAGTTTCGGATCTCTAATTGCATTATTACGCTCCATTGAGACAGTTTGTTTTATCGACATATGCTTCAATGTCGAGATGTTTGTTTAATTTAGTGACGCAGTGTTATTGGTTTTGTATTGCCTGACACTGTGGTGACCAGATTTCATTGGCAGCAATTAACAATTGGCTATGTCGAATGGTTAATTCTGCTTCATTACGACTATAGCCTCCCCCTATTACTGCTGCAAGTGGGATGCTATGCATTTGTGCTATCGATATTACCTGTTTATCTCTAGCGAGAATACCTTGATTCGAAATGGCGAAATATCCAAGGTCATCATGTTGATGAATATCGACCCCAGCATCATAGATGATCAGATCTGGCTGATGGATGCGTATCAAGTAAGGTAATATTTGTTGTATGTGTTCAAGATATTGTTTATCGGTACACCCTTTATCCAGAGCGATATCGTGATCAGATTGTTGCTTTCTGGACGGGAAATTCTGTGCACAGTGGATCGAGCAACTAATAATATCTGGGCTGCCTTGAGTGAGTGTCGCGGTTCCATCACCTTGATGAACATCACAATCAAAAATGAGTACCTTATCCGCTTTACCTGAGTCAATGGCTGATCTCGCCGCGATAACTAAATCATTGAAAATGCAAAAACCACTGCCAAAATCATAGTGCGCATGATGATAACCACCGGTTAAGTGAACTGCAATTCCATGTTTAAGCGCTAATTCAGCACATAAACGGGTACCATTTACGGCGTGTAAAGTGCGGGTAACTAACTCTTGGCTCCATGGAAAACCAATACGTCTTTGGGCTTTATGGTATAAGGCACCATTGATAAATTGCTCGACATATTGCGGGCAATGCACTGTATAGAGCGTATCTTTCGATATCGGTGTAGGCGTATGGCGATATTGCTCAAACAATAATTGTTGTTTGAGCGCGTGCTGGTATAAATTGTGATATTTAGTGGTTGGAAAACGATGGGTGCTAGGTAACGCCAGCTGTGAATAGCTGGCGTGGTAAACAAAAGGGATCGATAGAGACATTACAGTTGTTTTATTGCCCAGCCCATAAATTCTTTACGGGTTTTGTCATCGGCTTGTAACCACCAATATTGGAGCATTTGTTCTGCTTGTGCTGGAGTCGGCTTTTGCGCCGTTGTTGCTGGCACCGTTACTGGTACAGTTGCAATAACTGGTGCACTCATCGTAGCAGATTCAATATCTGATTTGACTGCTAATGCTTGTATTGGTTGACTGCCGTTACCTGTAGCTGAAGCCGATAAGGTTTCAATATCATGTTGGTTTTTATTGTTAAACAGGCTAGTAATAAATGACTCTTCAGTAAAATTAGTTTGTTCTACACTGTAAGTTACCGCTGCATTATCTTGGCGTTTAATGTTGATTTGTGGTTTTTTAGCGAATGCTTTTGGATTCTTGATAACGTCACCGTCAGCGGGTTGTAATAGATATTGATGATCGCCATCAACCGTTAACGTCACAATTAAAGGTGTCGATTTTACAAAAGATTGACTGTCACTAAAGGAATCATCAACCACATCATGATAACGGACTGCAATTTTATGGGTGCCATTGGTTAACGCTAAATCCGATTGATGATTGAACATACTGGTTTCAACTTCTGCACCATCAAGCGCTAGGTACTCAAAAGACATTGGAATGGTTAAATTCGCTGCTAAGACGGATGATGATGTTAAAAATGCCAAAAGCGCACTTGTGGTAAATAAAGATTTCATTGTTGCTCCTTAACGTGGGTAACTTTGGCGAGGTCGTTCAAAAAGTTGAATACGCTCTTCAATATAACTGGTTGCTTGTTTGCACTTTCCTAAACGGCGATGCATAGACAGAATATCATTTTGCAGTTTTATTTTGTCATCACTATGACAGAATTCAAGAGTTGCTTCCATTTGTTGTATTTTTTGCTCTATTTTTTTTGCCCAATTTAAATGTTTATTGAGTTCAGCGTAGAGTTGATGGCTATTTTGCATCACATTGCTGGCTATCCAACCAAATCCGCTGTCTTGTATTGCTTGTTGTTGTTTTTTTGCATATCGGGCTCGATTACTGGCTTTGCGCTGTTGTTCGGATTTAAGGTTGATGTGAGTGGTTAGCAATGCTCTGCGTAATGCACTAAATCGGTCTTGAATACGATCACAACTGAGTTGGATAACATTACTGCCCAACTTAAGGTAAAGTTGTTTTTCAAGTTGTTTAATATCTTGACGTAACTGAGTGATACAAGGGCTTAGTTGGGCTCCTTGTTGGGCAAATAGCTGACTGTTAAATCGTTCAATTTCTTGTAAAGACTGTCGTTGCGAAGGCGCCAAATTCTGGTCGTGTATTAATGCGTCTTGCTCAAGTTTAGCGAGCTGTTGTTTTAACATTGATAGCAATTGTTGGGTGTTCATACCCATGCACTCCACGTAAGATGGACTGCAATCGACAATACCATAATAATGAATATTGGTTTAATAAAAGGTATTCCAAATCGAATCGCACTTCTGGCGCCGATAAATGAACCTGCCATCATGCATACCCCCATCCACAAGCCGAGCATCCATTGTACTTGACCCATGGATGCAAAGATAATGAGTGCTGTGATGTTACTCACCGCGGTCATGACTCTCGCTAATCCACAGCTGTGCAACAGAGGGAGTTTATACAGCGAGATAGACGATACCGTCCAAAAAGCACCAATACCTGGTCCTGCAAAACCATCGTATCCACCTAAAACAAATCCTTGGCTAATTTGTTTGTATTTTGGTGAACGATATTTTGGGGCCATTATATTTTTGTCACCCATCGCTTTTGGGCTAAATAAGGTATAAACAGCGATACTAATTATGAGTAGTGGTAATATTTTGTCTAGCCATTGTGGGTCAATCAGAAATACTAAACCACAACCTGCAATCGACCCAACCAACGTGGCAAAAAAACACGTTTTCCATAATGCAGGGTTAAATAAATGCTGTTTATAAAAGGTGTAACTCGAAGTAAGAGAACCAAAACAAGCGGCTAATTTATTGGTTCCTAATGCTAAATGTGGCGGAATACCGACGGTGAGTAATGCTGGAATAGACAGAAGCCCACCACCGCCAACTATGGCATCAATAAAACCCGCAAATATACCTATGACCGCTAATATAGCCCAATGGCTAGGGTCTAATAATAAATCCAACTCAATACCTATTCAATAACACGTCTAAAAGGAGGAAGGGCATCAATTAATGATTTGCCATAACGTTTAGTGACTAAACGACGGTCTAAAATGGTCACTCGGCCATAATCTTGCTCTTTTCGTAACAGTCGGCCACAACTTTGGACTAATTTACGTGAAGCATCAGGAATTGTCAGCTGTAAAAATGGATTACCGCCTTTTACTTTTAAGTATTCCGCGTGAGCTTGTTCTACTGGTGAGGTCGGGACAGCAAACGGAAGTTTGGTAATGATTAAGTTTGTTAAGTAATCGCCCGGTAAATCGAGGCCTTCAGAAAAGCTGCCAGTACCGAAAATGACACTGGGTAGACCTTCATCACAGCGTTTTTTGTGCTGTTCTAATATTTGTTGACGTGGAATAGCGCCTTGAACAAAAAGCTGGTCTTTGGGGATTTTACCTTCGACGAGCTCAACTACTTTATCCATTTGCCAATAGGATGCAAACAGCACTAATGTGGCCATTTCACCATCGATAAGTGTCACAATATGTTGTGCAAGTTCGGTGGTGTAATTTTCGTCCGTAGGTTCGCAAACCATTTGAGGTATAAATAAAGTCGCATTATTTTCGTAATCGAAAGGGGATAATAATGCTAAAAATCGGCTGCCATCATTCATTGACAGGCCTACTTGATGAGCAAAATGGTTGAAGCTGTTTAAGGCTCGAAGCGTTGCACTGCACAACACCACGCCAGCGGCTTTTTGCCACAACATAGATTCAAGCATAAAGCCAACTTCTATAGGCGATGAGCAAAATAAATAATCTTGTTGTTTACCGGTAATTAATTCAGCCCAACGCGCCATGGGTGCGCCTTTTTTACTGTCTTCTTTGGCCATCATCTTCCATAACTTATGTAAGTTATCTAGCCGCTGTAAAATAAAACCTGTTTCTGATAACAACCCTTCCGACTGATGTTTAGGCACTTCACCATCTTTGATTGCTTCATTTAACACTGATACCACTTTATTAAATTGCTTTACCGCGGAACCTGATGCAGTGGCCAGATTTTCTGCCTGTATTAATAACGATTGTGGTAATTGGCCATGTTCAAAACGAAGCCTGGATTCAGGGTTAGCGAATAACTGTGGTTGGGTATCACAAAAGTGAGCAACCTGGGTCAGTAAATTGGTTAACTCTGTGGTGTGGTCAAGCATGGCCTGTACAGGGGCAATAATATGAGTGGTTTTGAGTTGATTTTGTAACTTAGAACAGGTTTTCGATGCTTTTTCTAACCAATCACATGCTCCTCGAAGTGTGGCTTGAGCACTGGAGAAATCTCTGGCAACTATCGGTAAGTGATGAGCTTCGTCGATAACATAAAACATGTCTTCTGGTTCTGGTAAAATGACGCCGCCGCCAAGTTCTAAATCGGCAAATAACAGACTGTGGTTAACAATGAGTACATCCCAAGTGTCCACATCTTCACGAGCTTTATGAAACGGGCAATTATGGTGTGCCGATACTTGACGATGACAGCTGTGTTTATCACAGCAAATTTGTTGCCACAAGAAATCAGGAATAGGGTGTTTTAAAGTATCAATTTCACCATTCCAGCGTTTTTGATGAAAATCTTGATGCAATTTTTGTAATTCGTTAATTTGACTTTGGTCGGGTTTAGTTTGCCATATGGCTATTTGTGAGCTGTCTTGTGCCCCTATCATGGCTTCAAGTTTGGCTAAACATACGTAACGCTGACGACCTTTTACCAAACCAAATTTAAAATCAATACCAGACTGTTGTAAAAAATGAGGTAGATCTTTGTGGAGTAATTGTTCTTGAAGTGCCACGGTTGCAGTGGCAATACAGACTTTCTTTTTACTCGAGATGGCTAAAGGGATTGCCCCTAAGATATAAGACAAAGATTTACCAATGCCGGTACCCGCTTCAACCACAATGATACGACGGTCTTTGTCATACTCGCCTGCTAAGGTTTTTGATATTTCCGCTACCATATAGTTTTGTTCGCGACGAGAACGAAATTGCGGCATAGATGCGGCAATTTTTTTATAAATGGTGCGAATTTGACTTTTTATGTTATCCGGTAGCATAGGAAGTATGATTTCTACATAGACTGAATTATGCTGTACATAATAACAGTGAATTAGCATGCCACGAAGTAATAAATCAAATTGAGTAAACTTGTGCCGGAATTCAAACCCGTTGTGACGCCGACAGATAATCCAACGACCAATAATCATGTAAAGGGACGAGTATTAACTCGTCATGCTATTTATCGGCATGGACAATTAGTCCTTCAATATTATATTAAAACCGCTCAAGGACCTGTATTAGCAGAGCTGTATCACAGTGAAGTGATCTGTTTCTGCCGTCAGCAAGATGTTAATCAATTAAGTCAAAAAGTCGGCTTTACCCTTAAGGCTGAGTCGATATCATTGATGAGCTTTGCACATGAACCTATCAGTGCCTTGTATCTTAAATCAAATACCCAATTGAAATTACTCAGTCGCATAGCTAATGATATCGGTATTACTTTATTTGAAGCCGATATTAGGTCTGAGCAACGCTACCTTATAGAACGTTTTATTGCCTTAGATATTGAGTGTTCAGGGCATTATCAACAGCGTAATTCAACTTCAACGATTCCTTTGTTATCGATTAATCGGGCTAGAAAAATGCCCGCCAACGAACTTGTTGATATCCCTTTGAAGATGGTTTCACTGGATTTTGAGTGCAGTTTTACGGGTGAACTTTATTCGGTTGGTTTATATGGTGCCGATTATCAATGTGTGTATATGGTGGGCGAACCGCAAGCAGAATGTCATGACTTCATTGTTTGGGTAAAAAATGAGATTGAACTGATACATCATTTAATAGCGTGGTTTAGCGACTATGACCCCGATATTATTATTGGCTGGGCAGTAGTGACCTTTGATTTAGCCTTGTTGTTCAAACGCTGTGTTTTACATCAAATTCCATTATTAATTGGTAGAGGTAATAGCGAACTGAGCTGGAAAGTGGCTGACAAATATCGGCCGGAAACATTATCTTTACCTGGGCGTGTGGTTTTGGATGGTATTGATTGGCTTAAAGCGGCGTTTTATCAGTTTGATAGTTTTTCGTTAGAATCGGTATCGAGGCAGTTATTAGCCGAAGGTAAAGCCATTGATCATGTTGAAAATCGTGGCCAAGAAATTACTCATTTATTTGAACAAGATAAAAATGCATTGGCTTTTTATAATATTACCGACTGCCGACTAGTGTGGGATATTTTTGAAAAAACACAGTTGTTAGATTTTGCTCTTGAACGCGCCAAGTTAACGGGCTTGGAGTTCGGCCGCGTGGGTGCATCGATTGCTGCATTTTATCATTTGTATTTACCTCACTTACATCGAAGTGGCTTTGTGGCCCCCGCACAACCCGCGAGCCAAGGTTTAGAAAGCCCTGGCGGATATGTTATGTCCTCTATACCGGGTTATTATAAAGATGTTTTAGTATTAGATTTTAAAAGTCTATATCCGTCGATTATTAGGACATTTCTTATCGATCCTAAAGGCTTAGTTGAAGGACTCTACGCGAGTGAAGTAAAAGGTGATGCAACGACAGTGGCTGGATATTTAGGTGCTCAATTTAGTCGGCAATCGCCTATTTTACCTGCATTAGTTGCCAGCCTTGCAGAGCAAAGAGAACTGGCCAAACGAGATAAAAATGCGCCGTTATCGCAAGCGATAAAAATTATTATGAACTCATTGTATGGCGTATTAGGCTCTCGAGGTTGTGTATTTCATGATGCTAAGTTAGCCAGTTCGATTACCATGCGCGGTCATCAAATTATGAAACTCACTAAGCAATGGATAGAAGAGTGCGGTTATCAAGTGATTTATGGTGACACCGATTCTACCTTTGTCTGGTTAGGAGATAATCATGGGATTAAAGATATCCAAGCGGTTGGAAAACATCTTTCTGTATCAATAACCGAACGTTGGCTTGCATGGTGCGCAGAAGAATATCAATTAGACAGTTATCTTGAGCTGGAGTTTGAAACCCACTTTGAACAATTTATTATGCCTACCTTAAGGGGCTCGGATGAAGGCAGTAAAAAGCGTTATGTCGGCGCAGTGTCAAATGATCAGCAACAATTAACTCTAACCTTTAAAGGTATGGAGCAGGTGAGGAGTGACTGGAGCCCTATTGCAAGAAGGATGCAGTACCATTTATATGAATTGTTTTTCAAGGGCGAGGATGTTATTGATTATTTGAGTAACGAGCTGGCGGCAATTAAGTGCGGTGCTCGAGATAATGAACTTATTTTTAAAAAGCGATTAAGACGCAATGTTGAAGATTATACCGCAAAGTCGTCACCCCATGTTAAAGCCGCAAAACAGCTTGCCGAACTACTCGGTGACGTAAGTGTTACCCGAAAAGGACAACAGATTCGATATATAATGACACTCACTGGTGCACAAGCCATAGAAGCAAAACCACAAAATATTGATTATGAATACTATATTTGTAAACAAATTCAACCTATCGCGGAGCCCATTCTGCAACTGTGTGGCCATAGCTTTGACTCACTGGTGAATAATCAACTTCTATTGCTATAAGTTAACTTACCAACACCCCAATCTTAAGTTTTCAATGTTAATTAACATTGCTTGTTTTTCTTCGTGTCCTTACGTTCTTAATTCAGTAAAGGCAATCAAGCATTATTTGATGACGCACAAACCTCGCAAACCCAATCTACGAAGATTTATCTAGACGATTAATGTTAAGCAATTACTTACATAGCCTTATTTATTAACACTTAACATTTTTATGTTTACCAGAAGTAATAAAAAACTACCTTCTCCATGTTAATAGTTATTTAAAACAATAGGTTAAGTTTTTAACTTTAGACTTGGTATGTTGTTTCGACAATAACTAAACAACTTTAACTTATTGTTTATAAAGTTAAAAAAAATTACCTGTTCATATTTCTTAACAGTTAAAGTTGTTACATTTGATTAACTTTTGCGCTTACGACACTTCAAATGTTGATTAGTTGTTTCAAATGTGATTTTATTGCACCTGTAGTTGAGAGGTTGTGATTGTTTTTTGTTGCATCCCCTCATTGAACTAACACCTAAAAAGGTTGTTAGCATTATAAGAAAGACATAAAAAAGTCCAGGGAGATAGACAATGCATAAGAACGTATTAGCTAAGTCGGTGCGTTTAGCACTGATCAGTGGTGCAGCAGCAGCTGCATTTGCTTCGCCAGCAGTTTTTGCTGCTGATGAAGATGGCGCAAAAGTAGAACGTATTGAGGTTACTGGTTCGCGCATTAAGCGTTCTGACCTTGAAGGCGCTTCGCCAATTACGACCATTACAACTGAAGATATGAAGATGGAAGGTAACTTTACAGTTGCTGATGCACTTCGTAACAGTAACTTGAACTCTTTCGGATCATTCTCTGAGCGTTCAGGTAGTTCTGCACAATCTCAAGCAACTATCAACTTACGTGGTGCAGGCTCGAGCCGTACTTTAGTACTTATTGATGGTAAGCGTTTCCCAGGTTCACCAACGCTAGGTGGTGCATCTGCTAACTTGAACGCTATTCCTATGGCTGCAGTAGAACGTATCGACATTCTTACTGACGGCGCATCTTCTACTTATGGTTCTGATGCAATTGCTGGTGTTGTTAACATCATCATGAAAAAGAATTACCAAGGTCTTGAATTCAACGTTGGCGGTGGCTCACGCGACCAAGACGGCGGCCTAACAAGTAAAGAATTCTCGGTTGTTGCTGGTTATCAAATGGATAAAGGTAACATTACTTTCTCATTCGACCATCAAGACCGTAAAGGTATTTCAGACGCAGATCGTCCATATACTGCGGCGAGCATGACAGACTTCAATGGCGATGGTGAAATCCAAGCTTACGAAGAAACTGCTGGTTGGAGTATCTATGGTGCTACTGTAGCGGCTCCTGACTTTTCTGGTGCACAAGCATCACTATTATGTGATGACTTAGAATCAGAATACGGTTCAAATGTATTCCAAACAGTTAAAGCTGACAACGATTGGAGCCCAGGGTCAACTTACTGTATGTATGCGTTTGCGAACGTTTCTTATAACAAAGCATCTACAGAACGTAACACAGTATATGTTGATGCTAACTATGAAATTGCAGAAGACATCGAATGGTTTAGCCGAGTAATGGTTACTCAAGGTAACTCTACTGGTCGTTATGCTCCTCCAGCAGCCGCTTGGAATGGTATGTCAGCAGATAACCCAAATAACCCATACGGTGAAGAAACAACAGGTTATTTCCGTTGGGTGGGTATTGGTACTCGTGACGGTAACGTAGACGATTACAACCAAGATTACCTAACAGGCTTACGCGGTACTATCAGTGCGTTTAATGATGCTGAGTGGGAAGTTTACTACCACCACAATATCGCCGATAACAAGTCTATCGGTGAGTACTACCTAAGCTATGCAGGTCTTGCTTATAACCAAGCTAATGATATTGATTTAGGCTCTGAAGCCGGCGTCAATAACATGAAAGCTACAACCTTAACACAAGGCCGTGCTACTTTTGATCAGTACAGTGCTGGTATTGGTTTTGATGCATTCGAATTACCAGGTGGTGCAGTTGCACATTACGTTGGTATGGAATATTTCGACCAACAGTTTAGCGAAGTGTATGACGCACAGTCTGAAGCAGGCTTAATTGGTGGTAGTGCAGGTAACTCTGCAGGTGGCGATCGTCAAGTATGGGCAATGTTCTATGAAGCGGTTCTACCGTTAACAGATGATATTGAATTAAACCTTGCAGCTCGTTACGATGACTACAGTGATTTTGGTGACAATGTTGCGCCTAAAGCATCAGTTCGTTGGCAAGCGCTAGAGAACGTTGTTGTGCGTGCGTCTTACTCAGAAGCATTCCGTGCACCATCATTAGATCAGTTGTACGCAGCTACTACATTCAGTGCTGACGATGGTACCGATTACCCATTCTGTCAATCCGCTATACCAGCAATTTCAGACCTTGATTGTAGTGAAAAACAATATGATACTTATATCAGTGCCAACAAAGAGTTAGGCCCTGAAACATCTGAATATATTAACTTAGGTGTTGCATGGGATATCGTTGATGATATCGGTATTAAGGTTGATTACTATAACTTAAATATTGATGACGTAATTAGCCGTCGTAGTATCACAAATGTAATGCGTGGTATAGCTAAAGGTGACCTAGCAACAAGTGATACCTTCTATGTTGAACGTGCTCCAAATGGCGCAGATGGTTCATTAGGTCGTGCACTAGAAGTTGGTACTGGTTACGGTAACGGTGATAAGCTAGAAATTACTGGTATTGATGTTGCTTTAAACGCAAAGTTTGAAACTGCAATCGGTGATATCGGCTTTAACTGGAACAACAGTTTTGTGCTAGATTATATCGAAGAAGTTGAAGGTGGTTCTGATTCTGTAGATACTTCAGGTTGGAATGGTCAACCAGACTACAAGTCTGTATTTACAACTAATTACAGTATGGGCGACCATAGAGTATCTTGGAACATGAACTATACATCGTCTACTTATGAAGATGATGCTGGTAACTATGGCCAATTACTACTAGGTATCAACAACCTAACAGATGAAGATCCTGTGTTAAGTTCTGTAGGTACATTTGATAATCCTGACCTGTATAACAACTACGGTCGTGAATATCGTGCAAGTTATACACTTAAGTTCTAAATTCTGATTAGTTATTAATTAGATATAAGAAAGGCTCCCTCGGGAGCCTTTTTACTTGGTATATTATGTAGCAATATGTTGTTGTTAAGAGGGGAGTGTAAATGAATAGTCACTGGAGTGAATATTGGCAGCAAGGACACACAACTTCATTCGGTGAGGCGTTACCAGGTAATTATCAGGGTATATTGAAAAATATTTGGCAACCGGTATTTAGCGCTCTTACAGAAGGCTTTTTGGTAGTTGATGTTGGCACGGGTAATGGTTCGTTACCGCTGTTATTACGAGATGGGTTATCAAAAGGTGAGCTAACGGGTAAGGTTATTGGTGTTGATTTAGCAGAGGTTACTTTAGCCAACTCAGTAAGTAACAACAATCAAAATATAGACATAGCCTTAATGTCTAATACTCGCTGCGAACAACTTCCTTTTGAACCCAACTCCGTTGACCTTTATATATCTCAATTTGGTTTTGAGTATTCAAATGTCGAGCAGTCACTTGAAGAAGCGGCTAGAGTATTAAAGGACGATGGCCAATTTGTTATTGTTTGTCATCATAAACGTTCAATGATCCTTAACCGTAATAGAAGGATTTTGACGTTAATTGATAAAGCAGAAGTCAATTTATTAATTAATTGTTTAGCTAAAATGGCAAATGCCATGGGCAATATCAGCAATCAAGAAGATGTTGAGCGAATTAAGAAAGACCTTCAATGTGAGCAAATTAGAGCAGAAATTAATCGCTTGATTAAATTATTAGTCATGTTTGATGAGTCGGCCGCTCAGGATTGTGATTTAATGCGTTTCGTGGCTCAGTTTTTTAAAGCTGGATTATTTTGGCCTGTTGCAAAAAAGTTAGAATTTATTGAATTTATTACAATACAAATGGATACGTTAAGACTACGGTTAGCTGAGTTAGTGAACGCTTCATTTGATGAAACTAAATTGGCAACATTTATAGCTAAATTTCACCAAAATAATATGATATTAAATGAACTCAAAGTATTAAATAATGAACAAAATGAAGTCTTAGGTTGGTATTTACATGGTTCAAAATTTATTTAGTAATGAGGAAAAGGCTAAATACATTGTATTATTGAATTGACAACGTTTTATAACTAATTGAATAAAAACAAGTAATATTTTTCTCTTAGCATTAAATTACGACACATTTATGTTGAAGACGTTTATTTATTAACCTTTCGACAACATTAACGCCTCTAACAGCTCTTTCCACAAGTTTTTAAACTTTGCAAATGTTGACATAGGTCAACATTTTGTGAAATGATGCCAACGGGTCTACGCTTTAATAGGTGTAGAAAAGGGAAGAAAAACTAACAATCACAAGAAAAAGACGTGCTTAGTTGAAGTAACATTGATTAACAATTTTAGATCATCGTTATTTTGCAAAGTTGAACTTTTTAATTCACTTCAAATTGGTTGGGAACTATGTCCAAGGTAAGCAATAGAACAAAAATCGCTACTGCACTTGTTGGCGCTCTGGCTTTAGCTGGTAGCAACTTCGTTGTTGCAGATCCTCTAGCTGACGTTCAAAAAGCAGATAGCAGCCTTAATGCTGCTTCAGCTGCGTCACAACAGAAAGTCGACAAATATTTTGACCAAGCACAAGACATGCTTTTTGAGTATGGCAGCGTAGCTGATGAGCGTGAGTCATTGAAAGCATATAATGATTACGTTGCAGGCTTGGTAGCTGATCAACAAAATTCACTTGATTTAATTCAAACTGATATCAACGGCGTGGATAAACTTCGTCAGGGTGTTGTGCCATTAATGTTTAAAATGGTTGACGCTTTAGAGCAGTTCGTAAATTTAGATTTACCATTTAACATTGAGACTCGTCAGAATCGTGTTAAGAATTTAAAAGATATCCTTGATACTGCTGAAGTTACATTGGCAGAAAAATACCGTCTAATCCTTGATGCTTATAGCATTGAGCGTGAGTATGGTAGCTTTGTAGCAGTTCATACCGGTAAGTTAAATCTAGACGGTAAAGAAGTGCTAGTTGATTTCTTCAATTTAGGCCGCGTTGCACTTTATGCACAGAGCTTGGATCAGAAAATAGCATGGATGTACGACGCAGATGCGAAGTCTTGGAATAAGTTAGACGATAGCTACCTACGTGATATTACTAAAGGTATCCGCATTGCTCGTAAGCAAGGCGCTCTAGACCTATTCGCATTACCAATCCCTGCTGCGGAGACTGCACAATAATGAAGAAGTTAATTACATCAGTGCTAGTAGCTGCAACTTTCTCTTTAACAGCTGGTATGGTTTCTGCTGCAGATGCACCAAAAACTATCGGTCAACTGTTACAGCAAGTTAAAGCCGACCGAGCTAACGAAGGTAAGACAAACGCTAAGCGTGAAAGAGAGTTTCAAGCGGAACGTGGCGATAAAGCTGAATTACTTAAGCGTGAAAAAAATGCCCTGTCTGCTGAAAAGCAACGTGGCAAAGATTTGAACCAAGCATTCTTGGACAACGAGCGTAAAATTGCTCAGTTAGAAGAAGACTTAAAAACTGCTCAAGGTGACTTGGGTGAAATGTTTGGTGTTGTTAAAGGTGAAGCCGGTGATTTCGCTGGTAAGTTAGCTGCGTCTAACATCAGTGCTCAGTTTCCTGGTCGTGACACCTTTATTGCTGAATTGGGTGCACGTAAATCACTGCCTAAAATTGAAGAGTTAGAACAATTTTGGGAAGCACAGTTATTTGAAATGGTTGAGTCAGGTAAAGTTGTTAAATTTGATGGTGATGTTACTGCTATCGATGGCAATGTAGTAAATACTGCAATTCACCGTGTAGGTCCTTTCAACTTAACTGCTGAAGGTAAATATGTTGTTTACAAACCTGAACTTGGTTTAATTCAACAATTATCACAGCAACCAGAAGGCTACCAGGTTAGTGCCGTTGATACGTGGGAAAATACTACTTCAGGTGTTGCTCCTTTCTATATCGATCCAGCTCGTGGCGTGTTACTAAACATCTTTACTAACAAAGCTAGTTTAGAAGATCGTTTAGAAGCCGGTGGAACGATTGGTTACATCATTCTTGCATTGTTAGCATTAGGTATGTTGATTGCGGTTGAGCGTTTAGTGACTCTGACTATCATTGGTACTAAAGTTAATAGCCAACGTAAAAACATCGAAAACCCTGGTAACAACGCTTTAGGTCGTATTCTAAAAGTATACCAGTCAAATAAAGATGTTGATGTTGAAACGCTTGAGCTAAAACTTGATGAAGCTATCTTAAAAGAAACACCAGCTTTAGAAGCTCGTATTTCAATCATCAAAGTTATTGCAGCTATCGCTCCTATGATGGGTCTACTGGGTACGGTTACCGGTATGATCGCAACCTTCCAATCTATTCAATTATTCGGTACTGGTGACCCTAAATTGATGGCTGGTGGTATTTCTATGGCGCTTATTACGACTGTTCAAGGTCTTATCGCTGCATTGCCTCTAATGTTATTACATGCAATCGTAGTTGCTCGTAGTAAGTCTATTGTTCAAGTTCTTGAAGAACAAAGTGCCGGTATCATTGCAGAACATGCTGAGAAGAGGGCTGACTAATGATGCTAATCCTGATGGACGTATGGGATTCCGTCAGGGGCTTCATGGCCTCCGGAGGCGATGTCCTCTGGCTGGTTGCAGCAGTGCTATTCCTAATGTGGGTGTTAATGCTTGAACGTTATTGGTATCTAAATTGGATATCTCCAAAACAACATCAAGCCGTTATCGCCTCATGGGAAGCAAGAGAAGAAACAACTTCTTGGCATGCTCACCGTATCCGTGAAGCTTGGGTATCCCAAGCGAAGCAAGATTTGAATGCACGTATGCTGTTAATCAAAACCCTAGTAGCCATTTGTCCAATGATTGGTCTATTAGGTACTGTAACCGGTATGATTTCAGTATTCGATGTGATGGCAGTTCAGGGGACGAGTAATGCTCGTTTAATGGCCGCTGGTATCTCTATGGCCACAATGCCGACAATGGCAGGAATGGTTGCAGCTCTATCGGGTGTTTTCTTTAGCACACGTTTAGACTCAAAAATGAGAATCAGTTTAGAAAAGCTAAAAGACAGCATGCCTCACCACTAGAGAGAGATTGAACATGGCACGTAAGAAGCATTCCACTATGGAAGAGGAAGCGCAAATTGATATGACCCCGATGCTAGACATCGTGTTTATCATGCTGATCTTCTTTATTGTAACAACATCGTTTGTTAAGCCATCAGGCTTAGACTACAACAAGCCTAAAGCGTCACAGGCTACGTCTAAACCTTCGGCGAACATCTTTATTGGTATCAGTAAAACTGGTGTCATTATGATGGAAAACCGTCAGGTTGATATCGAACGTGTAACTGCAAACGTAGAACGTATGTTGGCGGAAGCACCTGAAGCAGCCGTACTGATTCAAGCAGACAAAGACGCTTTACATGGTTTAGTCGTTAAAGTGCTTGATAACGTTAAAGCTGCAGGTATCGATAAAATTTCAGTATCAGCGGGGAATGAGTAATATGCTAAGAGCACTCGTATCAATAATCATTGGTGCTGCAGTGACTTTTGGGCTGTTTGCTTTCATGGCTTTCCTGGTCGGCGGCGGCGCACAACGCAACGGCGACTCAGTGGAATCCCCTGTTATTGAAATTACGATGGATAAACAGGATTCGAAGGCACAGAAAAAACCAAGGGTTACACCTAAGCCACCTCCACCACCGGAGCAGCCACCGAAGCCGGATACTACTCCGCCTGATTCATCATCTAATATTGACACTAATATGGCGTTCAATATGGGTGGAATCGAATCTGGTGGACCAAGTACTGGTTTCAAGCTTGGTAACATGATGACCCGTGATGGTGATGCTACCCCTATCGTTCGTATTGAGCCCCAGTATCCAATTGCTGCTGCTCGTGATGGTAAAGAGGGTTGGGT
Organism: Shewanella sp. S1-58-MNA-CIBAN-0166; assembly: GCF_040310085.1. Classification (NCBI taxonomy): domain Bacteria; kingdom Pseudomonadati; phylum Pseudomonadota; class Gammaproteobacteria; order Alteromonadales; family Shewanellaceae; genus Shewanella; species Shewanella sp. S1-58-MNA-CIBAN-0166. Next base: position 4,684 of record NZ_JBEOPN010000025.1, on the reverse strand, counting down.
TCAACTTACCTTTACAATTAACGAACTAGGTGGTGTTGATGACGTTTCTGTTATCAAAGCTGAACCTAAGCGTTTATTCGATCGTGAAGCGATTCGCGCATTGAAAAAATGGAAATACAAACCAAAGATTGTCGATGGCAAGCCATTAAGACAAAGTGGTATGACAGTACAACTGGACTTCACACTAGAGAAGGGAGGTAGATAATGCGTAAAGTTACTAGTATCGCTACAGCGTTATTACTTTCAGTCTGCGGAAGTGCATTATTGTCTAGCTCTGTAGTTGCTGCGGAAAAGTGTGAGATTGACAAACGTCAATCTCGTGCTGTTGGCGAAAGCGCTGCAAAAAAAGTTCAAAAATCTTTTGAAGCATATACCGAAGGGAATTTAGACCAAGCGATTGCAATTTTGCTTGAGGCTAATGCTAAAAACGATTTCGACAAAGCGTATGTCGATCGTATGTTAGGTAACTTCTATGCTGAAAAAGGTCAGATGAAGACAGCAATCAAATATTTAAAGACTGCTGTTGATGCTGACATTCTTGGTGGTACAGATCATGCTGCAACAATGCGTTTGTATGCTGATTTGTTATTACAAGAGAAACAGTTTAAAGAAGCGATTCCATATTATTACAAGTGGATGGATTTTACCTGTAAGGCTGATGCGCAAATGTATCGTCGAATTGGTATTGCCTACACTGAGTTAAAAGATTGGAATAAAGTACTGCAAGTTGCTGACAAAGGTTTAACTTTAGCTGAATCGCCTGATAAAGGCTTGTATCAAATGAAGTTAACCGCTTTCTTCAACCAGAAAAAGTACAAAGAAGCCGTAAAAGTGTTAGAAACTATGGTGCCTTTGTTCCAAGACGATAAACGTCTCTGGGTTCAGTTAGCTCAGTTTTACTTGATGACTGAAGACTATGATAAATCACTAGCAACATATGATTTAGCATATAAAAATGGCTTTTTAGAGACGGACAGTAATATTACTCGTTTGGCTCAATTGTTAGCGCAAAAAGGTTCGCCTTATAAAGCTGCTACCATTTTTGAAAAGCACATGAAGTCTGGTTTAGTTGTTGAAAGCGAGAAGAGTTTAACTACACTCGCTGGTTTTTATCATAATGCTAAAGAGCTAAAAGAAGCTGCTTACTATTATGGCAAAGCTGCTGCAGTTAGTAATAAGGGTGAACTGTATTTAAAACAAGGTCGTATTCTTGCTTTAGAACAAAAATACAATGAAGCTATTCCGGTGCTTAAAAAAGCACTTGATGCTGGTATTGATAACCCGGGTGAAGCTCAATTTGAGCTAGCTTTAGCATACTTGAGCCTTAAAAAGTATAAGTCTGCTTATAACCGTGCAGTTCTTGCCGCTAATGATAAAAAGACTGAACGCAGTGCTAAGAGCTATATTTCTTATATCAAAGAAAAAGCTCGGATTCACAACGTAACGCTTTAATCTAAGCTTGATTTAAAAAGCCCCTTTTTAGGGGCTTTTTTATTTTCTCATGAAAATGCTCTCATCATTCTTATTGTATTTAGGCTATTAATTTTGCTGTATTAATGGCTCGAATCTTATTGAATTAACGTATTGACTGATATTCGAAATCAATAAATTGTTAGATAGTGTGTATTTGATGAAGTTTAGTTTCATGTACCGCCATGCAAAGATACAATAAGTGAAATGATGATGTCTGCTTAGTCATGTATGGCATATAGTAACGATATTACATATTAGAAATACGTTATCCAGAACGAGTAAGCCTGATTGTAAGTGTATTTTATACACTTAAGTAGACAAGGTCGGGCATTGTTAGTGAGAGCTTATGTTGTGCTATCTAATAATATGCTCAGGTGTAGAGTAGTGGTGATTGGGCGTGAGATAAATTCACTTCTAATTAGGATACTCATACGTGGTAATGAAACCCCCATATCCTGTTTTTTTTAAGCGTAATAACTAAATCATATTTTTATCGAGATTAAATAGTTAACCTCGACTCGGGTTAAGAGATTGGATAAGTAAGGCAAAATGACAACATTTGTCCTATGTCATATCAAACTGGTCATTTGTTTTGCTAACAAGGTGTATTGACGCGTCAATAGCTAGTCTATTGCAAGTCGATATAAAACAGTTAGCCAGACAAGGAGCGTTTGATAACTGTTTTTATCCTGAGCTCAGGTGAGTTACATCGAGATAAATCGACACGCTAATAAGGCGTGAGTTAAATTGTGTTAAGGAATAATAAAAATGAATAAAACATTGCTGGCATTGACTGTGTCCTTATTATTGGTCGCTCAAGGTTGTTCTGAAGCGACTACTGTCTCATCTACGCCTGAAACCCCCGCCGAACCTAGTGCTGCCGTTATGCCTCAATCTGCCTCAGAGCAGTATTTGACAATGGTTGATAATTTTTTTAATGATCAATTAAAGCTTGAGCCGATTTACGCCACCTTTGTGGGAGTTAATGACTATAACGACCAATTCGGTGGAGCATTAACTGAAGAGTATTTAAAGGCTCGTCATAATTTAAATAGCCGTTACTTTAGTCAAGCTAAAACGATTGATGTTGATAAGCTTCCTGCATCACTTAAGTTGAGTTACGACATGTTTATTTATGATCGTAATATGGAGCTTATTGGCGAAACTTATCCAGAGTACTTCTTACCTATTAATCAGTTTTATAGCACAGTATTTACTATGGTCCAGTTGGGCAGTGGTGAAAGTGCTCAACCATTTAAGACTGTTGAAGATTATCAAAATTGGTTAGGCCGCTTACGTGGGTTTATTAACTGGACTAAACTTGCACAGCAACGTATGGATGAAGGTATAGCAAGTAAAGTTGTACTACCTCGAGTGCTTGTCGAGCGGATTATTCCTCAGTTAGACGCTCAACTTGTTACAGATGCACAGAGTAGTTTGTTTTATTCCCCAATTAATTTACTGCCAGAAAGCTTTACTGCTGAGCAAAAAACACAATTAACCACTGAATACTCGCAACTTATTGATTCTGAACTATTACCTGCATTGACTCAGTTACGAGACTATGTAAAAGATGTCTATTTACCCAATTCTCGTGCTTCAGATGGTTGGTGGGGACTGCCAAATGGTAAAGATTGGTATCAACATTTAGCTAATAGCCATACAACAACAACTTTGTCAGTGGATGAAATTCATCAAATTGGTCTTTCTGAGGTTGCACGCATTCTATCTGAGATGGACAAGGTCAGAGAACAAGTTGGTTTTAAAGGTGATTTAACTGCATTTTTTGCTTCTTTATCTTCAGAGCCGCAGTACTTTTTTACTGACCGACAAGATTTAATTGATGGCTATATGACGATTAAAGAGCATATAAATCAAGTATTGCCTCGGTATTTTAATGTGATGCCCAAAGCTGATTATATTGTTAAGCCTGTAGAGAGTTTTCGTGAGAAATCTGCCGCTGGCGCATCGTATGAATCACCAGCAGTTGACGGTTCACGCCCAGGTGTTTTTTATATCAATACTTACAACTTAAAAGCACAACCCAAATGGGGTATGACAACCTTGTCATTGCACGAAGCTGCTCCCGGTCATCATTTTCAGATTGCCATTAAGCAAGAGTTAACTGATGTTCCACAGTTTCAGCGCTTCCAGGGTTACACTGCATTTGAAGAAGGTTGGGCGTTGTATGCAGAGTACTTAGGGATTGAGATGGGCGTATTTAACGACCCATATCAGTATTTCGGCAAGTTATCTGATGAAATGTTAAGAGCAATGCGCTTAGTCGTAGATACAGGACTTCATGCGAAAGGCTGGAGTCGTGAACAAGCTATTCAATACATGAAAGACAATTCTCCAATGGCGGAGTCTGATATTGTTGCAGAAGTGGAGCGTTACATGGCCATACCAGGCCAAGCACTATCTTACAAAGTCGGTCAGTTAACTATTTTGCGCTTACGAGCGGATGCAGAAAAGGCCTTGGGTGAAAAATTTGATTTAAAAGGTTTTCATGATCAATTACTCACGTCAGGATCATTACCAATGGCGGTGATGGAAAACAAAATTGCTGATTGGATAAAAGCTGAACTAGCCAAATAAATGCCGTAAAAAGGACGGTGACTTATGTATGTCATCGTTCTGTCATTATGTTAGTGTTACATTTTTATTTTATATTATATTTTAGGAGCCAAATTATGGTACAAGCAACTGCTAGACACTTACTCGTAAGCACTCAGGAACAATGCGAATCACTCAAGCAACAGATCGAAGCTGGTGCTGATTTTGCTGACGTAGCCAAGGCAAATTCTTCTTGCCCATCTGGTGCGCAGGGTGGCGAGTTAGGTTCTTTTGGACCAGGCATGATGGTTAAAGAATTTGACGAAGTGGTATTTAGTGCACCATTAAATGTTGTTCAAGGCCCAGTAAAAACTCAATTTGGTTTTCATTTACTTGAAGTGACCAGTCGCGGCTAGTCATTATTGAGTCCGTGATAAATAATGGCAGCTTAGGCTGCCATTTTTATTGAAAAAAACTAGAGGGTATATGGACATAAATCTTTATAGTGATCGGCTGAAATTACGAAATTTGCACAGTAGAGATTGGGCATTTTTTTTACGTTTACATCTTGATAAAGGCCCCCTGTGTCAGGATAGTTGTCGCCTCAATTAATTTACAAATAAACAGGGAGCGGTAAGTTACAGCAAGTGAATTA
>NZ_JBEOPN010000024.1:0-91481 GCF_040310085.1 Shewanella sp. S1-58-MNA-CIBAN-0166 | reverse complement strand
ATGCATTGTTAGCTGAGTTTGATATGCCTGCAGAGCCAGATGATGTGGCTGCCGAAACACCGGTAAAATCAGCTGAAGCAAAAGCGGATGACGATATCGATGCATTGTTAGCTGAGTTCGATATGCCTGCAGAGCCAGATGATGTGGCCGCCGAAACACCGGTAAAATCAGCTGAAGCAAAAGCGGATGACGATATCGATGCATTGTTAGCTGAGTTTGATATGCCTGCAGAGCCAGATGATGTGGCTGCCGAAACACCGGTAAAATCAGCTGAAACAAACGCGGAAGAGGACCTAGATTTATTACTATCAGAGCCTGATTCGGAACAAACTGATGTTGATGCTCCTACTGCAACGGATGAAGATATAGATCAACTCCTAGCCGGCTTATCTGCAACCAAGGATGAGAACGAAGAAGATAGCTCAACAGATAGCTCAACAGATGATGGGGATACAGACCTTCAGCCGCTAAACCGTGATTCAATTGACAACGATGATGACATAGCCGCGTTAATTGCAGCTGAGTTGCAAGATGATACTAACGAAGATATCCAAGATATAGAGTCGAGTGATGATGACATTGATGCATTGCTGTCTAGCTTGAATGAACCTGTTATTGAATCAGTGTTTGACGAAAAAAGTGATGAACTGTCAACCGGTGAACAGCAAACTTCCGATAGTGATGATTTAGCGGCGCAAATTGCTGCAGAGTTAAATGATGAGGATGTCGTAGATTTTATTGATGATAATGAAACCAGTGATGATGACATCGATGCATTATTAGCGAGTCTTAACGAGCCAGTGATTGAGTCAGATGCCGACATTCAGGAAAAGGCTGCCGTCCAAGCACAGATAGCTGCTGAATTAGATGATGATATTTCCGATGAAGAATCAATATCTGATGATGAGTCCCTCGATGATGACATTAATACTTTATTGGCAAGCTTTAAAGAAGATATAAAAGACGATACTCCATCAGAAAATGACACTGAAAACCCACAGTATGGCAGTGCTCCGCAGGTTGACAACACTCAGCCTGACAATGAAAGCATCGACGATAACGCATTATTCGATGAGTTTGATGAATATCTTAATGATACCGATTTAACTAACACAGATGATACTGCTGATATTGAAACGAACAAGTATATTGAGCCTGAAGCGGATGCTGATAAAGCAGCAGACAGCGATGACGAAGATAACAGCTGGTTAGATGCTGAACTTGAAGCCGCGTTAGCGTCAACGAGCAGTAATGATATTAAGTTAGATCATGATTCTACAGCTGCACAAGCTCCTACATCAGAAACGGATGATGGTCTTGATGCCTTGTTAGCACAAATGGATGATGAAGAGGCTGCTTCGTCTAGTGCGAAAAGTAAAATAAATAAAGATTCAGGCTTCTTTAATGACCTAAAATCAAGTAAACCAAAACCTGAACTTTTAGATTGGGAAAGCGATTTACTTAAAGCTGCCGAGTCAGCCGCTGACGAGATAGAAGTCGATGAAGCAGATGTGAGTGACGATGATCTACTGGCTGCATTTTCACAATCACTCAATGATGACAACGATGATGACTTTACCTCAGAAGATGAGTATATCCTTAGCGATGACAACTTAACTGTTGATGAAGCATTGGCTGCACTCGATCAAAAAGAACGAAGCCAATCAACAGAATATAAAGCCAGTGACGATGACTTAATGCGTTTTGAGCGTGAAAACGGTTATATCGACATTGATAAACTGTTGAACGATGCTGATGAAGATGACGATAAAACCGATCAGTATAAAGACGTTAATGTTGATATGGGCTCTGCAAGTTCATTAATGGGCAATCCGAATATGGTTGATGTTGATGATGAAGAAAACTCCGTTAATGCAAAACTTGATTTAGCCAGGGCGTATATTGAGATTGAAGATCAAGACAGTGCCCGAGCGTTATTAAAAGAAGTGCAAATGGACGGTAATGAACGTCAGCAATTAGAAGCCAAAAATTTACTAAAAAGTGTCAGTTAAGCCGATAATTTTTTGCCTGCATAGGTAAAGAAATAGGCTTATGTTAACCACATAAAAGCAAACGGCGCAGATACATGCGCCGTTTTTTTGTGATAAACTGCGCGCCATTATTGAGTAGAGGATATAGGCATGCGGGTCGCGTTAGGTGTTGAATATGATGGTAGTGGTTTTTGTGGGTGGCAGCGCCAACTCGAGGTCGATTCAGTGCAAGCCCAGATTGAAAAAGCGTTAAGTTATGTGGCTAATGAACCTATAACCGTTTTGTGTGCCGGAAGAACAGATACTGGTGTACACGGTACCGGGCAGGTGGTTCATTTTGACACCGATGTTCAACGTCCAATGACGGCGTGGACACAGGGCGTTAATGCTAATTTACCAGACAGTGTGGCGATACGCTGGGCAAAAGAAGTCGATGACAGTTTTCATGCTCGTTACAGTGCGACAGCCAGACGTTACCGCTATGTGATTTATAATCATAAACTGCGCCCGGGTATTTTAAGTGCCGGAGTGAGCCATTATCACGGTGATATTGATGAAACCTTGATGCATAAAGCGGCACAGCTTTTTGTTGGCGAACACGATTTTACCAGTTTTAGAGCATTGCATTGTCAATCTAAAACGCCGTTTCGAAACGTGCATCAAGTCAATGTGACTCGCCAAGGCATGTATGTGATGGTCGATATTCAAGCTAATGCATTTTTACATCATATGGTGCGTAATATTGTTGGTTCATTACTGCAAATCGGCTTAGGTAATCAACCTATAGAGTGGATAACAGAATTGTTTGCCCTGAAAAATCGTAAGCTAGCGGCACCTACTGCTAAACCGAATGGATTGTATTTGGTCGATGTGACTTACCCTGAACAATATCAATTGCCTAAGTTAGCGCTGGGTCCATTGTTTATGCTCGATTAAGCCCTTTAAGCTATCTATGTTATTTAAGTTAGCTAAGTTATCTTTATTGAAATGTAAAACCCATGTTCTGTATTCGCAGCGCCGAGTAAGGTTTGAATAAGTTAAATGGTATTGAATTATGTCAATCGTGTCTGAAATTACTGTACCCAATCAACAGTCAAGCTTAGCTCAATGGCTGGATTATTTGCTGGCAATTCATCCTAGCGAAATTGACATGGGCTTAACTCGAGTCAGCGCTGTTGCCGAGAAATTAAATGTGCTTGATTTAGCGCCAGCGAAAGTCATTACCGTAGCCGGTACCAATGGCAAAGGCACAACCTGCGCTATGCTTGCTTCGATTTTACGTCAAGCTGATTTGTCTGTCGGCGTGTATAGCTCGCCTCATTTGCTGCATTACAATGAACGGGTACAAATAAATCAACAAGATGCCAGTGATGACTCCCTTATCGAAGCTTTTTGTGCGATAGAGACGGCGCGAGGTGATATTTCATTAACCTTTTTTGAATATGCCACCTTAGCAGGTTTATATTTGTTTAAAGCTGCTAAAGTCGATGTGATCATTCTTGAAGTGGGTTTAGGTGGGCGATTGGATGCAACCAATATTATCGATTCCACTGCCACTATTTTGACCTCTATCGATCTTGATCATCAAGAATATTTAGGCGATACCCGCGAACTGGTTGGCAGAGAAAAAGCTGGCGTGTTTCGCTCAGATTGTGTTGCTATTATCGGTGAGCCAGATTTACCGTTGAGCGTCACTGAATATGCTAATCAACTCCGTACAACTCTTTATCGTGTTGGGCATGAGTTTGATTACCATAAAGATCAGACTCAACCAGCATTATGGCACTTTGAATCTGCGCAGCAGTCATATACTGGCTTAACGGTGCCAAGGTTACCGTTAGCTAACGCTGCAAGTGTTGTTGCGCTGCTAAGCCATATTTGGCCGCAAATAAGCCAACAGCACATTAATCGAGGATTACAACAAGCTCAACTGGCTGGACGACTAGAGCAGGTGAGTCAGCAACCATTAGTACTATTAGATGTTGCGCATAATCCCCATGCAGCCAGATATTTAGCACAACAATTACAGGCGTACCAAGGTCGGCGTATTGTAGCCTTGTGTGGCATGCTTAAAGATAAAGACATTAAGTCAGTATTGGCGACATTAGATCAACAAATTAGCCATTGGAACTTGGTGAGTTTAGATAATCCACGAGGCGCATCAGCACAAGTATTGCGTCAAGCATTGCCCAATGACAGTAGTCGTGAGTATGTTAGTGAGTTTGCTGACATCGCTAGCGCATGGCAAGCCATACAAACTACGGTAAATGCCGATGATGTGGTTATTGTCTTCGGTTCTTTTTATACTGTTGCAGGCTTTAAATCTTTATAAACACTATTTATGTCCGACGTCGGTTGTACAAGCCATCATTAACGTCATTTGGTTAAAAAAGGGAATTAGCTTTGAATCGTCAATTTCAAAATCGTTTGGTGGGTACCATCGTATTAGTGGCCTTAGGCGTGATTTTTTTACCCGACTTATTAGACGGTAAAAAAACGCAAGTGGTTGAGGAGTTCACTGAAATTCCTTTACGTCAAACTCAGCCAAGTGCTTCCAATAAAGTTAATTCTGACAATACCGCAGAACCAGTAGAAGAATTCCAAGTGTTAACGATTGCTGAACCACAAGATCTCAGTAACGATATCGTTGCATTAGGGGGAGCTGAACCGAACAAAGAGCCGACCAAAGAAGTCAGCCAAGCCGTTAAGCCGCCAGCTCCAGCTCCAGTTACAGTAGCAGTGGCAGTTAAAAAGCCTGAAACCCAGGTTGCAAATAAAGTGAAATCACCTATTACTGCTGGTTTTACATTGCAGTTAGGCGGGTTTAATAATATTACCAATGTAAAAGCGTTGATTACTCAACTGCGAAAAGCGGGGTTTAACGCTTACACACTGCCTAAAGTACCCGTTGAAGGGAAACTAACCCGAGTGTTTGTTGGCCCTGAAGTTTCAGAAGAAAAACTTAAAGCTCGTCAGCAACCTATATTCAAATTAACCGGATTAAAAGGCAAAATCGTAGCCTATAATCCACAGGAACAATAACCTCTTCAGACGGTATTTTGCATGCGTGATTAATATTTACAATTTGATTGTTCTTAATCACGCAAGAATAATTTGTGCAATCAGAGGTGAGAAACATCTCTGTCTCTGTTAGAATCCCGCCGTCTTGAACCCTATACCGGATCCCCATCTCCATGGTTTGGATTGATTACGCAATAATTATTGTCATCGGGTTATCAACTATTATTAGTTTGATCCGCGGATTTGCCAAAGAAGCCATGTCTCTTGTGGTTTGGTTTGCCGCTTTCTTTATCGCTAGCCAGTTTTATCTTGATCTTGCAGCTCATTTAACCCAAATGCAGGACGAGTTAGTTAGAAATGGTGTGGCGATTGCTATTCTTTTTATCATTACCCTGATCATAGGGGCACTCGTTAATTATTTATTAGGCCAGTTAGTGGCTAAAACCGGATTATCGGGCACAGACCGTGTTTTAGGCCTGTGTTTTGGTGCCATTCGTGGCGCGTTAATCGTTAGTGCATTACTGTTTTTTATGGATGCTTTTACGGCATTCCCTGACACTAAATGGTGGCAGGACTCTGTTCTTGTACCTGAATTTGGCGTGGTTATTCAGTGGTTTTTTAACTACCTTGAAAATACCTCTAGCTTTGTACCCAAAATATAAACATAAAACACTTTACAGTGAGGAACCTTACCCATGTGTGGTATCGTCGGAATAGTAGGAAAATCAACAGTTAATCAGACCATTTATGATGCGCTGACTGTGCTCCAACATCGTGGTCAAGACGCAGCAGGTATTGTGACGGTTGACATGAATGCGTTTCGTTTACGTAAAGCAAACGGCTTAGTCAAAGATGTGTTTGAACCTAAACATATGCAGCGTTTACAAGGCAATGCCGGTATTGGACATGTTCGTTATCCTACCGCTGGCAGCTCGAGTGCATCAGAGGCACAACCGTTTTATGTTAACTCGCCATTTGGTATTTCGTTAGCACACAACGGTAACTTGACTAATACGATTGAACTGGCTGCAAGCTTAGTCACAAAGCGTCGTCATGTTAACACCACCTCAGACTCAGAAATCTTGTTAAATCTGTTAGCCGATGAGTTACAAGAAACGCGCAGTTTAACCTTAAGTGCCGATGAAGTGTTTGATGCAGTTGCTAAAGTGCATGCACAAACTCGTGGTGCTTACGCGGTAGTTGCGATGATTATTGGCCAAGGTTTAGTGGCATTTCGTGACCCATTTGGTATTCGTCCTTTGGTATTGGGTAAACACGAAACCGCAACGGGTACTGAGTACATGGTTGCTTCTGAAAGTGTTGCTTTAGACGCTGTTGGTTTTGAAGTGATGCGTGACGTAGCACCTGGTGAGGCTGTTTATATTTCACTTGATGGACAATTGTTTACCCGTCAATGTGCAGCAGACCCAAGCTATGCGCCATGTATTTTCGAATTCGTGTATTTTGCACGTCCCGATTCGAGCATTGATAAAGTGTCTGTTTATGCAAGCCGTGTAAACATGGGCGCTAAGTTAGGCGAAAAAATTAAGAAAGAATGGGAAGATCACGACATTGATGTTGTTATTCCTATTCCTGAGACATCGTGTGATATCGCATTAGAAATTGCACGTTGCATGGATTTACCGTACCGCCAAGGGTTTGTGAAAAATCGTTATATTGGTCGTACATTTATTATGCCTGGTCAGCTAGAGCGTAAAAAATCTGTACGTCGTAAACTGAATGCGATTAATACCGAGTTTAAAGGTAAAAACGTATTATTGGTTGATGATTCGATTGTACGTGGTACTACGTCTGAACAGATCATTGAAATGGCGCGTGAAGCCGGTGCAAAGAAAGTGTATTTTGCTTCAGCTGCACCTGAAATTCGTTTCCCGAATGTGTATGGTATTGATATGCCGACGTCTAATGAGCTTATCGCTCATGGTCGTGATGCTGACGAAATTGCCAAAATCATTGGTGCCGATGGTATTATTTTCCAAGACTTAAGCGACTTAATTGAAGCGGTAAGAATGGAAAATCCAGAGATTAAGCGTTTCGAAACATCTGTGTTCGACGGTCATTATATTACCAACGACGTTGACCAAGCTTACTTGGATCATTTAACGCAATTACGTAATGATGATGCTAAAGCCAATCGCTCAAAAGACATTGGTACTAACTTAGAAATGCACAACGAGTGTCATCCATAAGTTAACCGGCCTTGTTAGCAATATTTGTTAACAACAAAAATCCAGCATGAAAATGCTGGTTTTTTTATGGGTTTAAATCATTAAATCATTAAGTCAAAAGTCAAAAGTCAAAAGTCAAAAGTCAAAAATCAAAAATCAAAAGTCAAAAGTCAAAAGTCAAAAGTCAAAAGTCAAAAATGGATCCCTCCCAATAAGGTATTTAAGCCGGGATCTAAGCATGTGCGGATAATGAAGACGAAGGGCAAAAGCTAAAATAATGATCCTGACTACTACGTTATTCACCCTGTAATATTTTTAAGCCGGGACCTATATATTTTTTGGGCTTAGTGAGTATTACTCTTGAATAAAATCTTCCATAAACCAGGCGCATAGGGTGTGGCGGCCGTCAACTTGTGCCTTGCTGTAAATTGTTGATGCTTGTTGGCGGACCGTTTTTTCTTTGGTGAGTCGTACCTCGGCAATTTCTTTAAAGCTGAGGCCTTTCAACAGTAATAAAGCGACTTGTTGTTCACTTTTTGTAAACTGCCATGCATCGAATTGTGTTGCGATTGTTACGCTATATTCTTGTCTTGCTGATCGCATTTGTGCTGACATGTGATCGATTTCTTTATCCGCTTTTTTAAGTTTCGATTTGAGTGCTTTGACTTGGCGAGAACTGCGGATCAGGTCATAACCTAAAAAAATACTCGCTGCAATCGTTAACAATACCAGCATGGCTTCTTGGGCAATGTGCCAAGCGGGAATGTCCAGTTGAAAATCGGCAAATATGTCGAACAACTTAAATAAGGTGATTAGCAGTAGCAGTATAATAATGAATACATCTTTTCTCATGACAGCTGTCCAAAAATGAGTGTGTTACGTAAATAAAACTAAAAAGGGTAAATGATTACGCATTAAAATCATGAGTTTACATTATGGTACATATGTACCATAGCGACATTTATGATACATACTCCCCATGTGTTCTCTACCTAAAGATAATAGTCTAACTATATCTTTTGGGTTAGTGAAATCACATATGTCTGCCGTGAAGTTTAGTATCAAAATATGTCTTATTATTGCGCTAGCGATTAGCTCTTATAGCTATGGCGCTACAAGCAATGACCTGTCACCACTGTTGCAGTTAAGTCAAACGCGATTAAACAAGACCACCTTTAATGCCATGCCACTCAACGATAACCGCTCAGTACAATTGAGCAGTTCGACTTGGTTGACGGGCTTACCGAGCATTAGTTTAAGTTACCTAGGCGATCTGGATAATAGTAACATTTATGAACAAGAAGTATCACTTAACTTACCCATTAAATCTTTTAGTTTGCACCAAAGCGATAACAAATTAAAACGGTTAACAAGCTCTCTGCTTGAGCAACAGGTGGCACTTCAAAAATTATATTTATCTGGTTTGCTTAGACAAAGCATGTGGGATTTTCGCATCGCTTTAGTTAAGTCTAACCAACTGCAACGTAAAGCATCACTATTAGAACAGTTACATGTGCAGCAAAAACAACTGTCTGCAGCGGGTGAGTTTCCTAAAGTCAATTTATTGCTATTAGATCGTGAACGCGTGGATATTGATTTAGCGCAGATTGAACTAAAACAGCAACAAGATGAAGCAATGGCATTATTTCAATCACTCACTGGTTTGAGTGAGATCCCCGAAAATATAGAAGAAAGTGGCCATAATATGGCTGAATTAGACGTGCAATCTATTCATGGTGCTGATGTGGTATTGATGCAGCATCCTTTGTGGCAATTACAGTCGCTGCAACAACAGTTTCAAGACGTCATGATGACAAGCCAGCAAGCGGGTGAACAAGATCCGTGGACTGTGTCATTAACCGCAAAGGAAACGGCTGGTGATCTCTCTAACGACCAACATTTAGGTGTTGGGATCAGTATTCCACTCGGTTTTGGCTCTGCTTTATCTCAACGTGAGCTGTCGGTTTGGCAGAAAGATTATCAAGATCAACGCATCAATAGCGAAAGACTTTATCTGGAACTCAAAAATCAATCACAAAAGCTGTTATTACAGCAGCATAATCTCAGAAAACAGCAGGCCTTGTTACAACGAGGGGTATCACTGAGTCGCACCATCACTGAAGATTTGGCCAAGGTAAAAGACCAAAACCAAATGGGTTATGAAATTTGGTTACGCCGCTACATGGATGCATTGGATACTGAATCACGTTTAGCACTTAACCAAGTGGCCCAGCAACAACTTCATTCTCAGCAACTGCAAGCTTTAGGGATTTCATTATGATGGCCAAATTTGGCACCAGCCTTTTATGTATCACAATCGGTTTATCATCGGCGTTTGTTCGTGCTGAAACCATATCTCTTAGCGAGTTAGGTCACTTAGACGTGAGTTATATGTCGCCTAAAAAAGTGGCCAGTTATGAAGGTAGTCCTCTTCCTGCACAAATAGCCCGTTTACCCGGTAACGATTATTGGGTTATGACGCCTGAAAATATTCAGCAAGTGACGTTTTTAGTGGGGCAGGGGCAAGTTGTCACCAAAGACCAAGCCATTGTCAGATTAACTGGACCAGAAGTGTTTCATTTTTTAGCTCAAATAGAGGCGGCCAAAAGCCTATACGACCTAGCTAAACAGCGTTATGACCGTAATCTGCCTTTATTAAAAAATGGCAGCATTGGCTCAGATAAGTGGCGCGAGATCAGCCAAGATTACTTTAGTGCTCACCTTGAATACGAACACATGCAGCACTTTATGGAGATGGTGCAAAGCATTGATGCAAATACTGAATCGCTGGTGGTCATGGCTCCTGTGGCGGGCATTGTTAATCTTAATTATCTCAATAGCCCCTACAGTGCTGGGGTGCAATTATTCTCGCTTATTCCTACCGATAGTATTCGGGTGAAAGTCAGTGTGCCTATGAGTCAGTCAACCTCGTTATCTGCGGTGAACATTAATCAATGTCATATTGCCATTGATGAAGTGTCTGCAATTGCTGATGGGGTATTTTTAACTGCTTGGTCTACCCCTGTACCACAAACGTGCAATTTACTCTTAGGGCAACAAATTACTGTGATACCTGAATATCAAAAAGCCGTGTATTTGGTGCCTAAAATTAGTGTGTTCACTTGGCAACAAGATAGCCAGATTTTTACCCAAAAAGACCAAACATTGTCTTCATTGAGTATCGATGTATTAGGCTCTACTGCAGATGATTATATTGTCGCGAGTGATCAAGATTTGAGTCAAATTAAAGTGTTGTCTCAATCTGTCGCGGCAGTGAAAGGTATACTGCTTGGTTTAGGAGGCGAATAATATGCTCGCTTCTGTGATTCGTTTTTCACTAACTCAGCGCTTGTTTGTGTTGATCGTAGCGTTGATTTTAATGTTAGCGGGTACTCGTGCCTGGTTTAATATTCCTCTTGATGCCTTTCCTGATATTTCGCCTACGCAAGTGAAGATTATTTTAAAAGCACCGGGTATGACGCCTGAAGAAATTGAAGCGCAAATTACTGTACCGGTTGAAACAGAGCTTTTAGGGATCCCAAATCAAGCCATTTTACGCTCCACTACTAAGTATGCCATTAGTGATATTACCTTAGATTTTACTGAAGGAACTGATATCTATTGGGCTAGGCAGCAGGTCAGCGAGCGACTAGCGGCGGTATGGGACAGTTTTCCTGAAGGTGTCTCTGGTGGTGTAGCACCGATGAGTACGCCGTTAAGTGAAATCTTTATGTTTACACTTGAAAACCCTAACTTATCGTTAATGGAACGTCGGCAGTTGCTGGAATGGGAAGTCAGACCCTTGCTGCGTACCGTTGCTGGTGTGGCGGATGTGAATATTTTAGGTGGCTATGCCAAAAGTTTTAGTGTTAGTCCTAATCCTTCTGCCATGGCTGCCGCTGGCGTCAGTTTTGCAGATCTGCAACAGGCGATTACTGACAATAATCATAATGAAGGTGCCGGTAAATTAACCATTGGTACTGATACCATTATTGCGCGTTCAGAAGGGCGAGTCGATGATATTGATGAACTAAAACAGTTAGTGATTAAGGCGGATGATGCGCAAGTTTATCGCTTGATAGATTTAGCTGACGTACAGATTGGCCATTTAGCCCGCTATGGCGCGGTATCAAAAGACGGTGAAGAGGCGGCTGAAGCCTTAATTATTGCACTTAAAGATGCCAATACTGCCCAAGTAGTCACCAATATTAAAGCAAAGTTAGCGCAAATTAATACTTCGTTGCCTGAAGGCAGCGAGCTTAACGTTTTTTATGATCGTGCTAATTTAATTAATACCGCGATTGATACCATTTCAAGTGCGTTATTTGAAGCCGTGTTGTTAGTGATTGTATTACTAGCGCTGTTTTTAGGTAATGTCAGGGCCGCTTTAGTTGTGTCATTGTCTTTGCCTCTTGCGGCATTAATGACGTTTTTGATGATGGATTTATTTAATCTGTCAGCAAATTTAATGAGTCTAGGTGGCTTAGTCATCGCGATTGGTATGTTGGTTGATTCATCTGTGGTAGTGGTTGAGAACATGGTCAATCTTATTGCGACTAAGCAACGTTTGCCACGTTTACACCTTATTTATCGTGCGACTAAAGATGTGGCTATTCCAGTTGTATCTGGCACTGTCATTGTGATGATTGTGTTTTCTCCCTTACTGACATTAACCGGCTTAGAGGGCAAATTATTTACGCCCGTGGCTGTCACGATTGTCTTTGCCATGTTATCGGCATTGGTGTTGTCGCTTACGGTTATTCCGGTCATTGCATCTTATCTGGTTAACGAAAAGTCTGCACAAGAGCCTAAAGCGATAGAGAAACTAAAAGCGGCTTATTTGAGCAGTTTAAAAAAGACGTTTACCTATAAAAAGCCGTTTATCATCGTGTCGTTTACGCTATTAGTAGTGAGTTTAGGGCTATTTAGTCTTGTCGGTAAAACCTTTATGCCGACATTGGATGAAGGCGATATTATTTTACAGCTAGAAAAATCACCTTCTATTTCGCTTGAGGCGTCGATTGCTATCGACAAGCAAATTCAAATTACCTTGCTTGAAAAGGTGCCAGAAATTAAACAAATGGTTGCGCGGACCGGTTCTGATGAAATTGGTTTAGATCCTATGGGGCTAAATGAAACCGATGTATTTTTGGAACTCGCACCGCGAGACGAGTGGCGCTTTGCTGACAAGACGCAACTGATTGATGCAATTCGCACTGAACTGCTTAATTTTCCTGGAGTAAATTTTAATTTTACTCAACCTATTCAGATGCGCGTCTCTGAAATGCTTACTGGCAGTATTGGTGATGTGGCCATCAAAGTCTTTGGCACCGATATTGATACACTTGGGCAATTAACGGCCCAAATTGAGCAGCTTGTCAGTGACACCAGTGGCAGTATCGATGTGAAAATGGCCATGATTGAGGGCAGTCCATTTATTAACTTAACCCTAGATAATGAGCTGGCACGTGGCTTTGGCATGAGCACCATGGAGTTTTCGCGGTATTTGAAAAGCCAACTTGAAGGTGTTGTTGTGACCGAAGTGCTGCAAGGTAAAAAGCGTACCCCAGTATTGATCGCCAATAATCAAGGCGGGTTGAGTAGTATTAATGAGCTGCAGAATCAGTTGTTGGTAATGCCTGATCATTCATTAAAACGCCTTACCGATATCGCTAAATTAACCTACAAAGAAGGCCCTATTTTAATTGAACGCGAACAAGGTGATCGTTTCTCGGTGATTACGACTAACGTGCAAGGCCGAGACATAGTCAGTTTTGTTGAAGAACTCAACGCGAAAATTGACGCTGAGGTTAAGTTACCTAGCGGTTACAGTGTCAGTTTTGGTGGCGAGTTTGAAA
The DNA here is from genome assembly GCF_040310085.1 of Shewanella sp. S1-58-MNA-CIBAN-0166. Classification (NCBI taxonomy): domain Bacteria; kingdom Pseudomonadati; phylum Pseudomonadota; class Gammaproteobacteria; order Alteromonadales; family Shewanellaceae; genus Shewanella; species Shewanella sp. S1-58-MNA-CIBAN-0166. Next base: position 78,422 of record NZ_JBEOPN010000024.1, on the reverse strand, counting down.
ATCAACAACGTGCCACTAATAACTTATTACTGGTTATTCCCGTCGCCATTGCGCTTATTACTCTCATTTTGTTTACCACTTTTGGTTCGCTTGCTAAAGCGGGCTTGATTTTGGCTAACGTCCCCTTTGCTATGATGGGCGGGATCGTGAGCTTGTATGTTTCGGGCGAGTATTTATCTGTGCCTGCTTCGGTTGGTTTTATTGCATTACTCGGCGTCGCAGTACTTAACGGTGTGGTGATGGTGAGTTATTACGAGCAGACCAAACATATTTTTAGCAGTTTATTGGCGCGAGTCGAGCAAGGTGCAGCAAGACGTTTACGACCTATTTTGATGACCGCCACGACAGCCATGTTTGGCTTGATGCCATTGGTGTTTGCATCGGGCCCTGGTGCTGAAATCCAAAAGCCATTAGCCATTGTTGTTATTGGCGGTTTGCTGACATCAACCATTACAACCCTTTATTTGTTACCAATCCTTTATTACTGGCTGGAGAAACGTCAATGATCACGGAGCAATTGTTAGTGCTGATCGCCCAAAATGATATTAAGGACGACATCGTTGATACCTTGATTGAGCTTGAGTTTTTATCTGGTTTTAGCCTAGGTAATATTTGCGGTTTTAGCCGTGAACACAGCCATTTTAATATCAAAGAGCAAGTTGAAGGCTACAGGGAATTTTGTAAGTTTGAAATTATGCATCCTGTGGATCATCAAGATGCGTTATTAGGTGCCTTGTCTGCGGTTTGTAAACATAATCCGTGTCGATATTGGATTACACCCATCATTCATACAGGCACTTTGTGCTAGCCGCAAAAGAAAAGTACTAAGTCGATAAAGGAAATCGTTGCTGTGTTTGGACCATGCGGTCAGCTCATTAAATTTAGTTATAAGAAAGGATATTGAAATGAGAGTTTATCGTTGCCTAACCATGATCTTTTTCGCTTTGCTGGTATCAAATAATATATATGCTAGTGAGCTTTCTGCGAAGAATAGCGATGTGACGATTGAGTTTACTATCGAGCCTACGCGATCTTTGAAGGTAACGTTTGAAAGTAGTGTGACTTTGCATTCAATAGTCATTAGAAATAATGATGGTTATTTACTTAACTTAGATGTTCAAGTGCCAAAAGATCCTGGGACTATTTTTTATTTTAATCTTCCTAAGTTACCTCCAGCTAAGTATCTTGTTAGATGGAAAAGTCAGCTTAATGGTGGCCCAATAAGCCTTGGTGAAGCAACGTTAACCTTAAATGATGACACCTATCCACGGCCTTCTACTAAAAAACCAAAGTACGATATTTTACATAGAAAACTACATGGGTAGTCATACTGCAATTACGTCATTCCTGAGATGCAGCTGATCGGGAATCCAGCTCTTTATTGCAGGACGAAGTCCGTCCTTGTCATTTGCGGCGTAGCGTCCTTGATACTTTATATACCCAGAAATGGACTGCCAATTGAAGCGTTTTAGGCATTATTTTAAAGCGATGTTTACCTGTTGATACTCTTTTAGTGCTTGAGAGGTGTTTCCTGAACGAGATTGATTGATGCGACTGTAGTGCGCAATCGTTTTAGCTAAATAACGCATAGCAATGTCTTGCTGTACAGCATCACTCGCTTGCCAAATTACACTGCCTATAGGGTCAATGTCTGTAAGCGAATCATTAGCAACATTCGCGGGGAGTTTGGGATCACGTCTGATATAAAGGATTTCGTAGAAACGACGGTTTTCTTCAATCAGTTTTTCGTCAATTAATTCACAATCAAGCTTGATAAGTTGTTGGCGTAACTCATATTGATGATGAACTGGACACAAGATAAAATCGATTTTTCGGTTCGAATATTGCTGGCAAAGTGACCTAACAAACTCGATCACCAAATCTCCACCCACTCCGGCAATAATCACTAAGGGTGTATGCTCATCTTGATCCAAAGGGATCGCTGACACATCAACACAATGTACTTGCCATTTTGGTGGGTTTTGCTGTGGGTAAAAACGTTCGAGCTTGGCGGTTAACTGCTGCATCAATGCTGGCACAATGTCGACAAAATGAATCGTGGCAGCATGTCTGTCAAGCAACGCGGCGCCGAGTAATCCATGGTCGCAACAGCAATCCCAAATATGAGTGTAACCATTGGGGATCATCATGTTGATATGTGCTAAGCGGTGGCCGAGTTTCATCTGTTTGTCGTGTTTTAAAGTGAACTTGCGCATTGTAATGATTTAAGTGACTAAGTGGTTAATTATTTCATATTTGCAGCTTGGCGTATTTAACGCTAATCTATACTGTAAATTTATACAGTTAAGTGGCGCGGTTCATTTCATTGAATATTAGCGACCCACCAGTGGATTATGATTTTATATATTGCTGAAAAACCCAGTCTAGGTCGTGCTATTGCCGATGTTCTGCCAAAACCACATAAAAAAGGTGATGGCTTTATCACAGCCGCTAATGGTGATTGCGTCTCATGGTGTATTGGCCATTTATTAGAGCAAGCCGAACCCGATGCCTATGACGATGCATTTAAGTCGTGGAAACTCGAACACCTTCCCATCGTGCCGCAAACGTGGAAGCTACAACCTAAACCTAAAACGCGCAGCCAACTTACGGTGTTACGAAAATTGGTCAAGCAAGCATCATCGATCATTAATGCTGGCGATCCAGACCGTGAAGGGCAGTTGCTGGTCGATGAAGTGATTTCTTATCTGGGTGTAAAAGGAGACAAACTCAGTCAAGTTCAACGTTTGTTAATCAGTGACTTAAACCCACAAGCGGTAAAACGTGCATTAGGGCAATTACGCAGTAACCGAGAGTTTATTCCATTATCGACTTCTGCATTGGCCCGCAGCCGTGCTGATTGGCTATATGGCATGAACATGACCCGAGCCTACACGATTCAAGGTCGTAAAGTGGGTTACCAAGGTGTGTTGTCGGTTGGCAGAGTGCAAACACCTTTGCTGGGGCTCGTCGTTCGTCGCGATGATGAGATTGCCGATTTCAAACCTAAAGCTTTTTATGAAGTCTTAGCGCATTTACTCACCGACCAACAACAAGCCTTTACTGCCAAATGGCAACCTAGCGAAGCATGTCAGCCATATATGGATGAAGACGGACGAGTATTAGCTAAAGGTTTAGCCGAAAATGTCGTTGCCCGTATCAATGGGAAACCAGCGGAAGTCACTAAAATTGAAGCTAAAGATAAGCGCCAAAACCCACCATTACCTTACAGCTTATCGGCACTGCAAATAGATGCAGCTAAACGTTTTGGCCTGTCAGCGAAAGAAGTACTGGATACTTGCCAAAGTTTGTATGAGCGCCACAAATTGATTACTTATCCGCGCTCAGACAGTCGCTATTTACCTAAAGATCAGCATGCTTTGGCGCCAAAAGTATTGGACGCCGTGCTCAAAGGCGCTTCAGGCTTAATTGAGGGTTGTGAGTCTCCGAATAGTAAACTTAAATCTAAAGCGTGGGATGACACTAAAGTAGATGCTCACCATGCGATAGTGCCAACTGAAAAGGTGGCTAATTTATCGACATTATCAAGCAATGAAGCCAAGTTATATCAACATGTGGCAAGGCAATATTTAGCCCAGTTCTATCCCGCTTATATCTATGCAGAAACCGCAGTTGAAGTGACCATTGCCGGTGGGTTATTTACCACTAAAGCACGTCAAGATAAAACCTTAGGCTGGAAACAACTGTTTAAACGTTCTGCCACTGCAAATCAATCTAGTTCTAATTCAACTAGCAGCGACGACGACAATGAAGACGCGGTACAGTCTTTACCGCCACTGGTTAAAGGTCAAATTTTGCATTGTCAGCGTGGTGAATTACTACAGAAAATGACCCAAGCGCCGAAGCATTTTACCGATGCCACTTTATTAGGTGCAATGACCGGCATTAGCCGTTATGTGACAAACAGCGAGATTAAAAAAATCCTTAAAGAAACCGATGGCTTAGGCACAGAGGCCACACGTGCAGGAATTATTGAATTGCTGTTTAAACGCGGATATTTAATTCGCCAGGGTAAATCGATATTGGCCACCCCTGTGGGTACTGGCTTAATCCGCAGTTTACCCGAATCAGCAACCACGCCCGACATGACCGCATTATGGGAAAACAGCCTCGATGCTATCAGCCAAAAACGCTTAAAGTACGATGCCTTTATGCAGCCATTGTTGAGCCAATTAGATGGTCTTATCACTCAAGCATCGAGTCAATTACCCTCAGCATTACAAGGTGTTGCCAGTACTGCACCAAAACGAAGTTTTAAGAAATCGTATAAAAAGAAGGCTAAAGCGAAAAGCTAAATTGGCAAGAGTTACTTGCATTGCAGTCTAGGTATTTCGGGAATATAGCTGCCTTAACTCACCATTAGGAACTTTGTAAATGTCATTGTGAACTTTTAAACCATTAAGTTCATATAGTAGATATTTACAGACAAACATACTAATAACCTAGGAAAATAAAGGAGAGTGTTATGAAAAGCACACTAGTGTTAACGATATTTGCAGCAAGTTTATTGTCTTATGCATCGAATGCCACCGCAGATAAAACCATTTTAGCTGGCGGATGCTTTTGGTGTATGGAGTCAGATTTTGAAAAACTTGATGGCGTAACCGATGTGATCTCTGGGTTTACTGGCGGAAACATCAAAGACCCTACCTATAATGGCAACCACAGTGGTCATTATGAAGCGGTTGAAATAACATACGATCCTAGCAAAGTGAGCTACACCGAGCTGTTAGAACATTACTGGGTCAACATTGATCCTTTTGATGCAAGCGGACAGTTTTGCGATAAAGGTTCTAGCTATTTAAGTGCGATTTTCGTGGCAAACGACACCGAACGACAAATTGCCCAACAGTCTAAAAAAAAAGTAGAAAAGCAGTTTCCGAATAATAAAGTGGTCACGCCAATTTTAAATGCGTCTACATTTTATCCTATAAAAGGCGATGAAAGTTATCATCAGGATTACTATAAGAACAACCCAATTCGCTATAATGCTTATCGCTGGAATTGTGGCAGAGACCAAAGGTTAAAAGATATTTGGGGAGATAAAGCGACACATTAATTTATTGGTTTTCAATCGAACTCCTGTGAGTTCGATTGATAGTGGCTATGTTTAGCTTATGTTTGACGCCTGTTTACAACATAGCCCTGCGACTAAAAGCTATTCTTGATGAAGTGCAACAGTAATGAAGTTTATTTAGCGCTAATTTATTGTCCGCTAATTGTGATACAGATAACTTATCAATAATGTATTGATTCTATTCAGTCCGGATTAACATCACGGGATTCTATTTTACCCGTATGCGTTTGAACATTTAAAACGAGCATTTAATCCAACACGCTTTTATCGAGTATGCCTTTCTCTATTAGTTGCAGTAAAATACTGCGAGTTTTGTCTTTAAGCATGTCACGCAGTAATCGCGCTGCGGGTGTAATAGATTGTCTGCTAGGAAATACCAACCAGAGTTCAGTGGATTTAACGGGATAGTCCGCCATTATCCTCACTAGGTTATTGGTCAGTAAGTCATGTGACATGTCTAAGCATGACTTAGCTGATATTCCTTTGCCATTAACGCACCAACGTCTAACTAAGTCTGCATCATTGGCAACCCGGTCACCGGATACTTTTACTTTAATACTGTTGTCAGCTTGGGTGAACTCCCAGATGTCGTGAGTTAAGTTTTGTAATTGATATAGCAGGGCATTATGTTCTGCCAATTCTTGTGGATGTGTTGGGGTGCCAAATTTATCAAGGTAAGTTTGTGATGCACAAATGAGCCTTGGCACATTACAAATTTTAAAGCCGTATAAATTAGCATCATTAGGTGAACCATAACGTAAAGCTAAATCGACAGCGTCGCGATAAAAGTCAACGTTGGCATCACTAATGCTGACTCTCAAACTCACTTTTGAATGAGTATCCATAAATTCATCAAGCCAAGGGATTACAATATTACGCCCCAGATCCGATGATATGGCTAAGCGTAAGTCACCATCAATAATGTCCAGCTCACCTTTCATGTTTTGCTTTGCTTGCTCCAGCATTAACATGGCTTGCTCACACTGCGGTATATACTTTTCGCCAGCGCTCGATAAACGAAGTTGCCGGGTGGTGCGAATAAAAAGTTCAACGCCTAAACTGGCTTCAACGCGTTTTAATGCAGCACTAGCGGTGGCGGTGCGCATGTCTAGATTGGTTGCCGCGGCAGTGATGCTGCGAAACTCTGCGACTTTAAGCACCACATAAAGGTCTTCTAATAACATGATTATCCATTTTTAATTGATAATGTTTCAATTATTATGCTGTTTATGGGAGATAAAACAAGCGCTAATATGGCTTCATCAAGTTTGAGCAACCTTATTTTATATATCACAGGAACAATCTTATGAAAGCTATTGGATATAAACAGTCTCTTGACATTTCGAACCCAGAATCATTAATCGATGTGACATTGGATCAACCCATTGCAACAGGCCGTGATTTATTGATTAAAGTGAGTGCCATCGCCGTTAACCCTGCCGATTATAAAGTGCGCTTAAACATGCCACCGGCAGACGGTGAAGTAAAAGTGATTGGTTGGGACGCGGTTGGCGAAGTCATTGCAACGGGTGATAAGGCAAGTCAATTTAAACCGGGTGATGTGGTGTACTATGCTGGTGATATTACTCGCACAGGAAGTAACGCTGAATATCAGTTAGTAGATGAACGCTTAGTGGGCATGAAGCCTAAGAGTTTATCGAATGCAGAAGCTGCTGCACTACCTTTAACGGCGATAACAGCATGGGAATTGTTGTTTGAACATTTATCGATTAAGCAGCAAAGCCCTGGCGCTGTAGAGAAATCAAACGAAGTGATTTTGGTTGTTGGCGCAGCGGGTGGTGTGGGTTCTATATTTGTACAATTGGCTAAAGCCATTACGGGTGCAACCATTATTGGTACCGCATCACGTGCCAGCTCAAGTGAGTGGGTTAAGAAATTGGGTGCGGACTATGTTGTCGACCACACTAAACCGCTTGTTGCGCAAATAGCGGCATTAAACATTGGCCCTGTTACTCATGTTGCGAGCCTAAACAGCACCGATACTTATTTTGATAGTTACACAGAGTTATTAGCACCGTTTGGTAAGATTGCGATGATTGACGATCCAGTTGCGCTTGATGTGACTAAATTAAAGCTAAAGAGTTTGTCATTACATTGGGAGTTTATGTTTGCTCGTTCGATGTTTAACGCAGTCGATATGGATGAGCAGGGACGTTTACTTAACCGAGTAGCGGATCTTGTCGACCAAGGTTTTATTCAAACTACGTTAGGCCAGCACATGGGCGCAATAAATGCTGCAAATCTTCGTGCTGCACATGAGGCGTTAGAAGCTGGCCGTGCGATTGGTAAAATTGTGTTAGAAGGGTTTTAATTCAGACCTTAAATTATATTATTGAGTAATGTTAAATACTTATATTATCGAACACTTATATTATCGAACAGGAATCAACATGTCACATTTAACGATTGTAGCCAATATTAAAGCCAAAGCGGACAAAATTGAATTGGTGAAAACTGAGTTACTGAAGCTGATTGACGTTACACGCGCTGAAGAAGGGTGTATTAGCTATGAATTACACCGAGACAATGATAACTCTGCTCACTTTATGTTTTATGAGACTTGGCAGACCCGTGAATTATGGCGTGTGCATATGGAAAATCAACATTTAGCCGATTTTGTGGCTGCAACACAAGGCGCTGTTGATGAATTTACGTTGAATGAAATGACCGTTATCGACTAGTTTTATTCAAGTTGGCGATTCAATTGAATGACATCCAAAAGCAGAACATAAAATGTTCTGCTTTTTGTCGATTTTTTTTAGTCTCTTATGAGACACTCAAGTGATAAATCGACTTGATTAAACCTAGTTCAGGTTAAATATTAGGATAAGTGGCAAGATGGAAATCAGATTTACGCAGTTGCAGTGTTGTTCATCGAGTGTCACTATCGATATTGATGATTGGGTGATTGAATCACAACAATCTTGGGGGGTATTTAGCACCGAAGGTGATGTCGGTGCATTACTTGGTCAGTTATTAACCCAACAAGTTGATGCACAAACCTTAACGTATAGTGGCGATATTAGCGGTGTCACGCCAGCTTGTGTGGCATTGGTGTCATTGCTTGAGCAACAATCACTGCTTGAAGCTATTTTACAGCAAGATGACAGCGAGTCACTGGGATATACCGATCCTAAAACGACCGTGTTTGGGGTTGTTTTTAATCAATGCCATGACAATGACTTAACCCATCAATTGCTGCAGCAATTAGATTTAACGCATTTAAGCTTAAGTCCTTTTGCTCAATTGTCTACCGGTGAAGGCCGCCGAGTCATGCTTGCCCGTGCAGTAGCAACCCAAGTGCCTTTTTTAGTGCTCGACGAACCTTATGCAGGTCTTGATGTTGCACACAGACAGACCCTGACTAAATATTTACAACAATTATCTCAAACCAAACAGATACTGGTCGTGGTGTCGCGTGAAGAAGATATGCCAGATTGGATTGAACATGTTGCTATGTTTAGTCATGGTAAATTAGACACTATGATGACCAAATCACAGTGGGATAACCATCCTGTTATTGCCCAGTTAACGGCGCAAGCGGGTCAACAAAGTGATGATATATTGGCGCTAATTCGTCGTCACAGACACAAGCCATTATTTGCTAACCCGGTTTTTCAGTTAAACAATGGACGAGTGGCTTACAGCGATAAAGTGATTTTTTCGGGCGTGAACTGGCGTATTGATAATGGCGTGCATTGGCAAGTAAAAGGGCCAAATGGTTGCGGTAAGAGTACTTTGCTTGGGCTTATTTTTGGCGACCATCCACAATGTTACAGCAACGACATTGATATTTTTGGCAAAAAAAGAGGGTCTGGCGAAAGTATTTGGGAAATTAAAAAACACATCGGTATGGTGTCTTCGGCATTACATCAGCAATATCGGGTTAACTGTAGCGCACTGGATGTGATTGTTTCTGGTTTTTATGATTCTATTGGTTTGTATCAAAAACCGACGGCACAACAAATATCTGTCGCTACAGAATGGTTGGCCATTTTACACATGGGCCATTTAAGTAAAACCGCTTTTCGACAATTAGAATATGGCCAACAACGCTTATTACTCATTGCTCGCGCCATAGTGAAACAACCCACCTTATTGATCCTCGATGAGCCTTATCAAGGTTTGGATTATTTGGGACGCCGACTGATTAAAAATGCCCTTGAACTCATTGCCAAAGAACACTTAAGTCAATTGTTGTATGTCTCGCATTATCAAGAAGATAGCCTAGACAGTATTCAGCATTATATTGAGTTTGTGCAAGATGAAAACCAAGATGGTTATCGGGCGGTGGTTTCTCAGGGGTAATTCCATCGTGTTTAAAGAGTCTCTAAATAGCTAACTTAGGTTGGCTATTTTTGTTTGTGAGTTTATTTTCTAATAATAATTGATAATGTTTCAATTATTATGCTGTATATGGCGATTAAACTTTTGTATATCATAACCACATTAACGCCGATAGCCTTGAATATTGAGTGAATTGAGCTGTAATAGGGCTATAGACATACAGCGACACGCTTAAGGAAACTGATGCTACTTGATACACCCATTTGCGATTATGGCTGGAAAGCCCCAGATTTCACCTTGAAAGATGCCAATGGTAATGCTTTTACCATGAGTGAGCACTTAGGAGAAAAGGGCTTATTAATTATGTTTATTTGTAATCATTGTCCTTATGTTAAAACCATTGCGACGCGTTTAACTGCGGATACAAAGCAATTAATGGCTGAAGGCATCAATGTGTTAGCGGTCATGTCTAATGATTATCATGATGTTGAGGCCGACTCGCCGCAAAATATGCTGCGTTTTGCCAAGCAACATGGTTTTGAATTTGCTTATTTAGTGGATGAAGATCAGCAAGTGGCTAAGCAATATGGTGCAGTGTGCACTCCTGACTTTTTTGGTTTTAATCATTTCGGTGAATTGCAATATCGTGGCCGCTTAGATGATGCCCGTTTGCAAGATGCGCCGAACAGAGAACCTGAACTACTACAAGCCATGCAAATGATTGCTGCAATAGGCAAAGGGCCTAAACAACAAACAGCCAGCATGGGTTGCTCTATTAAATGGCGATAAGCCATTTTTGTTAGCTATAAATTTAATGAGCTATAAACCTTGAAAAATTGTTTTTAAGCACAATAGTAATGCAAAGAAATTTCTAAGTTAACTGTGTTGTTAACTAATTGTATTTATTGTTAATTTGTATTTTGTTTTTTTGAGTTTAGTTTGAGTTTAGTTTGAGTTTAGTTTGAGTTTAGTTTGAGTTTAGTTTGAGTTTAGTTTGAGTTTTAGATGTTATTTACGACCAATGGTTGTGACTAACAAGGTTAGTTACTCGATGATATTAATCAACAGCATTAATCAATGTCGTTAACTGCCAGTCCTTTTAATGATTGTTAAAATCGAGATATCACATGACCAATGCCATTATTGCTGATTTAGAAAAACGTTACACTGCCAAACGCTATGATGCGACTAAACGCGTGCCTAAAGAAGATTTAGCCGTGATTTATGACGCTATGGTGTTATCGCCGTCATCAATTAACTCTCAACCATGGAAATTTATCGTGATTGAAAGTGACGAAGCCAAGCAACGTTTACATGACTCTTATGCTAATAAGTTTCAGTTTAATCAACCGCATGCTAAAACGGCTTCACATACTATATTGTTTGCATATAACCCTAAGTATACCCGCGAAGACTATGCCAAAGTGGTAGATCAAGGCATTATTGATGGCCGTACTAAGCCTGAAGATCGCGAAGCTGCATTTGGTGGGTACGCATTTGTAGATTTAAACACTGATGAAGCGGGTAATAATGCGGCTTGGACTAAGTCACAAACCTATTTAGCATTAGGTAACACTATGCATACGCTAGCGCGTCTTGGTATCGACTCTACGCCAATGGAAGGTGTTGATAGTGAAATGCTAGGCCAAATATTTGCTAAAGAGCTGGACGGTTATGTGTGTGAAGTTGCATTAGCATTTGGTTATCATCATTCAGATGAAGACTACAACGCCAAGTTACCAAAATCTCGTTTAAACATTGAGCAAGTATTACAAGTTTTATAATTGATAAGTCGCTATTTACGCGACTGATATTAATGAAAAAGGGGCATAAGAGTAATCTTATGCCCCTTTTTTTATGTTATTGAAGCTAAAAGCTGAACACGTTGACCAGTATTGAGTCACTAGCGTAAACAGTGGCCACGATTGAGGCTGATCAATTTATCGAGTACGCGTTCGCCGTCCATACGAATACCATTGTGCTCATATTCTGATGTGAGCCAGTACTTAAGGTTAGCCACTTTTTTAGTGGTTTCTAAACTGTATTGCATTTCGACAAACATATCTTCGCTGTATATCGCGGCTGCAACCGGGACTTTATTATTCGCCAGTTTCTCTAGGTCATATAACGCAGGCCAGTCTTTTTTCGCTGCGATAAGTTCAGCGGCTTGTTGCAGTGGAATGAGTTGTTCAAATTGGGCAAACATCCACGGATAGACCATTTCGCCAGTGAACAATAATGGTTTGTCAGGACGATAGTTAAATTGGCTGTATTGTGCTCGTACTCTGTATGCGGCCCAAGCTGATGCTTGTTGCTGACAATAAATAGACTCATGCATTAATGCAAAAATAGGGTTGGTGTTATAGTCGAGAAATTGACTGAACTGATGTAAAAAAAGTGGATTAATGTCGATACCATGCGGCGTTTCAATTAACGCTTGTTCAAGCAGATAGTAAACCGCTTCAGGGCCTTGTTCCATACCGATATTAATGCCTAGCAACTGCAACATTTCGACCGTGAGTTGCTCGCCAGTGGCTAAGTAGACTTTGTTTTCGTAAAGGTATTTTGCTAAGTCATCGACTAAGGTGCGTGCATCACTAAAACGCTTGAAAAAGTCATTGTTTTTGGCGATGACACGTTGATAAGTGGCTTGATAAACCTCTTCGGCAGGGCGGTCTAGTGAAGGAATACCACCAGTAATGTATGCCTCTTTTAGGCCTTCTGGCGCAGCAGACAAATAATGCAATACACAAAACCCACCAAAACTTTGGCCTAAAATACTCCAAGGTTGGTCTGGCGATAATTTTGCGCGAATATACTCCGCATCTCGAACAATATTGTCTGCACGGAAAAAGCTTAGGTAGTCCGCTTGGTCTGTTGAACTCATGTAGCTTAAGCTGGTGGCATTAACTGGGCTTGATAGTCCGGTGCCCCGTTGATCGAGTAATAATACTCTATATTCAGTTAACGCACGTTTTATCCAACCGTTATTGCTGATCGGTCTGACGGCACCAAATCCTGGCCCACCTTGAAAAAACACTAAATAAGGCAACTTTTTATGTTGGTTCTCAACGCTGACAATTTCCCGAGCGAAAACTGTAATCTGTTTACTTGGACTTTGTTGATAGTCTAACGGCACAGAGAAAAAGTGCTTACGAGCAACAATGTCTGCTAAGGTGAGTTCTGTGTGCATATAATGCCTATTCAGTGTTGATTAATGGGACAGCAAATTTCTTCAAACTCTGATGTACCGGTGCTATTTTTTGGTGCTAGAGGCGCATCTATATGGTTTGACTCATACGGTGTTTGGGCACTTATTTAGGCGCGAATGGTACTATTTTATGAGCCATCTTAACGATTAACAATCGGTAACTCGATGGAAATCACATTAAATAGGTATCTAGATCAAATCTGCCTAGGTAAAATTAACTGATAATTAACCGAATGATCATAAAGAACGAGGTTGTCGATGAAGTATCAAATCATCCCCGTAACGCCTTTTCAGCAAAATTGTAGTGTTATATGGTGCGAAAAGACCTTAAAGGCTGCGGTTGTTGATCCTGGTGGCAATATTGACCGAATTTTAGCTGAGGTGGCTAAGTTAGGGTTAAGTGTTGAACAAATATTATTAACCCATGGTCATATAGATCATGTTGGTGGAGCAGCTGAATTAGCCAAAAAATTAGCTATTCCGATTATAGGCCCGCACATAGCGGATAAATTTTGGTTAGAAAATTTAGTTAAACAAAGTCAAAACTTTGGTTTTCCACGCGCTGAAGCTTTTGAGCCGAATCAGTACCTTAATGAAGGTGATGAGGTGAGTGTGGGAGAACAACATTTACAGGTGTTGCATTGTCCAGGGCATACACCCGGACACATTGTTTTTTATGATAAAATGGCTGATTTAGCTTGGGTTGGCGATGTGCTTTTTAGAGGCTCAATTGGTCGAACTGATTTTCCGCAATCTAATCATCAAGATTTACTTCACTCCATTACCACCAAATTATGGCCATTAGGGCTCAATGTCAGTTTTATTCCCGGTCATGGGCCTATGTCGACGTTCGCTGATGAGCGACAACATAACCCTTTTGTTGCCGATCAGTTATTTGATTAACAATTTGTTATGTGATCAGGTCATTGAGGTTATTTATTAATAAGTTGAAACCATTGATTCTTTGCATTGTAAACGCAGTCTGTTAGCTTAAGATAATGCGTTTACAAATGATGGACAGCCAACATGGTTCAACACCTCGTTGATTTACTCGATACCTGGTTACCTTCTTATCAAGAAGACTGGGTACTCGCCGTTCTTACCCAAGTACAAGGGTCTTCTTACCGCAAACCTGGCGCCATAATGCTATTTCATCCAATGGGTAAAAGCCTAGGGATGTTAAGTGGTGGTTGTCTTGAGGCGGATTTACGTCGTCACGCCCAACGTGCGATTCAAACTCAGCAAGTTATTCAGTTAACCTATGACGCAACCGATGAGTCTGATACCAGTTATCAGCTGGGCTGTGGTGGTATTGTTAATATCATGATGGTGTCGTTAAATAAATCGAACAATTATCTTGGTTTGGTGAGTGTCCATGACGCCTTAATGCGTGGTCATGCAGGTGTGTATCAAATTGATGTTGTTGCAGATGGCACGCCGGTCAATAAACTAAGTGGTCACTTTGTCGAACAAGACGCCGAGCTATCAACATCTGTCACTCTCAAGAGTAAAACTCGCGCAGTAGTCGATCAAGATAATACTGTGTTGCATATTCCAGTTAGACCACCAGTACACATTGGTATTTTTGGTGGTGGCTTAGATGCACAACCTATTGCACAAATGGCGCAAACACTTGGTTGGAAAGTCAGTGTGTTTGATGAACGTACTGCTTATGCGCGTACTTATGATTTTCCTGGATGTCAGATCATCAAGAAACCAACAGCAGAAGTGTCTACAACACTTTTGGCTAGTTTAGATGCCGCCTTTGTGATGAGCCATAATTTACAAATTGATGCTAAAACATTACAGGTACTCCAAACCATACCTTTGGCTTATATTTCGTTATTGGGTCCTACCCATCGTCGTGACAAGGTGTTGAGCATGGCTGAACTCAGTGTCGATGATTTTAGTGGCTATTTTTCGGCACCTGCAGGGTTAGCATTAGGCGGCGAGTTGCCTGGTTCGGTTGGGCTCAGTATATTATCCCAATGCCATGGCGTGCTGTATCAAAGTCAGTTAACCAGCCTTGACACGGTGATGTTGTCATAAACTCTCAGAGTACATGCATTCATGAAGCCTAAAATTGTTACTGTAATCTTAGCCGCTGGCGCTAGCAGCCGTTTTAACGGTGCTAAAATTGTCGCCAAAGTACAAGGCGAACTAAGCTTACTTGAGCATTGCCTGCAGACTCTCGATCGCGTCACCACCGCAGTGGGTATCGCCCCAGCGGTGGTAATATTAGGTGCACATCAAACGGATGAAGTATTGGCGATCACTGCGGATCATCATCGGCTCATCAATGATAATTGGCAGTTAGGCTTATCAAGCTCGGTAAAACTTGCAGGGCGTTATGCTCAAAGCCAACAAGCGGATGCAATGTTAATCGTATTAGCCGACCAAGTGGCTTTGCAAGAGACAGAGTATTTGCAATTGATAGAAGCTTATATTCGTAATAACTTAACTACTTGCGCTTTTTACCTGCAAAATGTGGGTGTTCCAGCTATTTTTTTAGCTGAAGATATTAATGTTTTGATGTCGATTGATGGCGATAAAGGTGCTAAAAGCATTTTAAAACAACATGATAAAAATAATAGCTTGAACGTTGTTCAGATGGAACAAGCGCAATTTGATATTGATACACCAGCTGACTTAGCTCGTTGGTTAGATAATAAGGATTAATTATGACAACCCCAACACAAAAACTGATGGTAAATGGAAAGGATTTCACCCTCGATGCTGACCCTAATATGCCCGTTCTTTGGGCATTGCGTGACATATTAGGCCTAACTGGCACCAAATTTGGTTGTGGCGCAGGGCTTTGTGGGGCATGCACTATTCATGTTGACGGTAGTCCTATGCGCGGGTGTTTAACCAGTTTAAAACAAGTACAAGGCAAGCAAGTTACCACTATTGAAGGTCTTGAGGCTGAAAAGTTAAAGCAAGCTTGGTTAGAACATAATGTACCGCAATGTGGTTATTGTCAGGCGGGGCAGTTAATGTCTGCTGCTGCGTTATTAACCTCGACGCCCAAACCTACTGAAACACAAATAGCCGATGCCATGTCGGGTAATATTTGTCGTTGTGGGACTTATCCACGGATAAAAGCCGCTATTCAATCGGCTTCGGAGGCGTGATCATGACCACATTCACAGCAGTTGAAAATATTAGTCGTCGTAACGTATTAAAGATATTTGGTGCAGTCGGTGGTGGATTAGCGTTAGGCGCAACAGGCTTAAGTTGGAGCCCAATGGCGTTAGCTCAAGACAAGCAAGCAATGATGAACTTGTTTGTGGCCATTGGGGAAGATAATAAGGTGTATTTGACTTGTCATCGATCTGAGATGGGACAAGGGATCCGAACGGGCATACCACAAATTTTAGCTGATGAATTGGAAGCTGATTGGGATAAGGTTGTCGTGGTTCAAGGTTTAGCAGATAAACGTTACGGCAGCCAAAATACCGATGGTAGCCGCAGTATCCGTAAGCATTATCAACGTATGCGCCAAATGGGCGCAACCGCCAGAACCATGCTTGAACAAGCCGCAGCACAAATATGGCAAGTTCCAGTGACTGAAGTGTACGCTAAAGCTCATAAAGTCCATCACAAAGGCAGTAAAAAGAGTCTTACTTACGGTGAGTTAGCACTAGTTGCAGCGACATTAGCGATGCCAGAGTTAGATTCGGTTGTGCTCAAGCCCGAAAGTGAATTCACTCATATCGGTCAATCCCACACCATTGTCGACATGGATGCGATGCTAACGGGTAAAGCAATATACGGATATGATATTAAACTCGATGGAATGTTGTATGCCAGTATCACTCGTCCGCCAGTGTTAGGCAGTGATGTGGTTAGTGTTGATGATGCAAAAGCCCGTAAGATTGCTGGGGTGGTTGATATTATTACTTTGCCAGTGCCTAAAGGTGCGCCATTATTCCAAGCTCTAGGTGGGGTTGCCGTGATTGCAACAAACAGCTGGAGTGCAATTGAAGCACGTAAAGCGTTAACCATTACCTGGTCTAAATCGATTAATGATAGTCATGACTCAGAGACATATTTGCAAGGCTTGGTCGAGCGAGTTAACCAACCGGGTAAAGTGATGCGTCAATTAGGTGAGTCTGTTACTGATTGGCCACAAGCTTCTACGGTTAAGGCCGTTTATACCGTTCCGTATTTAACTCATGCAATGATGGAGCCGCCAGTAGCAACGGCGAATGTGACGGCTGAAGGTTGCGAGTTGTGGGCTTCGAGCCAAACACCACAAAGTACCCAGCAAAATGTGGCAGGTGCGTTAGGGCTTAAAGAAGAGCAAGTTACGGTTAATGTGACTTTGTTGGGCGGTGGTTTTGGACGTAAATCTAAGCCGGACTTTAGTGTTGAAGCCGCTATTTTATCGCAAAAACTCAATAAGCCGATCAAAGTCTGCTGGAGTCGAGAAGACGAAATTCAAAACGGTTATTACCATGCGATCAGTGCACAGATGTATCAAGTTGCATTAGACAGCAATAAGATGCCGACAGCATTATTAGCGCGTACTGGTTTCCCTTCAATTAGTTCAACATTTGCCGAAGGTGTTGAATATCCTTCAGCTGGCGAACTTGATTTAGGTTTTAGCGATGTACCGCTAGCCC
Source organism: Shewanella sp. S1-58-MNA-CIBAN-0166 (assembly GCF_040310085.1). Classification (NCBI taxonomy): domain Bacteria; kingdom Pseudomonadati; phylum Pseudomonadota; class Gammaproteobacteria; order Alteromonadales; family Shewanellaceae; genus Shewanella; species Shewanella sp. S1-58-MNA-CIBAN-0166. Next base: position 61,177 of record NZ_JBEOPN010000024.1, on the reverse strand, counting down.
TTAAAAATATCCAACTTGAAGCCGTTAAAGCTCCTGCACACACTCGTATAGGTTGGATGCGATCAGTATGTAATATTCAACATGCTTTTGGTATTGGCAGTTTTGTCGACGAAATAGCGGTAAATGCTAACAAACCCTGTGTGCAAATGTGGCGTGATTTATTAGGTCCATCTCGAATTGAGCCGTTTGAAAATCAAGCTTTTACTTATGGTAATTACGGTGAGGAGTTAGCGGATCATCCCGTTGATGTGGGCCGTTATCATAAGGTGTTAGATAAGTTAGAAGCGGTAATGGCAGATGCGCCTAAAGCGGCTGAAAACCAAGGTTGGGGTATGGCTGTTCATCGCAGTTTTGTTAGCTATGTTGCGGTAGCAACATTAGTTGAAGTGGTGGATAAACAGCTTAAAGTATTGAAATCCATAGCGGTGATTGACGCCGGTAGAGTGGTTAATCCTGATCGGGTTAAATCACAACTAGAAGGCGCAATCATTTTTGGGTTAAGTTTAGCCATGATGGGCGAAATCAGCTTTAAAGATGGCAAGGTTGAACAATCTAACTTCCATGATTATCCGTTATTGCGTTTACCGCAATGCCCTGATATTGAGACCTATATTATTGAGTCTACGGCAAAACCTGCCGGTGTTGGTGAGCCAGGCGTACCGCCTGTTGCACCGAGTTTAACCAATGCAATTTTTGCGGCCACGGGGATCAGATATCGCGATTTACCGCTTAATAAGTTTTTATCGATCTAGCCATTTTCGTGAGCTATAGCACTTAAGTTTTATTATCTTAAGCCGATAATAAATAAGCCAAATGCCTAAGTGTATGCGCACTTAGGCATTATTATTGTGTGCAAACAAAAAATTTAAAAATGTTGGTTATTGAATAGTAATTGAATCTGAATAATCAGACTCTTCTATAATATTAATTGGCGTTTGTGTGGGTGTTATTCGTTTATGTCGTTTTGTTCTCACTGTTGAGATAATGGCCAATTGCCTTAGGAAGCTTATATGAAGCAAATCCAGTTTAGAAAAATTGATGCAATCTTGATTAAATTCAGCCTAAATGGAAAATTTTGGGTGGTGTGTTCACTTGTGGCATTGATCACCAGTGTTGTAGCGCTAATGAATTACCAACAAACAAACGACTTAATTGAACAAACATCGTTACAACGTGTTAAAGCAAGTATTGAAAGTTATGCTTCGGTTGCTAATAATCAAGGTTTAGCAAATGATGCCCTTAAGCAATTTGCCCAAGAAAATCAATTGCAGTTATCTGGGCGCGACAATACGTTACGTAGCGGCGATGTAGTGACGGCATCGGCGAGTGTGGGCAACCAATTTTTAACGATGAGTCAAAATGTACAACCGTCGGAACAAGAGCCGTTAAGCCAAACTAGTTTTATGTTAATAATCGCATTGGTGGGTTTATTACCCTTATTTCAGTTGAGTTACTGGATCTCAACCTCATTAGGGGGAGGTTTATGGGAAATGTACATGGCAATCAAGCGTCTAGCTGACGGTGATTTAACCATGAGGTTAAACTTTTTTGGTACAGACGACTTCAGTTTAATCGCCAAAGATATTGATCGTTGCGCCGATAATATGAGTGAAATGGTCAGTGCTATCCGCAGTAATGCTGAAACCTTGGCTGTTGCCGCTAACGAGTTTAATCATCAAGCCAGTACCAACGACGAGCTGATTGATCAGCAACATCACTTTTTAGACTCAGTGGCACACGCCATGGATCAAATGACGGCCGCCATAGCCGATGTGTCACATCACGCGAGTGATACATCATTAAATACTAAGCAAAATGCAACGCAAATGGATCAAAGCCAAAGTAAGATTAACGATGCCGTCAAACGTATTAGCTATTTGTCTGAGCGTATCGCTGAAGCGTTTTCATCTGTCGAGCAGCTCTCCCGCGATGCCACCCAAATTAATGATGCTGTTACTACCATTGATAGTATTTCTGAACAAACCAATTTATTGGCATTAAATGCTGCCATTGAAGCGGCGCGTGCCGGGGAGCAAGGTCGTGGTTTTGCTGTGGTGGCGGACGAAGTGCGAACCCTTGCGGGGCGTACCCAAAAAGCCACCGTAGAAATTCAAAACATGATTGAAGGGTTGCAACAAGGTTCTAAAAAACTGACCAGTATTACCAATGTGATTGTTGCTGAAGCAGACCAAGGGAGTGCGAGCATTAAGGCGGTCGGTGATGATATTACTCATATGGCTGAGTCTATTAATGCGGTGTTCGATATGAGCAGCCAAATAGCCGCATCCGCGGAACAACAAAGCATGTCTGCGAGGGATATCGCCTCACAACTTAATCAAATTCGTCATCAATCGGAAACGATTCGCAGTACTTCCAAACAAGCTGGTGTATTAGCTAAAGATTTGAATCAATCGTCTAAAGGTTTAGCTGCGATTTTAAGTCAATATAAAATCTAGCGCTTACAGCCTTATCATTAAAGAGGAGATCGTTGATATATTTTTGATTAGCTTGAAATAAAGTACTAAGGTATCTGGTCTGTTACTAAGTTGTTAAGTGGTGGTTTAAGTGTATTGACTCTAATTAGTCGTCGAACACCACTTGAGTTAGTCGCATTATACTATTAGATATCTGTGAATAGCATGGTGTATGTGTCATCGCCACCTTATTGCGGCGCTTTATTGTGCTATTCGGCAAACATCATTAGGAGTATCAATGATTATTATCTCTACGCGCGTTTTTATAGCGCTGACCTTAAGCTGTGTATTATTGAGTACCTCTGCCGCGATCGCAGCACCGCAGAGTATTGCGGTGTTAAATGCCCAAGGCCAACCAGCACAAAACATGGTGGTGTATTTACTCCCCAGCGACCCTGCCAATATTGTTACCACCGTTGCTCCGCCAAAAGCTGAAGTTCATCAAAAAGATAAGCAGTTTTCTCCCTATATTACTGTTGTACAAAAAGGCAATGATGTGGCTTTTGTCAATGAAGATGATATTACTCATCATATTTTTTCTGCATTAGGGCCGAAGCGTTTTTCATTCAAACTTCGTCATCAGCAACAACAGCAAATATTGAGATTTGAGCAAACAGGGCATGTGTCTATGGGCTGCAATGTTCATGACTGGATGTCTGGACATTTATTGGTGGTCGACACCCCGTATTATGCTGTGACCAATTTAGAAGGGATAGTAACATTTGCGGATTTACCTGCTGATGACTTCAAGCTGGTTGTGTGGCATCCACAGCTAAAAATGCCTGATAATCAGCAAGTGAAAACTGTTCATTTCCCTAGAGATAACGCTATGACTATCACCTTACAGGCAGAATTTGATAATATTCCTAGCCAGCAAAGTTTAGATGAATTTGAATTTTTAGAAGGATACTAGTATTGCTATTTTTTAATCGGTTGCAAACTCGGATTTTTGCTTTTTTTGTATTGCTAATCATTGCCGTACTGAGTTTGTCTTTTTGGTTAACGTATCAATCTAATCAAAGGTTAGAGCAACAGTATGTGGCCAATCAACTTGAAGTAGCGAGTTTAGTTTTCGAGTCGCAATATGATAACCGAAATTATTATTTGGCTGCATTTGCCGCGACGGCCGCAAAGGATTTTGGTTTAAAAGATATCTTTATTGATGGCGATAATCGTAGTTTTCTAGTGGCGTTAAATAATCATCGCAGTCGGATTAATGCATCTTTAGCAATGGCGGTGTCTGCTGAAGGTAAAGTTATTGGCCAGCTGGTGGCTTCACAAGGTGAATTAGGTCGTGAAGCCGTTGCGCTGGGCTCGGAGCAGAACGAGGTGTTTCGATACAAGTTAGGTTCTGAATTTGAAACACTAAGTCCATTCTATTTATTAGATAATAAACTGTATCAAATTAAGTTTTCACCACTCACTAGTGGCGGTAATAGCGTTATCGGTTGGGTGGGTTTTGGGTTTCTTATCGATGATACCTTAGCTAATTCGTTGCAGAAGCTCACCGGCTTAAACAGCGGTTTTATGTTAACAACTGAAAGTAAAGTCACTGAAATTGGTCATTCAGGTCTGTCGTTGCCTGAAGATGAAAGCTCATTATTATCGCGTTATATCATTGAAGAGAAAACCAACCACGATTATATTCTCTGGAAGCAATCTTTAGGTGAAGTCGATGGTCAGTCTCTACATGCCTATATGTATAAATCACGCTCTGATTTGTTGGCTTCAATAGAGTCACAGTGGTTACAACAAGTTGCGGTGTTAGTCATGATGTTACCGGTGTCCTTACTGTTGGCGTTTTGGATATCGGGCAGTATCACTCGACCTATTACACAGTTAATTGCCCAGGCACGTTTTATCGCACAAGGTAATTATGATTCTAATGTGAGTGTCGATTCCAGTATTGAGCTACAGCAATTAGCCAATGAATTTACCTCGATGCAGCAAGCTATTCTACAACGAGAAAAAGCCATTGCTCATCAAGCCTATCATGACCCATTAACCAATTTAGGCAATCGTAATGAATTACAGCGCATGATTGAACCTTGGTTAGTATCGGGGTCAACCATGGGTCTGTGTTTAATTAATATTCGCCGTATGACTGAAATTAATGTCACTTTAGGTCACGCTGTAGGTGATGAAGTAATTAAAGAAGTGGCTAAACGTTTATGTGAGGTTAATCCCGATGCCTTAGCTTATCGATTGTCGGGTGATGAGTTCGTTTTAGCATTTAAGCATTGTGAACATCAATCGTTTGATGTGCTTCTCAAAAAGCTCCAAGATCAGATTGGCCAAGATTATCACTATCAAGATGTAATGTTACATTTGCAGTTTACTGCTGGTGTCAGTTTTTATCAGCCAAACGTAGATATTGTTACCCTGCTAAGACAAGCTGACACGGCTTTGCAGCACGCTAAAATAAATAAGCGTGATTATCAAATCTACGATGCCAATATCGATAAAAATAGCATTGAACGTTTTCAACTCATTAACGAGCTTAAAGTGGCGATTGAGCAAAATCAGTTAGTGCTTTACTACCAACCAAAATTAAACTTAGCCAAACAAAAAATTACCCATGTTGAAGCGTTAGTTCGCTGGGATCATCCCGCTAGAGGCATTATTCCACCGGATACGTTTATTCCTATCGCTGAAAAAACCATGCAAATGGATGCATTGACCCGCTGGGTGATTACCGAAGCGATGGCTCAATATCATCGTTGGCAATTACTGGGCATTGATATGTGTATAGCAGTAAATATTTCGGCTGAAAATTTAAAAGACGAGCAATTTTGCCACTGGGTCATTAATGCCCTCGCTGAGCATAATGTACCTGTTACCGCGATGACGTTAGAAATAACTGAAGATGCGGTGGTATCTGATCCCGAGCTGGCAATAAAACAGCTCACGTTATTGCGTCAAAATGGACTCACGTTATCAATAGATGACTATGGCACTGGCTATTCTTCATTGGCACAATTGAAACAGCTGCCGGTCGATGAACTTAAAATTGATAAGTCGTTTGTGCAAAAGTTACTTGAAAATGAAGCAGACCAAATCATTGTGCAATCGACGTTACAATTAGCTCATAATTTAGGCCTTAAAGTGGTTGCCGAAGGCATTGAAGACAAGGCTACTTTAGAATGGTTAACCAATCTAAACTGCGAAATGGGCCAAGGCTTTTATTTGTCGCGACCATTGCCTGAACAGCAGTTTAATGACTGGTTAGGGCAATCTGATTACCTGTAGGAGAATTGATTATTTGCGGCTTACGTACAAGGATAGTGTGTTGCTTACTGTGTGTGAGTAGCAGTATTTATGCCGAACCATTGGATAATGACGTGATTGGTCATGCAGATGTTGAGCATGATTTCAGTGGCGTGATAGATGTCCGTGTTGGTTATGCCGATAGCATCGATTCTTATTTGGATGGTGGATTGGGCAAGTTTGGCGTTAATAATGGCGCGCACTTAGCCTTATCACAACTGGGGTTAAGTTATCACAGCCAATGGGGCGATGCCTGGTCGAGTCGTATTGTGGCGAATGGATATGTTGATGGTATCAATAATGGGTTAGGTATCACTGAAGCCATTTTACGTTATCGGGATATTCCGAGTGAGCAAGGTATTCGGTTTGATGTTCAGTTTGGCTTGATGTATCCGCAAATATCGTTAGAAAATGTTGCTACCGCATGGGCATCACCTTTCACCTTAAACTATTCAACCATGAATAGTTGGCTGGCCGAAGAGGTTAGGCATATTGGCCTGTCGACAACGGTTGAATCATTAGGGAAATATCGGCAATCAGAGCATGATTTTTCGTTAACTGCAGAAGCCTTTATGTTTAACGATACCACCGGCGCGATGCTGGCTTGGCACGGTTGGACTCAAACCTCAAGACAAACATTAGTGCAAGAAACCATTCCCATCGCTGCCATTCCTGCAATGGAAGAGGGGGGTATGTTAGAGGCCCAAGCCGCTAACTCAGACCCTTTTACTGAACTTGACGACCGTATCGGTGGGCATGTACTCGCAAAGTGGACTTGGCGTAATAAAGGCAGTATTCAAGCGGGGTATTATGACAATAACGCCAATACGCATATTGTTAAGCAAGGTCAATATGTGTGGTTGACCCAGTTTGGTCATGTTGGCGCAAAATGGCGTTTGCCTTTTGGTGTCAGTTTAATCAGTCAATTTATGCAAGGAACCACCTTAATGACCAACACTGATGGTTATCCTGTGGTCGATAATGATTTTCAGTCGGGTTACGTGTTATTGAGTAAACGTTGGGACAAGCACAGATTAAGTTTAAGAGTTGAAGACTTTTCTGTTACCGATAATGATCTTACTCCTGAAGATAATAATAATGAAGATGGCCAATCATTGACCCTTGCATATCAATATCAACTCGATAGACCGTGGTTTATTCAATTTGAATACAATGCTGTTGATTCAACTCGTCCTGCTAGAGCGTATCTTAATGAATCGGTCGAACTGCTTGAGCAACAATGGCAAGTGTCTAGCCGTTACTTTTTTTAGTTAAGCCTACTGCAAGTTAATTCAATAAAGTTAGCAAGACAAAGTTAGCAAGATAGGGAGCAGTTTGAAAGGTGTTTATTATTCCAAGTTTAGGTTAGTTAACGGCTAATATGGGTTAACTACAAGCATGGGCTAATGGCTAATGCAGAGTTAACAATCATAAAAAAACGCTATGCTGTTAGGCATAGCGTTTTTTGTTCAAGCATCATGTCGTTTAATCTAAGGGTCAGTTAACATCCACTTAGATTAACTAAATGTGCTCCAAATTGGCGCATGGTCTGATGGTTTATCAATACCACGTAATTCGTAATCTACATCTGACTCAACTAAACGTGGCAACATTGACTCTGTGACCAGAATGACGTCAATTCGAAGTCCACGGTTATCATCAAAACCTTTACTACGATAATCAAACCATGAATAACGTTCAGTGCGAGTAGGGTGTAATTGACGGAAACTGTCGATAAAGCCCCATTGCTGTAAACGTGCTAACCATTCACGTTCTTCTGGTTGGAAACTACATTTACCGGTTTTTAACCAACGTTTGGCGTTAACCTCACCAATACCGATGTCTAAATCGGTTGGCGAAATATTAATGTCGCCAATAATCGCGATGTCTTCACTTGGATTGTGATGTTTATCTAAATGCAGCATTAAGTCTTGATAAAACTTGCGCTTAGCTGGATATTTCGTTTCGTGATGGATACTTTCACCTTGTGGGAAGTAACCATTAAAAACGGTTAATATACGGCCATTATCTTGTGTGAACTGACCAATAATAAGACGGCGTTGCGCGTCTTCATCATCGGTTTCATACCCTTTAATGATTTCAAGAGGTTCTGCTTTTGACAGCATAGCGACACCGTAATGTGCTTTGCCACCATGATAATGGACTTTGTACCCCATAGCCTCAACGTCAGCAACAGGAAAAGCTTCGTCATGTACTTTGGTTTCTTGTAAGCCAATTATATCGGGTGAATGACTGTCGATGAGAGCTTGCAGTTGATGCAAGCGAGCACGAATACCATTGATATTAAAAGAAACTATTTTCATTAAGGAAGCACTCGTTTAAATGGCTTAACGATAACGCTTTTGTACACGCCAGCACCAATATAAGGATCCACATCTGCCCAAGCTTGTGCATCTTCTAATGAAGGGAAATCAGCAACCACTAATGACCCTGTGAAACCCGCTTCACCAGGATTTTCATTATCAATAGCAGGATGTGGTCCAGCGGTTAATAAACGGCCTTCATCGGCTAAAACTTGTAAACGGGCTAAATGTTCAGCACGAACAGATAAACGTTTTTCTAAACTGTTTTCAATATCTTGAGATGAAATCATATACCACATATAGCTGCTTCCTTTATTTGATTTTACATAAACAATTATTGGTTATCAGTAGGTTGCGAGTTGTCATCTTGCATATTTTTATACAGATACACTACCGTTATCACTGTGTTAATTAAGGTAAGGGCGGTTAAGCCAAATACTTTGAAGTTAACCCAGGTTTCTAAAGGTAAATTAAACGCAATATAAATATTGGCGAAACTACATAATACAAAAAATCCAACCCAATACCATGTGACTTGAGTCCATATTCTATCGTCTACTTTCATTTCTTTGCCTAACATGCTCTTAAGCGCTGATTTTCCCATGATTTGTGAGGCAATTAACCCTATAGCAAACAAGGCATAAACAATACTGACTTTCCATTTGATAAAAGCATCATCGTGGAAAAATAGGGTGAGCGAACCAAATACAGTTACCATGGCGAAGGTGGCTAAATGCATTTTTTCAATATGTTTATAAATCAGATACGTAATGACGAGTTGAATAGCCGTGGCAGCAATCAATACTCCTGTTGCGGCGTAGATATCATAGAATTTGTAAACGGCAAAAAAAATGACCAGTGGTAAAAAGTCTAACAGTTGTTTCATAAAAATCTCTTGCAGAAAAAGGACAACAAACAGCTGTCACTACGACAATATACGCCGATTGTAACATGATGAGATAGTGTTTATGAACCATAAGCAGTTGTGCAATTGCAACCTTAGTGATCATTGTTGTTTTAAGGTGAGCCATAACTGAGTTTCACTTAGTAGATCAGCACTTTTTTTAGATAAAAAGGGATTATGCAGCACAAATTCGGTGCGGTTATCTAATTCGGATTTACTGAGCATACCTTGAGTGATTGGGTGGTTATAGAATAAGTCATCGAAGCTACCGTCATCGATGCGCTGAGCTAAGGATGTGTTGTCTTTACTGACAAAAAAATAAATGGGCGCGGGATACTTTAATAAGATTTTTTGTTCAAGTGCTAGGTCTGGATAACGGTCCAAGTCTCGCCATGGTTCGTGTATTGAGCGGGGATAGTAGTCAAAGCGACCTTTCAGTAACATGGCTATTAAACGACTATCACTGCCAGATGTGACGGTAAAACCATTACTGTGCAAAATAGGTACATCTGGCCAATCAGCGCCTTGGCCAATTAAGGTCTTTTTGATGTCTTCTATGGCGTTTATGTTGTCAAATTTAGCTTGATCATTTTTACGGATTAGCCCAATTCGGTAACCCATTAGTCCTTTAAGTAATGGCACATAAATAGCTTGTAATTGATCTTCTCGTTCAATGCTGGTCATGGTCCAGACAACATCAATAATCGTGTTATCAGCCACCATTTTAAGTGCTCGACCCTGTGGCATTTGGATCATGGCGGCATTCATTTGAAAGTCACCATATTTATCGCGACTTTTTTCTAACGCAAGTTCAAGTAATGAGACAAAATACGCTTGTTTTGGGTCAATCCCATGAATTGCAGCATTATAAGTGACGATAGTTTTAGGTTGTGCGGAAGGGGCTACAGCCTTAAGACTGTAGCTAACAAATAGAATGGTAATCGTTAAAATCCCTATTAACGAACTTTTCATATAATACCGAATTGGTTGATATTTGTCCTAGTATAACGGACATAAAAAAAGGAGCAATAAAATCGCTCCTTTTTCAACCTGAAAGTGGCCGTTATGTAGCCGCTTTCATTGCTGCGGTAAATTCGGCGAGTTTGGCCAATAATGTCACTTCATCATGTTGTTGCGCTTCAATGATTTTAACCACGGCAGAACCTGAAATAGCACCCGCGGCTCCAGCCTTGATGGCGGCGCGTACTTGCTCCGGTTCAGCAATACCAAAACCTAATAGTGGCGGTGGGGCATTAAATTCGACCAGTTGCGCCAGAATATTCTCAATTGGCTCACCCGCTTTGGATTCAGTGCCCGTTACGCCGGCACGAGATAATAGGTAGGTATAACCTTCACCTTGTTCACTAACCAGTTTTAAGGTGTCAGCATCAGCATTAGGCGGTGCAATAAAGATAGGCGCGATACCATGTGCTTTTGCAGCCAAACTAAAGGGTTTTGATTCTTCTACAGGCACATCGGCAATCAATACAGAATCAACACCAGCAGCTTGTGCTTTGGCATAAAATGAATCGATACCATTAGCAAATACTAAGTTGGCATATAGCAATAATCCGATAGGCAGCTCAGGATATTGCGCACGTATTTTAGCGATAATGTCAAAGCAATCACTTTGTTTAGTACCTGCCGCTAATGAGCGCAGGTTAGCACCTTGTATCACCGGGCCATCGGCTAATGGATCTGAAAAAGGAAAACCTAATTCAAGTGCATCAGCGCCATTATCAACTAAGGTCTGAATGATTTTCATCGATAATTCAGGACTTGGATCGCCAATGGTCACAAAGGGAACAAATGCGCCTTGATGTTGTGCTTTCAGTGCAGCAAATTTTGCTTGATAACGGTTACTCATTGCCGCTCTCCTGTTGTTTTTGTTTGGCCTCTAAAATATCTGCCACTGTGAAAATATCTTTGTCACCACGACCTGATAAATTAACCACTAAAATGGTTTCTTTAGTGGCTTCCTTTGCCATGCGAACGGCGTAAGCAAGTGCGTGGGCTGATTCTAATGCAGGAATAATGCCTTCACAACGAGCGAGTGTTTGGAACATTTCAAGTGCTTCATCATCGGTTGCAGACTCATAACGAGCACGACCAATAGCGTTTAAATGTGCATGTTGTGGGCCTACCGATGGAAAATCAAGTCCGGCAGAAACTGAATACGATTCTTCAATTTGTCCGTCACTGTTTTGCATTAACGGTGATTTCATGCCAAAGAATATACCTGTTTTACCGTGTTTAAGCGGCGCGCCGTGCATTGCCGTATCAAGGCCTTTACCTGCAGGTTCAACGCCAATCAACTCAACCGATGCTTCGTCAATAAAGTCAGCAAACATACCAATAGCATTTGAGCCTCCGCCAACACAGGCAATAACGGCGTCGGGTAAACGGCCTTCTTTTTCAAGAATTTGTTTTTTAGTTTCTTCACCAATAATGCGCTGAAACTCGCGCACAATTGTCGGGAATGGGTGCGGTCCAGCAGCGGTGCCTAATAAGTAATGTGCTTTATCATAGCTGCCCGACCAGTCGCGCATGGCTTCGTTACACGCATCTTTTAGGGTTGATGAACCTGAGGTAACCGGTATAACTTCAGCGCCCATTAATTTCATGCGGAACACATTTGGCGATTGACGTTCAATGTCTTTAGCGCCCATGTAGACTCTACATTTTAAGCCTAAAAGCGCACAGGCTAGAGCAGTGGCTACGCCGTGTTGACCCGCACCGGTTTCAGCGATGATTTCTTTTTTACCCATGCGTCTGGCTAACAACGCTTGTCCCAATACCTGGTTGGTTTTATGGGCGCCGCCATGAAGTAAGTCTTCACGTTTTAGGTAAATTTTTACCAACGGATTTGGACTTAAATTACGGGTCAGTGTTAGCGCTGTTGGGCGGCCAGCATAGTTCTTTAGCAGGTCGGTAAATTCAGCGATAAAGCTTTCATCTTGTTGTGCTTCAACAAAGGCCGTTTCGAGTTGTTTTAATGCAGGCACTAAAATCTGCGGTACGTACATCCCACCGTATTCGCCGAAATAAGGGTTAAGCTTGAGCTCGGTCATAAATATTCCCTTCGAGTAATCATGTTTTTAACTAAAAATGGTGTGGTAAATAGAAAATTAATTACGGCGTAATTGAGTAAATGCAGCAATCAGTTTTTGATGGTCTTTATGGCCAGGGGTAGATTCTACTCCTGAATTTAAGTCGACCCCATAAAATCCTTGTTGGCTTGCTAGATAAACATTGTCAGGGGTTAATCCACCGGCCAACATCGCATCTTGTTTATCATTAATATTGGCTTGCCAGTTGAATGTTTTTCCGGTGCCGCCAAATTGTTGTGCTGATTTGCTGTCGTATAAATAACGATCGGCGCCAGCAGGTTGTTGACTCACTTCGCCGCTGTTGCTATCAATTGCAACGGCTTTCCAAATCTCGGTTTTTAGCTGCTGTTGATTCAATAACGCTTTTAATTCGGTGATTTCAAGTTCAGTTTCATTGCCGTGTAATTGCACTGCAAAAAGATTCAGTGTTTGGGCCAATGAAGCGATATCTGCAACGGGGTGATTAACAAACACACCCACCATATTTAAGCCAATATTACGTTGCTGCATTTGGGCGACTAATTCACTTGCTTGTGCTGGTGTTACGGCTCTAGGTGATTTGGGATGAAAAATTAGCCCACCAAATACCGCCCCAGCAGTTGCCACCGCCTCAATATCGTCAATTCGAGTCAAACCACAGACTTTATTGTTTCCAAAAATAAGTTGTCTGCACGCTAAATCAATATCGTCTTGCGCCATAATTGAACTGCCAACAAGATAACCGTCAACCAATGGATTTAGGCGGCAAACTTGTTGATGGTTATAAATACCTGATTCGCTAATAACGACTCTGTCTGCTGGGATCTGTGGCGCTAATAACTCAGTTGTCGCCAAATTAGTACTTAAGTCGCGTAAATTACGATTGTTAATACCAATTATTGGGGCAAGGAGATCAATCGCTCGGATCAATTCCTCTTGGTTACTCACTTCAGTTAAGGTATCTAATTGATACTTAGCCGCTTCGTTGGCTAATAAACGATATTGCTCATCATCAAGCACTGACAACATGAGTAAAATAGCATCAGCACCTTGATGGGCCGCCAATTTCACTTGATACGGGTCGACAAAAAAGTCTTTACAGATAATGGGCTGAGTCACTCTGGCGCGGACTTTTGGTATGTAGTCCATGTCACCTTGGAAAAATTGTTCATCGGTGAGTACAGAGATGCCTGCAGCGTAATTGACATAAATATCTGCGATGGCTTCAACATCAAATACAGGGCGAATAAGCCCTTTAGAAGGACTGGCCTTTTTACATTCAAAAATAAACTGAGCATTAGGTGCTTTCAGGGCATCGTATAAGCTACGGTCAGATATTTTAGGCTGTAGACTGGCTTCAGGGAAACGCAGTTTTAGCGCGGCGATATGTGCCACTTTAGTATCAACGATACGGGTTAATACATTACTTTCTGGCTTACTCATGGTGTTCTCCAGCTTGGCTCGCGGCAGCTAAATCGGTTAATAAGGTAAAAGCTGTACCGCTGGCGAGTGTAGTGAGCGCTAGCTGAGTACCGGCTTGAACTGAGTCGCAAATACCACTGATATACAAAGCACAACCTGCATTAATCGCCACCGCATCTCTATGTGCTGGTAGACCTTTACCTTGTAAAATGGCTTGGGTGATTAAGGCATTATCAGCTGGTTCTCCACCCGTTAACTGCGATATGTCTGCACGGTTAACGCCGAGATCTTCAGGGCTCAGTTGGTAAGTACGCACCACACCGTCTTTTAGTTCTGCCACATGAGTATTATCATGAAGCGCCACTTCATCTAAGCCACTGCCATACACCACCATTGCGCGTTTAACGCCAAGGGCATGTAACACTTGTGCAATAGGTTCGATGAGTTCAAGTGTATATACGCCCAACAGCATAAATTCTGGGCTTGCAGGGTTAATTAATGGGCCTAACACATTAAAAATAGTACGGGTTTTTAACGCTTGCCTTACAGGCACAGCATGTTTCACCCCGCCATGGTAATGCGGCGCAAATAGAAAACATAAGCCAAGCTTATCTAAACACTGGCTTGCTGCGTCTGGCGCCATGGTGAGCGCGATACCGCAATGTGACAGTAAGTCAGAAGAGCCAGACTTGCTTGAGACGCTGCGGTTACCGTGTTTAGCTACTTTTGCTCCTGCTGCTGCTGCAACAAAAGCGGCAGTAGTAGAAATGTTGATGGTGTTATGGCCATCGCCGCCAGTACCGACAATATCAACAATGCCAGTTTGCTTTGAGGCATCACTTCGTGGAAAGGGTTTAGCTGCTTGGCGCAATGCGTCAGCCGCTCCGGCTATTTCATCAATGGTTTCGCCACGCATTTTTAGCGCCACTAACATACCCGCCATGGTTGCAGGTTGCATATCACCTTGAATAATAGCGCTAAACACTTGTGCCATTTGTTCACGAGTTAATGGCTTACCTTGATACAGATGGTCGAATAACGTTTGCAGATTATCCATTATTATCCTCCAGTAAAGGCATGGTCTTGGGTTAAATACGCTAATGTCTGCGTGAGTAACTGGCTGCCTAGGGTGGTTAAAATTGATTCTGGATGAAATTGAAAGCCCATAGCTTGATGTTGTGGATGTAATATTGCCATTGGCATGTCATCTGTGGTGGCAATAACGTCTAAGCAGTCAGGTACCTTAGTCGCAACTAAGCTGTGATAACGGGCCACCGGTAATGGTGAGGGTAAGTTTGCAAATACGCCTTGACCATTATGGAAGGTCGGGCTGGCTTTACCGTGGACAACAAACGGCGCTCGCTCTACTTTGCCGCCATAATATTCAACCATGGCTTGATGACCTAAACAAATGCCAAGCATCGGGACTTTACCAGCCACTTTGCCAATGAGTTCCATCATGCAGCCAGCCTCGTGAGGAGCTCCAGGTCCGGGTGATAGCACTAATGCCTTTTTACCCGTTTCATTCATGAGTTTTTCAGCAACATAATCGGCACTGACATCATTACGATAAATGACAACTTCACAGCCAAGGCTGCGGAATTGATCGACTAGATTGTAAGTAAACGAATCGAAGTTATCGAGTAAATATATTTTCATCCGTTGATCGCTTTGTGTGGTTGCGGTGCTCATAGCCCACCTCCCATTTTTATCGCAGAAATGACCGCTTGGGCTTTTTGACGTGTTTCATCTGCTTCGGCTTGTGGATCTGAGTCAAACACCACTCCAGCACCTGCTTGTATATGAGCAACATCATTTTTAACAAACGCTGAACGGATAACAATGCAGGTATCCATGTCGCCGAGACCATTGAGGTAACCCACTGCGCCACCATAACTGCCGCGACGAGCTTGCTCCGCTTGGCGAACTAATTGCGATGCACGCACTTTTGGCGCACCCACTAAGGTTCCCATGTTCATGCAAGCTTGATAAGCGTGCAGGGCATCTAAATCTAAACGTAATTGACCAGTGACGCGACTGACTAAATGCATCACGTGCGAGTAACGATCAACTTTTAGCAGTTCGGCCACTTTACGGCTACCGCTTTGGCTGATGCGAGCAATGTCGTTACGTGCTAAATCGACCAGCATTAAATGTTCTGACAATTCTTTCTTATCTAAACGCAGCTCGAGCTCTATACGGCTGTCTAGGTCAAAATCAATCTCACCTTGAGCATTTTTACCGCGCTTACGCGTGCCAGCAATGGGATACACTTCAACTTGGTTACTGGCCGCATCGTATTTCAGGGCACTTTCTGGCGACGCACCAAATAAGGTGAAATCAGGACCTCTAAAATAGAACATATACGGACTAGGGTTGGTTAAGCGCAAAGCCCGATATGCCCCGAGCGTATTTGGGCAAGGTAAGCTGAAACAACGAGATGGCACAACTTGGAAAATATCGCCGGCGACAATGTGTTCTTTTAAATCAATCACGGTTTGCTTAAATTGCTCGTCGGTGATGTTAACTTCTTCGTCGGTTGTCACTGGTGTTAATTGAGCAATGTCACCTAGATCGGCACATTGTTCGATAACGTGTTGCAGTTGCTGAACTAATTGTTGTGCAATCATTTCATCTTGACCGAATTGGTGGCTAACAATCTCGGCTTGCTGAGTTTGATGGTCAATTAAAATAAGTGTTTCAGCAAGATAGAATAAATAATCTGGGCAATCATTGTGAGCGTTGGGCGCTGCAGGGAGTGGCTCGACAGTATCAATTAAGTCATAGGCTAATACACCACCTAAAAATAAATCTTCAAATTTAAGCGGATTATTGGTTTGAATGTGTTTAATAAACATTCTTAAGCCATCAAGAGGAGATGTTGACTTTAAACGTGCATCTTCATCTTGTAACTCGGTGGCCTTTTGCAGCGTCACGATGAGAGTATTATTATCTCGTTGTTGCTGTGTATCGCTGAAGAAGTTGGCTATTGGCGTTAATAACGCTGCACCATTTTGAGTTAATGCGCTGAAGCTGAGCTGATAACCGTCGCAACGTATCATCATTGCCGCATGAGTGAGTACGATGCTTTTTAAATGGTCTTTACTTTCGACCTCTGCTGATTCTAACAGCATGGTATGAGGCGCATTATTAGTCACTTGCTGATACAATTTTAGTGGATCAGTATGGTAGGTTAATGCCTGCTTTTGCGTGGTAACCTGAGCGAGTTGGTTTGGTGTGCTCACTGTTGTCGTCACTGTTGTCATCACTATGTCGCCGCTCCTTGTATCATGTTTGTTTATCATCTGTTGGCCTTTAATATTATGTAACCCGAGTGACTAAAGTGAGTGGGCCAAATAACAAGAAAGCCCACATCTCTGCGGGCTTTTTGGTAAAATCTTGTCTCTTAAAAATGAGCACAACGCTTCACACCACCCGTTAATTTGGGAAGTGCCACCACCAAGTAATGTGTAATGAAGCTAAAGAGTGTGTCATTGTTAATCGCTATGTTGTGTCTGTGTTTAATGCCTATAGGAAAACCCAGCTGGAGATTAATGTCAATTGAATATTTCTCAAAAGCTAACAAAAAATGGCAATATGGACAAATCTAGTCTACTTATTGAGCCCTCTAACTAACTTATGCATAAATAATTCATCAATTGCCATCATTTATTCATAAATCCAAGCAGTATTTTAATCGCCACTCTAGTACAATAACCACATGATTACAGAGACTCTCTTGGCCGATCTTCACAGCCACACGACCGCATCAGACGGTCAATTAACACCAACAGAATTATTAACTCGCGCTATTGAAAAAGGCGTTGAGATGTTTGCTATTACTGACCATGACACTGTCGGAGGGTTAGCGGAAGCGCATCTTGCTAATCAAAACCATGCCACGCCATTAGTATTAATTAATGGTTGTGAGATTTCGACTCGTTGGAACAGTTTTGATATTCATATCGTCGGATTAAACTTGGATATCGCTCATACGGGATTATTGGATTTTTTAACTCATCAACGTGAGTTGCGTGAAGTCCGAGCCCAAGAAATTGGTGAACGTTTAGCTAAAGCGGGGATAGAAGGTGCCTATGACGGTGCTAAAGCTATTGCCGGCGATGCAGCGCTGAGTCGTGGCCATTATGCTAGATGGTTAGCCGATAATGGTCATGCGACAGATATGCCTAGTGTATTTAAACGCTTTTTAGCTCGTGGCAAAACAGGTTATGTACCCAATAATTGGGGCGATATGGCCAATGCGATAGCGCATATTCATCAAGCCGGTGGTGTTGCAGTATTAGCTCACCCTAGCGGTTATAAATTATCGGCCAAATGGCTTAAGCGCTTAGTGCGTGAATTTGCAGAGGCCGGTGGCGATGCGATTGAAGTTATTTTAGGCCAGCAAACATTAGACGACCGTAATAACCTTATCGCATTAAGTAAGCAAAATAACCTACTTGCTTCTGTGGGGAGCGATTTTCACTTCCCGAGTAATTGGATCGAGTTAGGTAAAAACTTATTCCAACCACAAGGTGTGGAATGGGTTTGGCAATCACAACATTGGACGAAAAGAGCATGAGTCAATTTTGGTATATTCATGATGAGAACCCACAGGCACGATTAATTAACCAAGCTGTGGCGATTCTTAAACAAGGTGGAGTCATTGTTTATCCCACTGACTCAGGTTATGCATTGGGTTGTATGATTGGCGAAAAAAATGCCATGACGCGTATGGCGCGCATTCGCCAGATTGAAAATGACACTAATTTTTCATTAATGTGTCGTGATCTCTCTGAGCTGGCCAATTTTGCCCGCGTTGATAACCAAGCATATCGTTTATTAAAAAGCTGTATGCCTGGTCCATATACGTTTATTTTCAAAGCCACTAAAGAAGTGCCACGTCGTTTACAGTGTGACAAAAAGCGCACCATTGGCATTCGCGTGCCTAATAATGTCATTGCACTCGCGTTACTCGAAGCATTGGGTGAACCAATGATGACCACCAGTTTAGTGATGCCAAATGAGCAATTTGCTGAATCTGACCCTGAACATATTCGCGATATACTCGATAACTTGGTAGACGGTATTATTCACGGTGGTTATTTACCTGAAAATCAAACGACAGTGATTGATATGTCTGAAGATGAGATGGTGATATTACGTCATGGTGCTGGCGATACCAGTGCATTTGAATAAACCAACGTGATACCCGCAGACGAATCATCTAAGATAAACATGCCAGGCAGTCAGCAAAGCCTGCCATTAGCAATGGTTCGTGGCCAAGCGCTTAATAGCATGCCCCTAGACTTGTTTATTCCGCCTGAGGCTTTAGAAGTGTTTCTTGAAACCTTTGAAGGCCCATTAGATTTATTATTATATTTAATCCGCAAACAAAAATTAGATGTGGTTGATTTGCCTATTCAACAAATCACCCAACAATATTTACTCTATATTGAAATTCTCACTGAAGCGCGCATTGAACTGGCTGCCGATTACCTTGTGATGGCGGCAACATTAGCGGAGATTAAATCCCGATTATTGTTACCTAAAATGGCCAGTGAAGATGATGAGGAAGAAGATCCTCGCGTGGTGCTTATACGGCAATTAAAAGCCTATGAAGTGATCAAACAAGCAGCAGTAGATATTGATACGTTACCGCGGATTGAACGAGATGTGTTTCAAGCATCTGTTAGCGCAGCCCCAGACATTAAACCGGTGACGGTACCACCAGATGTTTCGCTGGTGGATATAGCTCGTGCGTTTGGCGAAGTGTTAAAACGCATTGATGCCAACGAAGATCATCATGTAAAGCGCGAACATTTATCTACCCGTGAACGCATGAGCCAAATTTTAGCTAAATTATCCAGTACAGAATACATTGGTTTTGAGTGTTTGTTTGATGTCAGTGAAGGTCGAGCTGGTGTGGTGGTGAGTTTTTTGGCACTCATGGAGCTGGTTAAAGAGTTACTCGTTGAGTTAGTGCAAAATGAACCGTTTTCACCCATCTATGTAAAAGCGTATTAATTAACGATATTCGAAGAGATCCATGAAGCCCATTAATCCTATTCAGTTAAAACAGCTTATTGAAGCCAGTTTGTTTGTCTTAGCTAAGCCGTTGTCGGTAAAAGCCATTAAAGAAACGGTGTTAGCTGACTTTAGTGTATCGCGCACGCGCATTCAGGAAACGCTTGATGAATTACAGCAAGATTATCAAGAGCGGGGCGTACAGCTAGTTAAAGTCGCTAGTGGTTATCGTTTTCAAACTCAAGAAATACTCAGCCCTTATTTACAACCTCTGTGGCAAGACAAATCCCCTAAGTACTCTCGTGCAACGCTTGAAACGTTGGCGGTGATTGCATATCGGCAACCAGTAACGCGTGGTGATATTGAATATATTAGAGGCGTGGCGATTAGCAGTAATATCATAAAAAGCTTAGCGGATCGGCAGTGGATTAAAGTGGTTGGCCATAAGGAAGTACCTGGTAAACCAGCATTGTATGCGACCACCCCTGCATTTCTGGATTATTTTAATTTAACAAAACTTGCCGATTTACCTGCATTAACCGATGCCGCATCACTGCAAGGGTTATTTGATAAAGTGCAAGTTGCTCTCGATGAGCCTACAGATGATGCCAGTAGTGATGATCACCAAGACGATGGTCAACAAGTTAATGACGAGCAAAACGATAGCGAAAACAGCAGTGATACAACCACAAATGAACTTGATGATGTAGACGACGAAGCCGTCGATGTTGTTAAAAACAGCCAAAATCTAACCCATTAAATCCACACTTTAGTATTGTTTGCCGCCCCTTTGTCGCTAGTTTGATCAGGGAGCTGGGCGAGCATGTAATCGAGTAAGCGCTGACCCGTTAGGCTTAAAAATCGTCTTGACGGATACACTAGAAATACCACGCCAGTATAAGGCGCTAAATCATTAAATAAACGCACTAACGCCCCTTGCTCTACGTCATCCTGACATAATTTTTTGGGTAAATAACCAATCCCTCGGCCTAATTTTGTAGCTTCATAAGCCAGTTGAATGCTATTGGTGCATAAATTGCCTTTTACGGCCTGCATAGCGTCATTGGCGAGTGGCACTTCACTGAAGGTTTTACCATTTGGGAAGCGAAATAAAATTGAGTTGTGTTGTTCAATATCACTCAAGGTGACAGGCATGCCAGCTTTGGCTAAGTATTCTGGGCTGGCAAAGAAACACATATCTTCACTGATAACCGGTTTGGCCACCATGTCGAGCTCACTAAACGTTTCATTCACCATAAATGCGATATCAATATTGTTACGCACCATGTCTAAGGGCTCGGTACTGGTAATGATCTCAAGCGAAAACTTAGGATTTTCATCCATAAAGGCAAATATTTTACTCACGATATCCATTATCTGCGGGATAGGAAATATCAAAATCCGTAAGTGGCCAGTCAACTCTGCTTTGTTGTCGGTAATATCTGCAAGAGTTCTATCTAAGTCAGCTAACATTACCAAGGTTTTTTCGTAGAAATGACTGCCTGCAGAGGTCAGTGTTATTGCGCGACTTTGGCGATGAAACAACTTTAAATTTAATGACTCTTCTAACGATTGTAAGCGTCTGCTGACAGTCGATTTAGGTAAATTCAACAAATTAGCGGCTTCAAGTATGCTGCCGGTTTCGACAATTCGATGAAATAATGCAATGTCTTCGGTTTTCATGTGGATTGCTCTGATTATGGCAAATAAGTCAAACTCAAATAATGGGATTGATGTTCCCAAATAAACCCATTTATTGCAACTATGATTCAGGGTATTGTTCGGCCCAATTGTGAATTAACTGTTATCCCTGAAAAGGGAAATATTGTTGTCACCACGTCTTTTTAATGCTTAGTTCCCAAGGATCATAGTCGATGAAATATCACTCAACGTTGCCGTTGGCATTGCTTATTTCTCTTATTTTAGTCGGTTGTACGCCTGATGAAAGCGCCGTACAAGATGTACTGGTGCGCCCAGTAAAATTGTTTGATGTGACACAGTCATCAAGCAATACCATTCGTCAGTTTCCTGCAAGAGTCGAAGCCAATAGCCGTGCAGAATTATCATTTAGGATTTCAGGCCAACTTGTCAGACTGGATCTTGTTGAAGGGCAACATGTTAAACAAGGTTTTTTACTGGCTCAATTAGACGATCGCGATGCGCATAATAATTTAATGACTCGTGAGGCCGAGTATGACTTGTTGCTCGCAGACTTTAGCCGTAATCAAACCTTATTAGAACGTAAATTAATTTCGCAAGCGCTATTTGACAGCAGTAAAGCCCAACTTAAATCGGCCAAAGCAGCGTTAGCTGCTGCCAATGATCAAGTCAGTTATACCCGTTTAGAAGCGCCATTTAGCGGCACCATTGCAAAACGTTTGGTAGATAACCACCAAATTGTTCAAGCAAACCAAGGTGTGATGACCCTGCAAAATAATCAGTTACTTGATGTCAGCATTCAGGTACCTGAAGCAATGGCGGCAGTATTAACTCAAGATATTGCCAATGGTTTAGCTGCAAAAGTTCGTTTTAGCGCATTAGATGACATGGTGTTTGATGCAAAATTTAAAGAATACTCAACTCAAGTGACACCAGGCACACAAGCTTACGAAGTAGTGTTTTCATTACCACAACCTGACAATGTACAACTATTGCCAGGCATGAGTGCCGAATTAACTTTAGCGACGCTAAATGACTCCCCAAAAGGCTTTAGTACCATAGTGCCTATTTCAGCCGTAGACAAACAAGACCAAAATGGTGATGTAACCGTGTGGCGTTATCAGCCAGAGAGTGGAGATGTTAGCCCGGTAAAAGTGACTCTCGGGCGGGTGAGTACTGACGGCGTAGAAGTGTTAACTGGGCTCCAAAAAGGCGATGCTATTGTTGCCGCAGGATTATCGCAATTATCTGAAGGCATGAAAGTAAAACCTTTACGCTGGCAACGAGGAGTGTAATTGATGAATGTTGCTGAGTATTCCATCAATCACAAAGTCATTAGCTGGATGTTCGCGTTTTTACTGCTTATTGGCGGCAGTGTTGCTTTTACTGGATTAGGACAATTAGAATTTCCTGAATTTACCATTAAGCAAGCGTTGGTGATCACCGCTTACCCTGGTGCGTCGCCTGAACAAGTAGAAGAAGAGGTGACATTACCGCTTGAAGATGCATTACAGCAGCTTGATGGTATTAAACATATCACCTCTATTAACAGTGCTGGACTATCACAAATTCAGGTTGAAATTAAAGACAGTTATGACAAACATCGCTTACCACAAGTGTGGGACGAGGTACGTCGAAAAGTTAATGACACTACAGGGCGTTTACCACCCGGCACCGCAAAGCCACAAGTGATTGATGACTTTGGTGATGTATACGGTATTTTACTTAACTTGTCAGGTAACGATTTTAGTAACCGAGAACTGAGCAACTATTCAGATTATTTACGCCGCGAACTGGTGCTTGTTCCCGGGGTAAAAAAAGTCTCTGTGGTGGGTGATGTGACAGAGCAAGTGGTGATTGAGATTTCACAACAAAAATTGTCAGCGCTAGGCTTAGATCAAAATTACATCTATGGATTAGTCAACAATCAGAACGTGGTGTCTAATGCTGGCAGTATTGTCATTGGTGATAATCGTATCCGTTTACATCCTACCGGTGAGTTTAGTTCGGTAGAGGAATTGTCTCGTTTAGTGGTGAGCTCACCTGGCAGCACTGAGCTTATTTATCTTGGGGATATTGCCAACATTGAAAAAGACTATGACGACACTCCCAATGTGCTTTATCACAATAGTGGTGAGGCGGCGTTATCGTTAGGTATTGCGTTTTCTGGCGGCGTAAACGTAGTCGATGTGGGTCAACGTGTTAGTGAACGCTTAGTTGAGCTTGAATCACAACGACCGTTAGGGATGAGCCTTGATACCGTTTATAACCAAAGCTCTGCTGTCGATAATACCGTACAAGGTTTTTTGATTAACCTTTTAGAGTCGATTGCGATTGTTATCGCGGTATTATTATTGTTTATGGGCCTTCGTTCTGGATTATTGATGGGCCTAATTCTGCTACTCACTATTCTAGGTACTTTCATTGTGATGAAAGTATTAGACATTGAATTACAGCTTATTTCTCTGGGCGCGCTGATCATTGCCTTAGGCATGTTGGTCGACAACGCCATTGTGGTGACCGAAGGTATTTTGATTGGCTTACAACGCGGTAAAACCCGTCTTGAAGCGGCCAAGCAAGTGGTATCGCAAACGCAGTGGCCATTGTTAGGTGCCACTGTGATTGCCATTATTGCTTTTGCACCCATTGGTTTGTCACAAAATGCTGCCGGTGAATTTTGTCGTTCATTGTTCCAAGTGTTGATGATTTCACTGTTTATCAGTTGGATAACGGCAATCACCTTAACACCGTTTTTCTGTAATTTACTATTCAAAGAGACCTCGCCACAAGCTGAGCAGGTAGACCCTTATAAAGGTTGGTTATTTACCACTTATCGCAGTTTTTTGTACTTTGTATTGCGCTTTCGTCTCGTTACATTGTCAGTGGTGTTGGCGATGTTAGTCACAGCAGTAATAGGCTTTGGTCATATTAAAAACGTATTTTTTCCCGCATCTAATACGCCAATATTTTTTGTTGATGTATGGATGCCAGAAGGGACAGACATTAAAGCAACTGAACGTTTTACCGGCGAAATAGAGAAAAAGCTACTGCAAGAAAGTGAGCTTAATGACACAGGTTTAGTGCACCTGACATCTGTCATCGGCCAGGGTGCCCAGCGTTTTGTATTACCTTATCAGCCTGAAAAAGGTTATCCAGCTTTTGCTCAGCTTATCGTCGAAATGCGTGATTTAGCAGCCGTTAAGGCTTATATGCCGCAAGTTGAACAGCTGTTAAATAGCCATTTTCCCCAAGCACAATATCGCTTAAAAAATATGGAAAATGGTCCGTCTCCAGCGGCTAAAATCGAAGCCCGTTTTTATGGCGAAGATCCTCAAGTGCTGCGCAATTTGGCCGCACAAGCTGAAATTGTTTTTAGAAATGAGCCGACAATGGATGGTGTTCGCCATAATTGGCGCAATCAAGTGCCACTCATTCGCCCGCAACTGCAAAATGCTCAAGCGCGTGAAACTGGCATCAGTAAGCAAGATTTAGATAATGCCTTGCTGGTTAATTTTAGTGGTAAACAAATTGGCTTGTATCGTGAAACTAGCCATCTGTTACCGATTGTTGCTCGTGCACCTGCAGCCGAACGTCTTCAAGCTGATAGCTTGTGGAAAATGCAAATATGGAGCACAGAGAACAATATATTTGTACCCGCAACACAAGTTGTTAGTGAGTTCAGCACTGAATGGGAAAACCCTCTCGTGATGCGCCGTGACCGAATTCGTATGTTGGCAGTATTGGGCGATCCCAAATTGGGATCTAATGAAACCGCAGACTCGGTACATAAAAAAGTCAGAAGTAAAGTGGAGGACATTCAGCTGCCGGCAGGTTATCGCTTAGAGTGGGGCGGGGAGTTTGAATCAGCAGGAGAAGCTCAAACAGCCGTCTTTAGCTCGATTCCGATGGGTTATTTAGCCATGTTTTTAATCACGGTATTTTTGTTCAATTCAGTTAGGCAACCTTTAGTCATTTGGTTCACTGTACCATTAGCGGTCATCGGTGTTTCTGCGGGATTACTGTTGTTCGATGCCCCATTCAGCTTTATGGCGCTACTTGGGTTGTTGAGTCTCTCCGGGAT
The DNA here is from genome assembly GCF_040310085.1 of Shewanella sp. S1-58-MNA-CIBAN-0166. Lineage (NCBI taxonomy): Bacteria > Pseudomonadati > Pseudomonadota > Gammaproteobacteria > Alteromonadales > Shewanellaceae > Shewanella > Shewanella sp. S1-58-MNA-CIBAN-0166. The sequence goes on along the minus strand of NZ_JBEOPN010000024.1, from coordinate 35,930 downwards.
GGTGATTAAAAATGGCATTGTATTAGTGGACCAGATCAATCTCGAACTTGAAGAAGGTAAAGAACCTGGATTCGCACTGGTTGATTCGTGTGTGAGCCGTGTTCGCCCGGTGATGATGGCGGCCATTACTACTATGTTAGGCATGATCCCATTAATTAGTGATGCTTTCTTTGGTTCTATGGCCATCACCATCATTTTTGGTTTGGGCTTTGCTTCTCTACTCACCTTAGTGGTGTTGCCGGTAATGTATAGTCTTGTGTTTAATCTTAACGTGACTCGCTAAGCGCTACGTTTTATATTTAATCGTAATATCGAATTGTTTATTAAATGATTAAGGCTGCTGACGGATAATGTTAGCAGCTTTTTTTATGGGCTGAATAAATCTATTGGCTTGGGTTAGGCAGGCTGATAAAAGTATTAAGCAATCGTAACTCGATGTATGGACTCCACCACTCTACGGTCGTAGATTGGTGGAGTCTAAAACAAAAGGAGTCCATACATCGAGTTCAGGTTAAACAGCCTGATTTCTAAGCGTTTATGGCATCTGTTATCCTGAGTTAAGCTTAGTGATGGTATTTTTTGCTCACAAGCCCCATTCAGCGTATAATCTACGCACTTTTCTAATTGTATGCGCCATTGGCGGGTACAATCCTAAAAAGACAATAAAGCAAGAGTAATTAACCTTTTGTTTTTTATAAAATTTCTTTAAAGAGTCCCCGCTAATGAGTGAAAAATTGCAGAAAGTCTTGGCCCGTGCAGGCCATGGCTCCCGTCGTGAGATGGAGGCATGGATTGCTGCAGGCCGAGTTAGTGTTGACGGTGAAATTTCTGGTTTAGGTGATCGTGTAGAGGTTGACGCCAAAATACGTATTGATGGCCGTGCTATTTCATTAAAATCAGCTGACGACATTATTTGTCGTGTACTGGCATACCATAAACCTGAAGGTGAGATTTGCTCGCGCAAAGATCCTGAAGGCCGTACTACCGTGTTTGAACGTTTACCTAAAGTGCGCGATGCTCGCTGGGTTGCGGTAGGGCGTTTAGATATTAATACTTCAGGGTTGCTGTTATTTACCTGTGATGGTGAATTAGCTAACCGTTTAATGCATCCTTCAAATGAAGTAGAGCGTGAATATGCTGTGCGTACATTTGGTGAAGTGCCAGAAGCAGCTGTACAGCGTTTACGTACCGGCGTGACTTTAGAAGATGGTCCAGCACAGTTTGATACCATTAAAGCTGCTGGTGGCGAAGGCATAAACCAGTGGTGGCATGTCACTCTTCGCGAAGGACGTAATCGTGAAGTTCGTCGTTTGTGGGAATCACAAGACGTGCAGGTCAGCCGTTTAATCCGCGTACGTTATGGCAAAGTTGAGTTACCAAAAACATTACCGCGTGGTGGTTGGATTGAGTTGCCAATGGACCAAGTTAACTATTTACGCCAACTTGCTGGTTTAGAAGCTGAAACACGATCTGTTTTAGGTTCGGATAAACACAGTGTTGCTCGTTCTAAAGTTAAAAGTGCTAAAATCCGCCGTGCAGTTCATAAGCATAAAGTGGTTGGTAATCACGGTAAACCAACTCGTCAGCGTAGCTAATATTGATATTTAGGTTACTTTATAGAAGGTCGCGGATGCGGCCTTTTTTGTTAGTTTTTTTCGATGAAAATTAATTATTGCTCACCTACTTGTCAAAAGTTTTTTCTCAGATATGATTCTCAAAATTTACGACTTATTGTGCTGTTTTTCGACGATTTATGCGCCGCAGCATTTACATTGGTTATTAGGACTGTATGAAAAAATTATTGTTAGGTTTGTTAGTATCGTTATTGGTAGCATGCGCGTCAGCTCCTAGCTGGCAAGGAATGTCTGAACGTGAGATCAGCCAATGGAAAGCAATAGGCTTTGATTCAACCCAAGCGCAAAATTGGCGCGTAAGAGGTTTTGGCCCTACAGAATCTGATGGTTGGATAAAAGCCAACTTCAATTTAGATACTGCGACCATTTGGGCTAAAGAATCGTTTAATGTTGAAGAAGCACAAGTGTGGAGCGAAGCAGGTTTTGAAATTGAGGAAGCTGTCACCAATCGCAGTAAAGGGTTAACCCCTGTTAGAGCTAATTAATCATTTTTGTGCTAAGCATCTTGTTTTGTTGGATTTTACATCGGATTGACGTTTTTTGAAGCGTTCAGTTCGATGTGATGAATATTTTAGTTGCTTGGCCAAAAAAAAACAGTAAAGTGTCACCAAGTTAAGCGGGACGCGAAAGTAACCCTGTTTATCTTATGCAAATATGAATTAAGTGATTTGATGTTTGTTATCAAGACACGCTCAGTTTGCCCGAGTGGTGGAATCGGTAGACACAAGGGATTTAAAATCCCTCGCTGAATAAGCGTGCCAGTTCAAGTCTGGCCTCGGGTACCATTATAATCTCTAGCAATAGAGAGTGGTGTAAAAAAGCCTCAACTTATGTTGGGGCTTTTTTACGTCTGAAATTTGGTTGTGAACGGTAACAAACGCTAAAAAAGGTGAGAGCGATAAGAGCGAACGAGCCTAGATGCTAGGGCGGACTTCGTCCTACTAGTTCGCTACGCGGCTATAAGAGCGTGTGATGCCTGAATACTACATAGTTAGCCTAGCTACTGCAGTTATAGCCTCTAGCCGCGAAGCGTTCTAGTACCTAGGCTTATAAGGTTTCTACCACTTTGGCTTAAGCGTTAATCAATGCTTTTAATGCGGGTGATACTTTAAAGCTGGGTTGATTAAATCCGTCAATTTCTATGGTTTCACCGGTTTGTGGATTACGACCTAGTTTTGGTAAGTAAAAACGTAATTCAAATGTACCAAATTGGGGGATGTAAATTTTTTCACCTTCTGCTAAACCTTGATGAATAACCGCTAGGATTTGTTCAAGTTGTTGCTTAGCTTGAACTTGAGGAATGTCCATTTTGTTGGCCATGGTTTGAGTGAGTTGTTTTTTATTCATGTGATTCTCTATTGCTTCAGTACTTCTTATTCACCTTATAACAATTCAGCATGGCCCTTCCTAGTTGTGTATTCATAAATTAATGTTAACTGGTTACTTTTCATCTAGATGATTAATTTTCACTGACTTAGGTAAGGCTTAGGTAGCTAATAGGTAACGCTTTGGTATTCACTTTTGTTGATTAATTGTTTCTTGCACCTAAGCACATTTATTATTAATCATAATGGCTATATTCATTTCACTTACGTGAAAAAACATGACAATATCATTGTGTGGGGCCAATGGGGAATAGCATGTTCAGCAAACTGAAACTGTCTGTAAACGTTAGCATAATGGGTATATTGCTTTTGTGTGTGTCGCCATTTGTGTTGGCTAACACTGAAGAGCAATACGGCAATTTGACTCAACATCTGCAATTACAGTATTTGGCTGAGCCCACAGTACAGCGGGCACAATATTTAGCGATATTACAGACAGGGTCCGCTGCTGAACAATTAGAATATATCGACAACATTCAACAGAGTGTGGCCGCTTTTTGGCATAATAAACAAGTACCCCTGCCATTTGATTCAATAGCTAACACCACTTCGTTACGTGATAAAAACATTGCACTGGAGCCTGCTGCAGATGATTACCTTGGGGTAATAAATGATCTGCGTAAGTTAATGTGGTTATCGCAAACGCAAGATTGGCCAACCATCACGCTTGAAGGGCTGTTGCGCCCTGGAGATAGTCACCCAAGCATTAAGCAAATTAATCAACGTTTGTGGTTGTTAGGTGATGCGTACGCATACCTTGCGGATGAAGATAAATATCAACCGGCTTTGGAGCAAAGTGTTAAACGCTTTCAGTCTCGGCATGGGTTAAAGGCCGACGCGGTTATTGGTCCTAAAACCTTATTCTGGTTAAATCAAACTCCACAACAACGAGCCTCTTTATTAGCAAAAAGCTTTGTCGAAAAAACGACCTATTTAAGCCAGCTCCCTCAGTCTTATCTGTTGATTAATATTCCGGCTTTTCAAATGGTATTAGTCGATCAAAATAAAGTGGTGTTGACGTCGAAAGTGATTGTGGGTAAGCCATATCGACAGACTCCGGTGATGACGGGGCAAATTTCTAATATAGTTATCAATCCCACCTGGACAGTACCTCGACAACTTTTACGTAAGGATATTTTACCGCAAGTTAGATTAAATGGTGCTTACTTTACCGATAGACATTTTGATGTGTTTGATTATGAAGGTCATCGTGTCGATAAAACACCTCAACAGTGGCAACAGGCTGCAAAAGGGACATTCCCGTACAGAGTGGTTCAGCGCCCCGGTAACGGTAATGCATTAGGCCGTTATAAATTCCACTTTAACAATGATCAGAGCGTGTATTTACATGATACGCCAACACCTGAAATGTTTGCACATGTGGAGCGGGATGTATCATCAGGTTGTGTGCGAATTGAAAAAGTACAACAGTTAGCCGACTGGTTTGCCAACCATTTAGTTATTGATAAGCGTACTTGGGCTCATTTGCAGTCTAATCACACTCAAACTCAATGGTTTGCCTTATCATCAACCTTGCCTGTTCACATGGTATATTGGCGCGCTTGGGTCGATGAACAGCATGTTGCGCAATACCGAGATGACATTTATCAATTAACCCCAGTAGAGTCGATGAAGTTATTAAGCCATAAAGTCACCAGTAAAGATATTGTGCAATAATCACAATTGATGAAACAAAGTTAATGAGGTTTTACTTCATCCCTAAGTACTTGAGCTATATCACACTCTTATGTAAGTTAGTGTGTTTAATGCACATCTCAACATAGGCATACTTGCATTTATCAGCATTAATGGTTAATTTAATCGCCAGTTGGATAAAAAAGCAACAACGCAATGAAAAGCGCTGTGAAGATGAAATCGTGCTTTTAAAGCCGATAAGTATCGTAATTTAGATAATTTAAGTGGTGTATAAATGACAATAGAGTGCCTAACTCGTCGGCAGTTATTATTAGGCTTAAGCGGTGCCGCAGTGGTAACTCTGTTACCGAATACCGCGCAAGCAAGTCGTTCTACTCTTGGTGTTAAAGATTTACGTTTTTATAATTTGCATACTGGTGAAAGAAGCCAAGGAAGTTTTTGGGTTGATGGTCAATATCAATCAGAAACGTTGACTGAATTTAATCAAGTATTACGGGATCATCGCCAAAATTTAGCCGCACCGATTGATAAAAGATTATTTGAATATTTGTATAAATTACAGGTTACATTAGATAATCAAGATGAAATCCATGTTATTTCAGCTTATCGTTCACCCAAAACAAATCAAATGCTCGCATCGCGTAGCAATGGGGTTGCCAAGAAAAGTTATCACATGAAAGGCATGGCGATGGATATTGCTTTACCCGGAGTGAAAACTAAACACTTACGCGATGCTGCTGAGTCGCTTAAGTTAGGTGGTGTAGGATTTTATCCTCGAGATGGGTTTGTGCATATTGATTGTGGGCCAGTGAGGCGTTGGGGTTAATTAATACCAATCTCATTAAATATCTGGTCAGTTCAGAGTCTGTCAGGTTTTTCATTTCAAGGCGCATTGATGTAGAAATGGTTGTTCCCTTTTAAATCGATGCAACACAGAAGTGGCATACCTGAGAGACTATATTCTGGCGGGTTTAAAAGTACTTTATGCTTCATTAGATGCTTTCAAAATACGACTGCATGGTCTATTTCCATAAAAATAAGACATTCCCACTATTCATGGCGGTCAGATGCTAGCGGTTAGATGCTATAGGTAGAGTAACGCATGAGCTTGTTACCGATCATCACTATTCGTTTCAATCATCTGCCTTGCCTACAGCACTTTGAACTCCCGCTGAAATATCACATATTTAATAGGATTGGTATATCTTCTTGTGGGTTGATAATGGCTGTGGTAATATCCGCGCGCTTTATTTGAGTCATCGTTGGTCGAGAATGATGACGCCTTCATACTTTATTAATTATTAAGTGAGTGACTAATGTCTTACACAATCAACGCAGTAACCCGCACAGAAATCGGGAAAGGTTCGAGCCGCCGCCTACGTCATGCCGGTAAAGTTCCTGCAGTAATTTATGGTCCAGGTAAAGAGCCTGTATCAATCAAGTTTGAACACAAAGACATCATTAACATCCAGTTAAATGATGACTTTTACACAACTGACTTAACCGTTTCTATTGAAGGTAAAGAAGTTAAAGTTCGTGTAAAAGCTATCCAACGTCACGCATTCAAGCAATTGGTTGAACACATTGACTTTATGTTTGCTTAATCGCAAATGTGAAAAAAAAGCGCCTTAGGGCGCTTTTTTTATGACTGAATGTTTATCGCTAAATTTATTCTTATAATGCCAAATGCCAAATGCCAAATGCCAAATGCCAAATGCTAATCGATTTCGAAGCTGTAGTAGATATCCAGTGATTGACTTAAGGTGCTAGACACACTCTCTAAATATAATTGTGAAAACAAATAATATCGTACGGTCATTTCATAACCGGGGTTAAATACTCCCACGCCATACTTAATCATTAAGTCTTCACCTATATACCCACTCACGGCCACTTTTCCGTCATCATTAGTATCAAGTTGTACATTCGAAAATCCAAACTTTTCAATCAGTCCTGTCGCAGTACTGCCAATGCTATTCATTGCTCCACCATCAAATTGTGAACCTAAACTGAGCGCGGCTCCCATCATTAGTGAGTTACTTTGTTGGTTGGTTGTACTGGTAAAACCTTTACCCGTCAAAATATAAGAAAGCACCTCGGCTTGCTCTTTTGCTGGATTAGAGAATAAGGTGACCACTGGGCGCATTGGGGTACCCGTGACTCGAACACCGGCGGTGATATCACTCTCTTTAATGTCTCTAGTTGCTTCTATATTTAGGTTTGGCAATTCTGTTGGACCAATAAATTGGACTTCACCAGTATTAATACTTAAGGTTTGCCCCATAAACTTATAAGTCCCTTTGTTGACTTTAATATCACCAAATAACATGGGCGGCTTAAAAGCTTGCTGTTTTAGTACCAGATCGCCTTCTAGCTTTCCCTTAAGACCCATACCATCAATAGTAAGGCGTTTACCGACACTGATATTCAAATCGGCTGTAACGGCGTAAGGACTGGTTTTAACGGTTTGTTCAGACACTGAATCGTTAAATACCACATCGTTCGATACCGCAACGCCTCCTTCAGCTAACTGAGTAATTTTTATTTGTCCTGATGGCACGTCAACTTTGCCTTTTATCGCAAACAGTTGCTCATCAAAGGTCATATTAATATCTGGAGAGACATTTAATATTGCCATTGGTGGTTGAATTACCGCTAAATTTTCACCCTTAATATCAATGTCACCACTAAATTTCCCTTGAGGCCAAGCAAGGGTACCTGTCGTGCTCACTTGCCCGTCACCCATATGCCATTGGCCATTGAGTTGTCCTTGCTGACCTTCTAGAGCCAGTGACAAATACAGTTTATCGATTAATGTTGGGTTGGTGGATAAGGCAAATGCACCGTCACTGAGTTTGATATTACCCGAAACATTAGGGTCCATAAGGGTGCCGGATAAATTTAATCGACTGGATAACATGCCTTCTAAGGTTTCTAGCCTTGGAAAGAACTCTCCAAAAGGCGCGAGATTAAGTTCATTAACATTAATGGTACCTTGTAAGGTCCGATCGGGCGTGATATTGACACTCAGCTGACTTTGCCAACTTGCTATGCCGGACGAATCAAAACTCAATGAGCTAGTAATTTGTTTCTCATCAAGCGATGCTTGTAATAGTAACTGCTGGTAGTCGATGCTGATGGTGTTGTTTTTGGCGCGGCTTAGCTTAATATTGCCCGGTAAAAGCGTAAACTGAAAATTGGCAGTGGGCTTTTTACCTTTAGCCCAATTAACTTGACTGGTTAGCGCTGCTTCACCGCTCCAAGTGATTTTTTTAGACAACACAGGTGCCAATGATTTTCCGGGATTACCGGTAAAGGTGATATTGGCCTGGCCGGTGTGACCCAAATTAACATCATTGATTAAGCACAATTTATTGTGGGGATGTACTAAGCAAAAACTGCTTACACTGCCACTATGATTGAGCTGATCCCAGCTGAAGGTAATGTGTTTATCTTGTTGCCATTGCCCAAGAGCATTACTGATATTGAATTCTGTTAATGTGGCATTGAACTGTTGTTTATCAATATTACTACTACTGGCCATTTGAGTATTGATGACCACATCACCTTGAGTATTAAGTGTGCTTTGTTGTTGATGTTGATTGCCTTCACTGATGAATGCGATATCTGTTAGCTTATAGCTGTCCCATACAAGATTATTATTATGCAGTTCTATCCGATATTGATGCTGCGAATAAGGACGATAATTAGCCAGTAAATCAAGGCTGTCAATTTTACTTCCTTGGTAACTGAATTGACTGATTTGCGCATTAATATCCACAATTGGGTCGGCACTATTACCCGTAACATCAACTTTTGCAAAAATATTGCCGCGGCCGCCTTTTAGCCACTGACTGACATCGGGAACGCTAAGTTCGGCATCGATGTCCCATGTTTTGTCGGCTTGGCCATTGATGATTAATTGAGCGCCAAGGGCATTGGCCTGCAGGTTTGTCGCGTTAATCGCAAAATCTTGATTTAATGAAATATCGCCTTGCAAGTTCAACGGGTACCCATTTAATCGACCGGTTAAATCGGCGTCTTGAATGGCCACTTGCCACTGCTTATCGGCAATGCTGCCCGTGCTATTAAAATGGCCACTGAATTTACTTTTGATCGGATTTTGATGATTAATATAGTCAATATATTGCAACTGAATGTCGTTGGTAAGCACGTTGGCCTGCCAGGTTATTTTATCTTTATATGATAGCTGTCCAGTTAGATCTAGGTTGCCAGCGATTGACTGTAAATTGAGTGTATTGATGGTCAACTTTTGATTGTTGTTAACAACATCTGCAATAACTGCCAAAGTAGGGTGGTAAGGTGTTGTCAGTTGCCCTTCAAACTGTGCCACTTGGTCTTTTATATTACCTTTACTGGTAAAGTGACTAATATTACTGGTGTATAGCGGATTTTTTAACGGCCACTGCAAAGCGGCATCGGTCAGTGTTACTTGGTATTCAAGCGCCGGCGTGGTGAGATTAATGTCGGCTGCAAGGTTGAAATGGCTATCGCCTTTAGCGATGGCATTGATATTTAATTGGCTTAAGTCTTGGGTAAGATCAACACGGAGTTGTTGCTGTTGAAGCCCTGGCAACTCAGGCAGGTTTTCGACATTGGCTAGTAGTTTTAATGTCAGTGGATAATGATCGTGTAAGCTAATATCACCGATAACACTCACATCACCGTCATCATGTTGAATGTCTAGTTGGGTTATTCCAAGTTGAAATTGACGAAAACTGGCAGCTAACGCGATATGGCTAAAATGGTCGTTGCGCTGGCCGATAATGAGCTGACTGTCGGTGGCATTAAACTGTCTCACATTGACAGGAAAAGGCATAAACACCTGTGGTAAGTTAGCCAATGGCCATGAAGTTTCATTGGGCGCGGCGGTTTGGTTTGTTGCTTTATTATTTGGCTGAGAACGTGTTTGGCTTGTTGATGTTGCATCTGGGATGTTGACGATTAGCCCTTGGCTGGTGAGTGATTCAACCACAAGGCCAGCGTTATTCCAGATAGCTTGAGTCGTTAAATTGTCGGCATAAAAAGTCATACCATTCACATCTACATTAATATTGGCCAATTGGGCGTGGCTGAGATTAATACTAATCGGTAATTTAAGCTCGGTAAAGGGATCGACGATATCCCCCGTTTCAACGGTATTTTTGGTTACAGGAATATCATCACTGATAATGTTCACATCAATACTTGATGCCAGCAGATTTGTGACACAAAGCTGTTTGTTAATCAGACATGTTGGCACCCATTCTAAAGTTAAATCATCAGCTTCGACGCTAATCCCTGGCATTGACCATGACAAGTGATGCAACGTGATATCATCATTTAAGGTGCCTGAAGCATATTCAACATCGATATCACTGACAAATTGATTAACGAACATCACCCCCATTTTACTGCCAAATGGGGTGCCCATGATGATGGCAAACAGCATCAATAATACCAAAGGGACATAAATCAGTATTCGGGTAGAAAGCTTAATACTGCGCCAAATTCTTGCAGATAGACGGGTTGATTTAGGTGCTTTTTTATTACTTGGCTTGAGTGATTCTTCTGACTGAGCGTTTTGCTCATTATGTTGCAAAGTACTTTGTTCAGTATGTTTATCTATCATAAGTCAGTTCCCATGGTTAAATGGAAACGATATGAACGTGCAACTGTCTCGGTTTCTTTTAAGCCAAAGCCTAAGTCCATTCGAATCGGGCCAATGGGTGATATCCAGTGTAATCCTCCACCAACCGATACTACTGGTTCAAACTGCTGTGTATCAAAAGCATTACCTGCATCGACAAAGGTGGCAACCCGCCATGTCGGGGTTAGATAATATTGATATTCAATACTGCCAATCGCTAAGTAGCGCCCACCGACAACCTGTCGAGATAAGCCACCTTCACTGTTGGTGTAGTCAATGTAGGGACCTAATTCTTGGTAACTGTAACCTCGTATGCTTTGGTCGCCACCGGCAAAATATCGTAACGATGGCGGTATATTAGCCATATCGTTTTTGTCAGCAATATTAGCTCCTAAATCGACTCGAGCAACAAAACGATGTTTATCGAATATAGTATCTACCCATTTAAATCGGGCTTGTAAACGTGCTAGGCGGATGGTGGAGCCTAAGGACGGGTCGGCGTATTCAACACTGTAAGTTTGACGATACCCAGATTTGGGATCGAGCGTGTTGTCACCACGAACTGTTTTGGTGAGGTTGAAACCCAACAAATAAAAACGTGGATCGTAATCTGTATCGAGTTGATTATAAAACTCTCTAACGGATTCAATTGAATATCCATGTAACCAATTACTTTTAGATCGCCTTTGACGCGTTAAGCCAACGAGATACTTTTTAGACTCTAATTGCCCGGTATTATTAAATTGGCGTTTATCAGCGTCGTAATCTTGGGTGACACCATAGGTGTCGCGTAATAATCCGAGTTTTATTTTCAGTTGATCATCTAAGGGGTGAGTTAACGGAATAGTATAAGTGGTTAAAATCTTAGGTCGCTCAGGTGACCATTCAGCAGTGGTTTCTTGATAATGGCCATAGCGATTGATTTGCGGCGTGCGCCAGGTGACTCGCACACGAGGATCAACACTGTTTTCTGTACTATTACCTATATCAGCACCTAAACCCACTTCAATAAGATGGCTAGGTCGAGGGCTTAGCTCAACTTTAATCGGAACTACCCCAGTATCTATTTTGTTTAGTTGTGGCAATACTTTGATATTACTAAAATAACCAGTATCTAATAAATTGCGATTAAACTCAGTTAATAGCTGTGTGGCGTAAGGCGCATCAGCATCAAAAGGAATCAATGATTCAACAACGTCATCATTGAGAGTACTGCCTTCAAAGTGAACATCACCAAATAAATAGCGTTTACCAGAATTAAACTGTAGGTTAATTTGGGCGGTATTTAAGTCACGATTAATGTTGATTTCTGATTTGGTGTATTGACCATCAAAATATCCTCTTGCCAGCGCTAACGTGATCAACTGTGATTTTATCGAATCATATACACCGTGGTTTAAGGTATCACCAGGTTTTATTTTCAAGCTATTAAGCCACAGCGAAAAAGTATTATCTTGGAGCATGTCACCTTGAAAATTAATATCCACCCATTGAATAATGACCGGTTCGCCTGGGGTTATATTGAGGCTTAACTCCCAAGGGCCTTTATCATTCTCTTTGACATCAATATCTAAAATTGCATGGTAGTAGCCCATGGATTCAAGGGCATCATGGGTGTTATCGTCAACGGTAAATAAAAATGCTCGCCGCTGAACATCGTTATCTGGCAGTGTGCCTAAATGAGCAAAAATGTTCTTTTCAATTTTTTTCGGCACGCCGGTAACGTTAATCGTTAACCAATTTTCGTCGGCCAGCACCAAGCCTGACATCAGTAATGTCAACGAAAGCAATAGAAATTGGCTAATTTTAAGGCGTTTTGTCGACAAGTTAAGCTAACTTTTCCAAAATTGATGATGATGACCATTGTCGCTACAAAGTATAAAAGTCGCAAGGATATGATTGAAATTACAAACAGAAATGGTTACAAAGATAAACCACCTTCAAGGATTTTTCTAACATGAATAAATTATATTTAACGATTGCGCTATGTTTAAGCTTAACGTCCAATAGCAGTTTTGCTAAAGACGATACACCTTTTGCTATAGCAATCCATGGTGGCGCCGGCACTATTTCAGCAGCCAGTCTAAGCCCTGAGCAAGAGAAAGCCATTCGCGACAAACTTAAACAGGCAGTTGATGCCGGATATAAAGTGTTAGATAAGGGTGGTGACAGCCTCGATGCGGTTCAAGCTGCGATAAATGTGTTAGAAAATAGCCCATTATTTAATGCTGGGGTTGGCGCTGTTTATACTTTTGATGGTGGCCATGAACTTGATGCCTCCGTCATGGACGGTAACACTATGAATGCAGGTGCCGTTGCTGGGGTTAAACATATTAAAAACCCGATTGATTTAGCAAGAAAGGTGATGGAAAAATCACCCCATGTGATGCTTTATGGACAAGGGGCGGAAGAATTTGCGCTAACACAACAATTTAGTTTAGTGCCTAACAGTCATTTTGATACCCCACATCGTTATGCACAGTTGCTTGATGCTAAGGCGAGTATCATTGAAGCCGAGCAAAATAATGGCGGAGATTATCAGGCGTCAGTAGAACAGTTAAAAGCCAATTATAAATACGGCACCGTGGGTGCTGTTGCACTTGATAAGCAAGGTAACCTTGCTGCAGGGACATCAACTGGCGGCATGACAGCAAAACGTTTTGGCCGTATTGGTGATTCTCCGGTCATTGGCGCCGGAACGTATGCTGAAAATGGTGTCTGTGCGGTATCTGCAACAGGGCACGGTGAGTATTTTATCCGTTATCAAGTGGCGGGTGACATATGCGCTAGAGTTAAATACCAACAAGTATCGATTATTCAAGCGGCTGATGAAGTCATTAATCAACGTTTAATATCAGCTGGTGGAACTGGAGGCGTGATAGCAATTGATCAGCGTGGCAATATCGCAACGCCATTTAATACCGAAGGTATGTATCGTGCAACTCGAAGCCAAGGCCAAGCTGCCACAGTCATGATCTGGCGTGACAAGTAAGTCCTAGCTGTGATGATAAAGACCGATTAAAACAATCGGTTTTATTTTCTATCCACTGAGCCATTATTGACTAAACTTAAATTAAGTCAGTACTTGAATGTTGATTCATTTTGAATTGATTGACGAGATTTATTAAGCACGTAGTCAATTAGCGTGCATTTAGGGGGCAATATGGATTCAATCAAAATTAAAGATCACATGGATAGACGTCCGATACTGTTAACCGCAGATATGTCACTGGCAATAGCGGTTGAGAAACTACTCGAAAGTAATAAGAGCGGCGCGCCAGTTGTGGATAGTGTTGGAAAGTTAGTGGGGTTCTTATCCCAACAAGATTGCTTGTCAGTGATGTTAAAAAGTAGCTACCACTGTGATATGACCAGCACAGTGGCAGATTGTATGAAAAGCCCTGTATTATCAGTTACTCCCGATGAAAGTATATTGGAATTAGCTGAACAAATGTTAGGCTCTAAACCAAAAATTTATCCTGTATTGAGTGCCGGAAAAGTCATTGGAACCATTAATCGGACCAATGTGCTTAAGGCGATGAATATTTATATGCAACAGTGTTACTTATCTCCAGCTTAACAATCGTTAAAATCAATACCATTCTGCTGTTTTCCTTGCTAGGATCGCTTTTTTTGATGTAAGCAAGGGAATCAGATTTGAATTCGGACCTTCACCCGCTATCTAAGGCGTATCTCAATCTTTGTTATCAAACCGATGCTGCTAAAATTCGTCGTCGTTTGTATCGTGTCAATAAAGAAGCCGAGTCTGAAAAAAAATCCCAAACGTTAGCGCAGTTAACGGAAGCTGCGCAGCAAGCCTATCAAAAAGCGCAGCAGCGCTTGCAGTCTAGACCTATTATTAGTTATCCAGATGAACTTCCTGTGTCGCAAAAACGTGACGATATTGCTTCTGCTATTGCCAATAATCAAGTGGTGATTGTGGCGGGGGAGACAGGATCTGGTAAAACAACCCAGTTACCTAAAATCTGTCTTGAATTGGGGTTAGGAACTCGAGGCTTAATTGGCCATACCCAACCTCGTCGTCTTGCTGCACGAAGTGTCGCGAATCGTATTGCTGATGAACTTAACAGCCCATTAGGTGAAGTTGTTGGCTTTAAAGTTCGTTTTGCTGATGCCATGAGTGACAACAGTTATATTAAACTGATGACCGATGGCATTTTGCTCGCCGAACTCACCTCGGACCGATTTTTAAACCAGTACGATGCGATTATTATTGATGAAGCGCATGAACGCAGCTTAAACATTGATTTTATATTGGGATATCTGAAGCAGGTACTAAAAAAACGTCCTGACTTAAAAGTCATTATTACTTCGGCTACCATAGATGTAGATCGTTTTTCAAAACACTTTAATAATGCACCTGTTATTGAAGTGTCTGGGCGTACTTTTGAAGTTGAAACGCGTTATCGTCCTTTAGTGCGCGACACTGATGCTGATTTAGATGTCAGCGATGGCATTTTTGCCGCCGTAGACGAGTTAATGGCCGCGGGTCCTGGCGACATATTGATATTTATGAATGGTGAGCGTGAAATTCGCGATACCGCTGATTTACTCAATAAACAGCAATATCGCGATACTGAAGTTTTACCACTATATGCGCGCCTTTCTTACGGTGAACAATCTAAAGTCTTTAAAAGCCACATTGGCCGCCGTATCGTATTAGCCACCAACGTTGCCGAAACGTCATTAACCGTGCCTGGGATCCGTTATGTTATCGACCCTGGTACCGCACGCATAAGCCGTTATAGTTACCGTACGAAAGTACAACGTTTACCGATAGAACCCATATCGCAAGCCAGCGCCAATCAACGTCAAGGACGTTGTGGTCGTGTAGGCCCAGGTATTTGTATTCGACTTTACGATGAAATGGATTTTATTCAGCGCCCTGAATTTACTGATCCTGAAATATTACGAACCAATCTTGCTTCAGTGATTTTGCACATGTTGGCGATTGGATTAGGTGACATTGGCGGATTTCCATTTATTCAACCACCGGATCAAAAACACATTCGAGACGGTTTTTTATTGCTTGAAGAATTACAAGCGGTTAAAAAGTCTGGTAATGACCTAGTGTTAACGCCATTAGGCAAAGATTTAGCTAAAATCCCACTCGATCCGCGTTTAGCCCGAATGGTCATTGAAGCGAACAAATTGGGTTGTTTACACGAAGCATTAGTGATTACTGCAGGTTTGTCGATTCAAGATCCGCGTGAACGTCCCGCAGAAAAGAAACAAGCAGCAGACGAGTGTCATCGCCGTTATGCTGATAAAGATTCAGACTTTGCCAGTTGGGTGAAGTTATGGGATCACGTAAAAGATCAAAAGCATGAGCTATCAGCCAGTCAGTTTAGAAAACAATGTCGTGACGAATATCTCGCCTATTTACGCGTACGTGAATGGCAAGATTTATACACTCAAGTGAAACAAGCTGTTCATGAATTGAAATGGCGTATCAATGACAGTGCAGCCAGTTATGAACAGTTACATCGAGCATTATTATCAGGTTTGTTAAGCCATGTTGGTTTTAAAGGCGAGAACAACGAGTATCTAGGGGCGCGTAACCGTAAATTCTTTGTGTTTCCAGGATCGCCTTTAGCGAAAAAAGGTCCTAAGTGGATAATGGCTGCTGAGCTGACTGAAACCTCACGTTTATTTGCGCGTTGTTGTGCCAAAATAGACCCTGAATGGTTAGAATCACTCGCCTCACATTTAGTGAAAAAGAATTATCTAGAACCGCATTTTGAAGCCAAAGCGGCAAGCGTTATAGCACTTGAGAACCAAGTTCTTTATGGCTTGACCATAGTCAATCGCCGTCGAGTACAATATGGGCCGATTGACCCTATAGAAGCTCGAGAGATTTTTGTGCGTAGTGCTTTAGCCGAAGGGCAGTTACAGACGAAAGAAACGTTTTTTGTTAATAATCAAAAATTGCTTAATGACATAGAGTCGCTAGAACATAAATCTCGCCGGCGAGATATTTTGGTCGATGAGCAAGTGTTGGTGGATTTTTACGAACCACTAATACCCGTTGGCATTTATAATGGGCCACTATTTTTTGCCTGGTGGAAAAAAGCGCGTCAACAAACGCCAGACTTGCTCGATTACAGCCAAGCCTTATTAATGCAGCGTAGTGCCGACCATATATCTGCGCTCGATTTTCCAGAAATATGGCATAAAGGTAATCTCGGCTTGACTGTCAGTTATCATTTTGAACCGGGTAGTATTGATGACGGCGTGTCAGTGCATATTCCTGTTGCACTGATTAATCAAATTGATGACAGTGACTTTGATTGGCTAGTGCCTGGGTTACGACAAGAAAAGTTGATTGCACTGATTAAATCTTTGCCTAAAAATTTGCGTCGTAATTTTGTGCCTGCTCCAGATTATGCTCGGGCATGTTACCAAGCGATGAAGCCGTTTGAGTTATCGATGCTTGATACCATGTGTAAACAGTTACTGCGCATGAGCGGTGTACGCATTTCTGCTGACGACTTTGATGTAACTCAACTGACAGAACATCTTAAGATGAACTTTAAGATTGAGGATGACCATGGTCGTTTAGTTGCCCAAGGTCGTGATTTAGAGCTATTAAAAGGCCAACTGCAAGGTGTTGTGGCTAAAGCAATACGTAAAGTAGCTGACAAAGGCATTGAGCAAGAGGCAATAACCACATGGTCATTTGGTGATTTACCCGCTCAATATCAGCAGCGCAAAGGTAATTACGAAGTTAAAGCATATCCGGCATTGATTGATAATAAAACCGATGTGGCGATTAAGTTATTTGATGATGAACATGAAGCAAAGCGTCATCATCGAGTAGGCTTACGCCGATTACTGTTGATAAACATTCCTTCGCCAGTGAAACATTTGCAACAAGCTTTGCCTAATAAAGCAAAGCTAGCAATGTACTTTAATCCATTTGGACAAGTGCAGATATTAATCGAAGATATTATTAATGCAGCGGTACAGCAGTTGTTAGATCAAAAGCAACTAGACATTCGCAATGAGCAGCAGTTCGAGCAAGCAAAAGAGTGGGTTCGCCAAGAGCTTAACCCAACAGCAGAGAGCATTGCGCTCAATGTAGAGCAAATTTTGACAATTTATCAACGTATTAAAAAACGTCTAAAGGGCAAAATTAGCTTAGATATTGCATTTGCAATGAGTGATATTCAAACTCAGCTTGATAGCCTTGTGTATAAAGGATTTGTCGAAGACTGTGGCTGGCAACGATTAACGGATGTTGTTCGTTATTTAAAAGCCATTGAAAATAGACTCGATAAGCTACCTGTTGACCCAACACGTGATCGATTACACATGCACAGTATTGCAAAAGTACAAGAGGCGTTAACGGCTCAATTAGCCAAAGTGCCACGTTCACAACCGGTCCCAGAGGCACTCATTGAAGCTCGCTGGATGATAGAAGAGTACCGGGTATCTTGTTTTGCTCAGGTATTAGGTACCGCTTATCCTATTTCAGAAAAGCGAGTATTGAATTCCATCAGCCAAGTGTAACCTTGATGCGTTGCTCCATCGCATGACGATGCGAATAAAACCGATATCACTTAGGTGATGTCGGTTTTTTATTATCCCAAATTGATTCATTTTCTAGTGATGTCTGTAAGATCTGTCATTTCTTAACTATTAATTCAAAACCAAAAGCTTAGCCATATTCGTTAAATGCTTTGATAGTGCAGGCTGAGTGCAGGGCATTATTTTTGAGTGAGGCACTCCAGTATTTCATTATGTTGTGGCCTCATCTTTTAAGGGCATTATTCTTTCAATAAATAATCAGAACTATAGAGTTTGAGTTGCCGTTATAGGGGCATAGTAATAGGTATTTAGCCTTAACAGCAGCAATGGAACCGTCGACTTGTATCGCAATGCGCTAGTACGTTGTCACGTCGAGTATGTTGTAATTTCTGAAAGACTTTCTGTTTTTAGTGTAAAATCTCAATTTAAAGACACATTTAGACTATCCGCAAAACAGAACTGAAAGTTTTTCGTAATTGTGGTTTGAAAGTGATCTGACTATTGATATACTTAGCGCCAAGAAGAAAGTGATTGGTACTCTTCTCTCTGTAAGGCAAATGTCATCCCCCCAGCATTAACACGATGTCGTCAGTATTAAGGATTCAATATCGTGTTGTTGTTTATAAAAAGACAGGCCTACACCTACAAAACGACCTAAAAGATTGGAGTTATTATGGAAGTTCATGAATACGAAAACGCTTACTATCAAGTGAAAGATGACGTGTTAGAGTCTTTACCTTCTAACGAAGAATAAGACGATTGAACGAGCTTATTAATGCTTTGGCAACTCAGTTGATGCATTAAATACTCCGACAAAAAATAAAAATAGCAGCCTAGGCTGCTATTTTTATTGGTTATTGCTCATTGTTTATTTTATCAATTATTTATAATGCTTAAACATATCGCATAGTGGTGAGTATCTGAAATGAACGATAATTGTTTTTGATCTCCCATCATGATTAAACACTAAAATTAGCTAATTTTGGTAATCTGTTTTGACTCAATACTAACCTTCAATACGACCTTTTTCGGGTAGTATCTCAACAATAATCCAGGTATTGCCTTGTTTATGCAGACGAATGGTTCGATCATCAATCCATTGTCTTCCACCTTTTAATCCTTGCATTTTAACGATTACAGTCACGTCATCGGTAAATTTTCGGAAAAAATCGATATCAATTTCATCAATAGACATCGTCACTTGCTTCATGGATAAGCCTAATACGTGTCGTTGCACCGCTGATGCTATATGATAATGATCCATAACATCCTGTATATCAGGTGCGACAAACTTTTTAGCTTTCTCTACATCACGATCGACATAAATAGCTTCGAAGAAACCCAAAGAAACTTGTTCTGGTGTGAGTTGAGGTTGACCAAATTCATCTGATTGTCCGCAAGCAGTGAGAATGAACAGTAGAAATACAGAGAATATTTTAATGGAAGTCATTTTTAACATAAGGCTTTTTTACTGCTGATATTATAATTTTTATCTAGTATCTCGATTTATGCTATAGCTTACAAGGATAGGCTCGATTTAAATAATATCATTATCAATAATTGTAGCGTAAAGCCTTATATGCTCATATTTTGTAATATATTGAAAGTATCAATGGTTCATTTCAGTTTACTGATAAGCTATTATTTGTTCGATTAACTACAAATGAGGATACTTTTGTAGTTAATGGCTTGACGTAATCAAAATGACATGTCATAAGTTAATTGTATCAACGCACAAGACTTGTATAGAAACAACGATAGAGAGTGTTTGTTCGTACCGATTTATTATTGCTAATAAACATAGTGATAAGGAATGTCTCACACAGTTATCCACAGATTCTGTGGACAACTGTGTTGACGAACGTAAGTTATTTTACTAACTCACTGTATTACTGCATTTTTTATGTGTGGTTAAAAAATAACGCAGTTTTTATATTAAATAGATTTAGCGTATAAAAAAACCAAGGCTCCTAAGGAGACTTGGTTTTTTAGTTAGCGAAGATAAAGATAATTACCATTTCTTTTTCGGTTGAAACAGCATATCAAGATCATCGCCTTCTTTTTTCGGTTTTGGAGCACTCGGTTCACTGTGTTTTTGAGCGCCCATTATTTCATCGAGTAACTGCTTAGCTTCATCGACTTTACGAGCAATAAAAGGATCATTTGGCGTTTGCGCTTTAATAGTGTGCAACGTGTTTAATGCTTTTGTGACCATTTGTTTACTGGAACCGTACTGCTTCATAAAGCATGCTGCACGAGCGCGGCTAATCATAGAATCAACATTAATCCTTAATTGCAGATTGTCGATACGCATTTCTTCTTCAGCAAAAATAGACGGATCAACTTTTCCCTTATTATGTTCTGCACGTAAAATAGCTTTAAGTTTCTTCAGTGTTTTTACTAATTCTAAAACTTGTCTATCATTATCAGGTAAACGAAAATTCTCAATTGCAGGGACTTGGCTTGGTGAATTCGATACTGTGGCTATTTGCATTTTAATGTCAGCTAGGCGACGCTCATAATCCGATTTTAATTGGCCTGATGCATGGATAACAGATTGTTCTAAAGCATCTTGAATGCGGCGATAGAGTACTAACATAATGTGGCTAGAAGACGGGGTCATACCTGTGTTGGATAATACTGCATCGGTTTCATCTATAATGGCGCGTTGGCGAGATACTTCTACTCGACGTTCAGCTTCAGCACGCTCTTTTTGTTGTTGGACAATACTAAAGCCGATAATCAGCAATAAGAGTGCACCAATAAGAATTAATACCAAAATTAAGGACATAAAGGTTCCATTTTATCTTTCATATCTCATGGTAAATATAGCCAAACGACAATGGCTAAAAGTTATTTTGATGCTGGAATAAATTATTGCAATAAAACTGCATCAAAATGATTCTATATCTTAGCGTATGTTATCGCGGCTGTCGTTGAATAATAAGTCGTTTTGTTGATAAATCATTAAACATTTGAGTAAGGATGTTTATCAAAAGCTAAGTCAATTAAATTGCAGGTGATTTTTACTTGCTCGTTATTCCTATTTATATTACATTTCAATTGTCATATAACGTTTTATTATAGTTGAACAACTGTTCTTGCCATGTGAAACATCGATCGATTTGTTCTTATTTGCATATTTTGCTGATGAGTGCTGGTTAAATAAAGGATAAAACCATGAAGCTGCAACAACTTAGATATATTGCAGAGGTTGTTAAACACAACCTAAATGTGTCATCAACGGCTGAGAACCTCTATACCTCACAACCCGGCATTAGTAAGCAAGTTAGAATGCTAGAAGATGAATTAGGTATTCAAATATTTGGTCGAAGTGGTAAGCACTTGACTCACGTGACTCCAGCAGGTCAGCAAGTTATTGATATTGCAAATGATATACTTGGCAAGGTCGATAGCATTAAAAAGGTATCTGAAGAATATACTCAGCCTAATCAGGGTGATTTAAATATTACCACCACCGATACTCAGGCTCGATATGCTCTGCCACAAATTATTAAAGAGTTTATTAAACGATATCCGAAAGTTAATTTGCATATGCATCAAGGTACGCCGTCACAAATTAGTGAACAAGCGGCTAGAGGTGATGCTGATTTTGCCATTGCTACTGAAGCAATGCACTTGTATACCGATTTAATTATGCTGCCTTGTTATCATTGGAATCGCTCAATTGTTGTGACTCGTGACCATCCATTCGCGACTCAATCGACAAAAATTAGTATTGAAGATTTAGCCAAATTTCCGCTGGTGACTTATGTGTTTGGTTTTGATAAAGCCTCTGAAATTGAAAAGTCTTTTAAGCGTGCGGATCTTGATCCTCGGGTGGTGTTTAGTGCAACCAGTGCTGATGTACTTAAAACATACGTACGTTTAGGGTTAGGGGTAGGGGTTATTGCTTCTATGGCTATCGATCCAGCAGTAGATAAAGATCTAGTCGCGATTGATGCGAGTCATTTGTTTGCTCATAGTACAACCAAAATTGGTTTTAGACGTGGTAGCTTTTTACGCAGTTACATGTATGACTTTATGCGACATTTTGCACCGCATTTAACCCGAGATGTGGTAGAAAAAGCGGTCGCGCTTCGTGATCAACAACTGATTGATGAAATGTTTGCAGACATGACATTACCGGTACGTTAGCACTGTATATCGACAATGTTTATTGCATAAAAAAACCTCGCGAATTAGCGAGGTTTTTTGTTTTTAACATAGTAACATAGTAACTTAGTAATCGATATTAATCTGGTGCGTAACCAGATGGACCAATTAACTCGCCATCTAAGTAAGCTTTACCATCAGCCATCGCTAAACGACCTAAGCTGAACCATTTTACTACAAGAGGATAAATGGCATGTTCTTGTTCATGAACACGCTCAGCTAATACTTCAGCATTATCTTCAGGGTAAATAGGGACTTTAGCTTGTAATATTACCGGTCCGGCATCGAGCTCTGGAATAACAAAATGCACACTAGCGCCATGCTTTTTATCGCCGGCATCAATAGCCCGTTGATGCGTGTGAAGCCCGGTATACTTAGGTAATAATGATGGATGAATATTAATCATCTTTCCAAGGAAGTGACTTACAAAATCATCTGTCAAAATACGCATAAAACCTGCAAGAATAATCAGATCCGGTTGGTATTTTTCAATTGATTTCAATAAACGCGCATCATAATCACTGCGTACTTCATTGGTATAAGGAATAACGCAACTGGTATCAATCTCGCTTTGATGAGCGCGAATTAACCCATAAGCATCCGGCTTGTTACTAATCACACCAACAATGTCAGCTTTTAGGTTATCGTCACAGCCATCAATGATAGCTTGAAGATTACTGCCATTACCGGAAATCAGTACCACAACACGACAGCTTTGGCTCATTAGATGATCTCCACTTGCTCTTCGTCACCTTGACGCGTAGCAATTTCACCTATCAACCAAGCATTTTCGCCTTCTGCTGTTAATAATGCCAATGCAGCATCGACTTTGTCTGTTGGCAGCGCAATAACCATACCCACACCACAGTTAAATGTTAGGAACATTTCGTGTTGTGCTATGTTACCGTTTGTCATTATCCAATCGAACACCACTGGCCATTGCCAAGAGTCACCCTTGATTACAGCTTTACAATCATCAGGAAGCACTCGTGGGATATTTTCCCAGAATCCACCACCGGTAATGTGCGCCATAGCGTGAATGTCTGATTGTTCAATCAGTTTCAACAAAGGCTTAACATATATTCTTGTTGGTTCTAATAAATGGTCAATCAATGGCTTACCAGCAAGATCTTGCTGAGGGTCTGCTTTGCTGACTTCTAATACCTTACGGATTAATGAGTAACCATTTGAATGAGGACCACTCGAACCAAGTGCTATGAGTGAGTCACCGGCTTTGACTTTGGTACCATCAATGATGTCTGCTTTTTCAACAACACCAACACAAAATCCGGCAAGGTCGTAATCTTCGCCTTCGTACATGCCCGGCATTTCAGCCGTTTCGCCACCGATTAATGCGCAACCAGATTGGAAACAACCTTCTGCAATGCCGCTAACAACTGAGGTTGCCGTTTCAACGTCAAGCTTACCAGTCGCGTAGTAATCGAGGAAGAAAAGCGGTTCAGCGCCAGAAACAATCAGGTCATTAACACACATAGCAACTAAATCAACACCGACGGTGTCATGCTTTTTGTAATCAATGGCTAATCTTAATTTAGTGCCAACACCATCAGTGCCCGAAACAAGCACTGGATGTTTGTATTTAGTTGGTAATTCGCATAATGCGCCAAAACCACCTAAATTGCCCATAACTTCTGGACGGCGAGTGCGTTTTACCGCAGATTTAATGTTGTTTACTAACGCATTACCTGCATCGATATCAACGCCGGCGTCTTTGTAACTTAGGGGGGTAGGAGTGGTCACGGAGGATCCTCTAGGGTACATCGTTTTATGGAATTTTATGCGGCAATATTCTACCAGTTTGTGCTGCTAGTCGGAAGCCATGTTTTTACTTTATCCTATAAAGAAAACGATGAATTGCCTATTTTTTATTGGTTTAGGTCACGATTTACTGCAATTTTGAAACTTTATGTTTTATAGAGAGGATAAATCGACTAACATTTGTCAAATTTGCCTGAAATAGTCAGAAATCTAGGAGAAAGAAATGAAAGTCGTTGAAGTAAAGCATCCACTGGTACGTCATAAAGTCGGTTTGATGCGTGAAGCTGATATCAGCACCAAACGATTTCGTGAACTTGCCACTGAAGTTGGCAGTTTATTAACCTACGAAGCTACCGCTGATTTTGAAACTGAAACGGTGACAATTGAAGGTTGGAATGGCCCTGTTACTATTGAGCAACTTAAAGGTAAGAAAGTGACCGTAGTGCCTATTCTTCGTGCGGGTTTAGGTATGATGGATGGCGTTCTTGAGCATCTTCCTAGTGCGCGTATTTCTGTAGTGGGTATTTATCGTGATGAAGAAACACTACAACCTATACCTTACTTTGAAAAAATAGTCAGTAATGTTGAAGAGCGTATTGCTTTAGTGGTTGACCCAATGTTAGCGACTGGCGGTTCAATGATTGCGACTATCGACCTGCTGAAAAAACGTGGTTGTACTTCAATTAAAGCGTTGGTTTTGGTTGCTGCGCCAGAAGGCATTAAAGCACTTGAACTCGCGCATCCTGATATTGAATTGTATACCGCTGCGATTGATGATTGCTTAAACGAGCAAGGTTATATCTTGCCAGGTTTAGGTGATGCGGGCGATAAGATATTCGGTACCAAATAGTTCGTTATCCGAGATTATAGATACCCAGGCTCGATATGATTAATATCATGTACGAGACCATAAAAACGGGAGCCTTTAGTGAGGCTCCCGTTTTTATTTTTTATCTTGATAAGCCGTAGCTATCTGTTGAATGTTAAAGCACCATCGCAGCAATCCAACCAAAAACAAGCAGTGGAATATTATAGTGAATAAACGTTGGGATCACGCTGTCGCGAATATGATCATGTTGCCCATCGGCATTAAGACCCGCTGTGGGACCTAGTGTCGAATCTGATGCTGGCGAACCCGCGTCACCAAGCGCTGCAGCGGTACCCACTAGCGCAATTGTTGCAGCGACAGAAAAACCAAAACTGAGCGCTAAAGGCACGTAAATAGTGGCAATAATGGGAATGGTTGAGAACGAAGAGCCAATTCCCATGGTGATCAATAATCCAACAATAAGCATCAGTAATGCGGCTAACGCTTTGTTGTCACCAATGATGTCACCTAGAGAGGTCACTAGTGTGCCAACTTCCCCGGTAGATTTAACTACTGCAGCAAAGCCTGCTGCTGCAATCATAATAAAGCCGATGCTGGCCATCATGTGCACACCTTGATTAAACAGGTCTTTGCTTACTTCGTGTTTAATGATTCCAGAAAAACGAAAGATAATAAATCCACTTAATGCACCAAATATCATCGAATCAGTTTGTAATTGAACAATTAAAGTGACCACTATTGCTGAGAGTGATATCACTAGGCTTTTTCGACTTATCGTGGTTTCAATATTGTCGCTTACCACTGGTTCTTCAATCATATATTGTCTAGGTTTGCGGTAACTAATAAATATTGCGGTGAGTAAACCTACAACCATGCCCATAGCAGGTAATAGCATTGCGTTAGGAATTTGTTCACGAATTGCATTTAGCCCATTTGTATTTAAATTTGCCAACAGGATATCATTGAGGAAAATACCGCCAAAACCGATGGGTAAAATCATGTACGTGGTGACCAAGCCAAATGTGAGAATACAGGCTATAAGACGGCGGTCGATATGTAGCTTTGAAATGACATGTAGTAATGGTGGAATAAGAATGGGTATGAAAGCGATGTGAATAGGCAAAATATTTTGTGATGAAACCGCCATCAATAATATTGTGACCAATAACAACCAACGTACAACTTGAGTATTACTACTATTAGGTTCTTTACCGAGTTTCTTTATAATTGAATGAGAAATCAATGTTGTTAAGCCTGAATGTGACAAAGCTGCTGCAAATGCACCAAGCAATGCGTAGCTTAGGGCTATTTGAGCGCCGCCGCCTAGGCCATCATTAAAGGCTGCAATTGTTTGATGAATATCTAATCCACCGACTAAACCGGCGACAACAGCACTGATGGTTAGTGAGACCACAACGTTAATTCGAATAAAGCTTAAAAACAGCATTAAGCAAACCGCGATAACAACCGCATTCATAATCATTTTTCTTAAAAGTAAGTGAGGCCGCTATTCTTGACTGTCTAGTGTCTATTTGTCCAGCGCATATCGCTTTTTTAGGTATTTTTTGCTGATAGTTAGCTCAGAATTATTTGCTGTTTAACATATGGTTGTTGATAGTGATGAGTGAAATCTTGTTATCAAATCATTTTGTCATATTTGAAACTTATTATTTAATGGGTCATCATGTTTTATTTTTCAGCAAGTAAACCAACTTTCATCTGAAATGACTTATAAGTCCGTTAATTTAGATGTATGGTATACGACTGATATAAGTCCCAACGGTATGGGTAATTGCTTGGTGGATCATCATTTTGCGATACGCATATACCGTTGTTGAGTGTTTAAGCCATTAAATGGAGATAGATAATGAGCGTATTAGTAGGCCGTCCAGCCCCAGATTTTACCGCAGCAGCCGTTCTTGGTTCTGGTGAAATTGTTGACACATTTAACCTTGCTACCGCAATTAAAGGTAAGCCTGCAGTTATTTTCTTCTACCCACTCGATTTTACTTTTGTATGCCCATCAGAGCTAATTGCTTTTGATCACCGTATGGAAGAGTTCACTAAACGTGGTGTTGAAGTGATTGGTGTTTCTATTGATTCACAGTTTACTCATAACGCATGGCGTAACACTCCAGTAGACAAGGGTGGTATTGGCCAAGTTAAGTACACTCTAGTTGCTGATGTTAAGCACGAAATTTGTAAAGCATACGACGTAGAGCATCCAGAAGCTGGTGTGGCTTTCCGTGGTTCTTTCTTAGTAGACAAAGAAGGCCAAGTTCGTCACCAAGTGGTTAACGATTTACCACTAGGCCGTAACGTTGATGAAATGATCCGTATGATTGACGCACTTCAGTTCCATGAAGAGCACGGTGAAGTTTGTCCAGCGGGCTGGTCAAAAGGCGAAAAAGGTATGACTGCAAGCACTGAAGGTGTTGCTGCATATCTAAAAGATAATTCTGACAAGCTATAATCTAGCAAGTCAGAGATAATAAAAAAGCTGCTTCGGCAGCTTTTTTATTGGATAAAATTAATACTTTGTTATCGCACTAGCTGAGTGTAGATGGCTGGCATGAGATCAAAGGGCTGAGTATTCATTATTCGCTTGCTGAGTCGGTATCATCTTCCACAGCCGCTAATGGCCAACCACCCAATGCTTTCCATCGATTGACTATAAGGCAAAATAGTTCGGCGGTACGTTCGGTATCATATAATGCTGAATGGGCTTCATTGTTGTCGAAATCGATCCCTGCCATTTTACAGGCTTTAGCTAATACTGTGTGTCCAATAGCCAGGCCTGCAAGTGTCGCGGTATCAAAGCTAGCAAAAGGATGAAAAGGAGAACGTTTTAAACCATTTCGTTCAATAGCCTTGTTAACAAAACCTAAATCAAAAGCGGCATTGTGCGCGACAATGATACTGCGATGACAATCTGCTGCTTTTTGGGCTTTTTTTACTTCTTTAAAAATCTCTAAAAAAGCGACTTTTTCGTCTACTGCACCACGAAGTGGATTAGTGGGGTCTATACCATTAAAAGCTAAAGCTGCAGGCTCTAAGTTCGCGCCTTCAAAAGGCTCAATATGAAAATGAAGGGTTCTATCAAGTACAATGATCCCATCACTATTCATTTTTAGTAAGCTGACGGCAATTTCAAGCAACGCATCGGTATTAGCATTAAACCCAGCAGTTTCGACATCGATAACAACAGGGAAATAACCACGAAATCGGTGTTTAAACTTATTAGCGTCGCAAATATCAGTCATTACAGTTTTTATCCTCAATAGCTATCATTCATCGGTGCAAATGATATAAGCCGAGTATTATGCGCAAACTCAAGCGCAGTGTCATGTTTGATTGTGGTTTTTATCATCGATTAAACATGATTGTTTACTAAAGGAACTGACTTTATGGCCGATAGAACAAATGTAATCGGGTATAAAGGGTGGTTTTATGTGGCGAAAACTGATGGTCCTCACAAGTTTGTGTCTTTGCTCAACGGCTAATGCCGATTTGAGGCACTACGTTGCGTCACTGGAAAACTCAGCATGGCGTATCGGTGAGAACAATCCGATAGAATGCCGTCTTGAACATGATATTCCTGACTATGGGCGTGCTGTGTTTACCAGTAATGCCGGTAAAGAGCTAAATTTACATTTTACGTTAGATATGTGGTTAAAACCTGATTCGGTGACCAACGCGACATTAATTAGTCGAGCCCCTAGTTGGCGTCCTGGACACAATTCTAAAGAAATCACTCAACTGACTTACAATAAGCAATTTAATGGTGAAGTACCCAAAAAAGCCGCTTGGTCGATGTTGAATGAGTTGAGTCAAGGAATGGAGCCCACGTTTTATTATGCGGATTGGTATAATCAAAACGCTAAAATTGCCGTGGGATTGTCGTCAGCTAATTTTGGCGGTAAATACCGTGAATTTCGCGCCTGCTTGGCTAATTTACTGCCTTACAGTTTTGATGATATTGCTTTTACAGTGTTAAATTACCAAGAAGGTGGGGTAGAGCTGACTCGTTTTTCTACCCAACAATTACAGAAAATACAGCGTTATTTGTCTTATGACCCTGAAGTCGAGCTTGTACTGATTGATGCTTACACCGACAGTTACGGTGGACGCTCGGTTAACCAAAAGGTGTCAGATAAACGTGCGGACTCAGTGAAAGATATTCTCATTGCTAGTGGTATTCCTAAGGATCGGATTCATACATCGGGTCATGGTGAAAAACGCCATGTAACAGGCAATGATCTTGCAGAAGAACGTAAGATGAACCGCAGAGTCGTGATTAAAATAACCAAGCCTATATAAACCCATTCATGTATCACTCACTGCTCAGCCATGGGCAGTAGTCCTTATTACTGGATATGATTGAGATATCAATTTACTTGAGTCACGATGTTGCTAGTAACTTGAGTCAGCTATTTTTCTAATAAATAGTATTGATACGACAGCCAAAGTCTCCCTGTGTTTATCAGTCTGCTTTACTCGGCATTTATTCAACATTCGTAACACTAAATTGAGCCAAATCGACAATACTCTTTTATAAATGAACCATCGTTCCTTTAAGAGCCTAATCAATAAAACATGTAAGGGTATTTTGCGTGGTGATCATTTGAAAGGGTTCAACCTATCAGTAGCGCTCGAATTTACAATTTTTTTCGCAACGCTTCTCATTTGGGTTTATAAAGATGCTAAAAAAAAGGTAAAAAAAACCCACTTAATCCAAGTGGGCTAAATAATTTGCAATCAACAAATTTAAGGAAGGAAGTCAAGCATAAGAACTAGGGATAACTGAGGTATTGGGTTACATCAGTTTGGAGTTCTTGGTTTTCAACATCTGAATCAGATGTGTCCTGAAAACGAGGCAATAATAGAATGTATACACTAATCTGACAAACTAGAAAAATTAAGCGTTAGCATTAGTAAAACTAATGCTTTGTGGCTGTGGTGATATGTTATTTATACTCTAATCGTCTTATATAGCGCTTTATTAGGTTATTACTTATATTTTATGCATAACTATTCGGATTAGTTAATTAGGCAACAATAATATTTAACAAATAGTATATATCCCGTCATGCTGTAAAGTCAGCTTACTCCTTTTAATATGTTAAATATTACTCTACACCACTATGGATATGATTATTCTATCCATATTTAAGGTGGGATTTTACGGTTATCTCTTCTTGATGTTTAACACACAGCATATGGTCATCAAGACGAGTAAGATAATGCTATTAACTTAACAATTGATAATGTATTTGCTAAAAAGAGGTTGCTGAATTTTACCGGCTTAACATTTATTCACGTTTACATTTTGCAAAGTGTGCGATGGTAAGGGGGATTCGCAGTTTACTTTTACCTGATTATTGTCTTTTTGTGAGTTTTAGGCCGTAAAAGTAGGCTGTTGTTACCAGGAACAATTCTATTTATATGACATGTTTTGTTTAATAAATTGTTAAATTTTTGGGTAAACACATTAATAAAGCTTCATCTCTTACAGTTCCTGAGGTTTTTAGTGTGTTTTAGCGCATTTTGAGCAAAATAAAGTCTGCTTTTCCCTCGGTACAATATTCACAAGCGTGTTGGTACTCGGTATAGTAAGCCAACTTTTACAACCTAAAAATTGATGTTCAGATTATGTTTGTTTGGCCTATTTCAATCTATTACGAAGATACCGATGCCGGCGGTGTTGTGTACCATTCGAATTACTTAAAATTTTTTGAACGAGCCCGAACGCAATGGTTAAAAGCAATGGGTGTTCGCCAAGCTGAACTGTTGGCAGAAGATATTGCTTTTGTCGTCAAACATGCAGAATTAGATTTTCGTAAAGCTGCAAAATTTGAACAGGATTTCGTGGTTGAATCCAAGGTTATAGAATTAAAAAAAGTGTCGTTGGTATTTCACCAGCGCCTAGTTGATCATCAAGGTGATTGCTATTGTGAAGCGACTGTTGTTGTCGCGTGTATATCTTTATCACGTATGCGTCCCCGTGCTATTCCCCTAAATATTGTTCAGGAGTTTGACAGTGCACGCTGAAATTTCATTTATTGGTTTGTTTTTAGAAGCCAGTGTGTTGGTAAAGTTAGTTATGCTGACCTTGTTGGCATTATCGATTGCCTCATGGGCAGTGATCATTCAACGCAACAAATTATTAGGCTCTGCAAGAGTTAAGTCATTACGTTTTGAAGAAACGTTTTGGTCTGGTGTTGATTTAAATCGTCTTTACAAAGAATTAATTGCGCGTGGTAGTGCTATCTCTGGTTTAGAATCGATGTTTGTGGCTGGTTTCAAAGAATATACTCGTTTGAGCAAAGTAAACAGTAAAGCTCCTGAAGCGGTTATGGATGGAACGTCTCGAGCAATGCGAGTGAGTTTGTCGCGCGAAATGGAGAAACTTGAAAACCATTTACCGTTATTGGCAACGATTGGTTCAACCAGTCCATACATTGGCTTGTTTGGTACGGTATGGGGAATTATGAATTCCTTTATTGCACTGGGCGCGGTAGAAAATGCCACATTGGCAATGGTTGCACCTGGTATTGCAGAAGCATTGATTGCAACTGCAATGGGCTTGTTTGCTGCAATACCTGCCGTTATTGGTTATAACCGTTTTACAACGCAAGTTGATAAAATTGAAATGAGTTATGCTAACTTTATGGAAGAATTCTCCAACATATTGCAACGTCAAGCGTATAGCGAGAAGGAAGCTGTTTAATGTATCAGCGTAAACGTCGTCGTCCAGTTGCAGAAATCAACGTGGTACCTTACATCGACGTGATGTTGGTGTTGTTGATTATTTTTATGGTGACAGCGCCTATTGTATCGCAAGGAGTCAAAGTAGAATTGCCTCAAGGTAATGCGGAGTCGTTGCCACCTGATAGTAAGCCTCCTATCGTTGCATCGATTGATGCAGAGGGACAATATTTTTTGAATATCGGCAGTAGTTCTAACTCTGAAGTTATGGACTTAGAGCAAGTATCAACTGAAGTTGGAGCATTAATCCAACTTGAACCGTTAAGGCCAGTGGTTGTAAAAGCGGACCGCACGATACCTTATGAAAGCGTTATTCAATTAATGATTAGCTTGCAAGGTGCTGGTGTGCCTGCCGTAGGGCTAATGACCGATTCACCAAAGGAGAAATAGGTGGCTGGAAATTCAGATTTAACCGTACCAGTTTCTATTTCTGCTGGTATTCATATTGGATTTATCGTCATTCTTGCTTTAGGCATTAGTTTTGATGATAAGCCCAAGCAAATGCAAACGGCAGCAGCAAGTGCACCTGCTGTACAAGCAATTGTAATTGATCAACAGAAAGTGAATGACAGAGTTGAGCAATTAAAGAAACAAAAGCAAGATGTGGCCCAGCAAGAAAAAGCCCGTCAAGCAGAACTAGAACGTAAAGCATCAGAAGCTCGCCGTGAGCGTGAACGTGAACAAGAAAAAATTAAAACTTTAGAGATCCAGCGTAAACAAAAAGAGCAGGAAACTCAAAAGGCTAATGACGCCGCTAAAGCCGCTCAAGCAAAGCAAGTGCTAGAAAAAGAGCGAGCAGATAAAGCTGAAGTAGTACGCAAGCAAAAAGAACAAGAGCAAAAAGCTTCTGAGGACGCAGCTAAGAAAGCCGCTGAAAAACGTAAGCAAGAAGAAGCCGCTGCGAAAAAAGCTCAAGAAGAACGTCAACGCGCTGATGACGAACGTAAACGTAAAGAAGATGCTGAGCGTAAACGTAAAGCAGAAGCTGATACTAAAGCGCGCCAAGAACGTGAAATGGCAGAGGCAATGGCTGCTGAACAAGACTCACTTTCTAAAACACGTAACAAGCAAGTGTTGTCAGAAGTTGATAAGTATAAAGCCATGATTATTGCCACTATTCAACGAAATTTAGTTGTTGATGAGTCAATGCGTGGGAAAAGCTGCAGGGTCTTTATTCGTCTAGCGTCAGATGGTTTTGTCACAACAAGCCAAACGTTAGATGGTGATCAGGTAGTGTGTCGAGCAGCCAAAGCGTCGATAAATAAAGCGGGACGGTTACCAGTATCGCCTGAACCGGCTGTTTATCAGCAATTAAAAGAAATTAATTTAACCGTTTCACCGGAATTTAATTAATATCAATCGTATTTAATGATGGAATGGAGTTAAAAGGAGTCGCATGAATAATTTGGCTAAATGGCTAACACTGGTATTAATAGTGTTAACTACACCCGCTCGCGCAGCGTTAGATATTGTGATTACAGAAGGGGTTGATGCAGCAAGACCGATTGCTGTTGTACCTTTTGTATGGCAAGGTCAAGGTCCAGCTCCTGCATCTATTTCTGATGTGGTAGCATCTGATTTGTCTCGCAGTGGTACATTTAAGACACTTGATGTGCGTGCATTGCCACAATCAACTATTTCGTCTGTAAATGGATTTACTGCTCAAAATTGGGCTAATGTAGAAGCGGAAGCGCTTGTGGTTGGTACGGTTAAGCCATATGGCGCCGATCAATATTTAGTGAGTTTTGAGCTGATTGATTTAGTCAAAGCACAACTTCAAGCGGGTAAAGGGCCTCAGAATAACAATGAGTTATTACTTGAAAGCCGTGAAACGGTTATTAGTGCAAACCAATTTAGACAGTACAGCCACCGTATCAGTGATATTGTGTATGAAAAGCTCACCGGTATTCGTGGTGCATTTTTAACCCGTATCGCATATGTTGTGGTTAAACAAGGTCAAAAAGCACCTTACCATCTAATGATTGCGGATTACGATGGCTACAATGAACAAATGTTACTACGTTCACCAGAGCCATTGATGTCACCAACGTGGTCTCCTGATGGTCGTCGTTTAGCTTATGTGAGTTTTGAAAATAGAAAAGCTGAAATCTTTGTTCAAGACATTTACAGCCAAACACGTACATTAGTGAGTAGTTTTGACGGTATTAATGGTGCACCAGCATTTTCTCCTGATGGGAAAAAATTAGCTGTTACACTGTCAAAAGATGGCCAACCAGAAATTTATGTCGTCGATATTGCGACTAAAGCAACTCGACGTATTACAGAGCATTACGCAATCGATACTGAACCTTCTTGGTTCCCAGACGGTAAATCAATTTTATTTACCTCTGAACGTGGTGGGAAACCACAGTTATATCGCGTAAGTTTAGATACAAATAAAGTCTCGCGTATGACTTTTGAAGGTGAATGGAACCTAGGCGGTTCAATTAGCCCAGACGGTCGTAGTATGATTTTTGTAAACCGTACTAACGGTAAATTCCATATTGCTAGAATGGATCTTGCAACACGCTTTATGCAGGTGCTTTCATCAACTCAACTTGATGAATCACCAAGTGTTGCTCCAAATGGCACTATGGTTATCTACGGTACAACCCATCAAGGTAAACAAGTGTTAGCTGCTGTTTCTATGGACGGCAGATTTAAAGCAAGATTGCCTGTCGGCCAGGGCGAGGTGAAGTCACCAGCATGGTCTCCGTTTCTCTAAATAGATATTGATAAGGATTTAAAATGGATCTGAATAAGTTGTTTAAAGCTATGTTGGTTGCAGTTCCGCTTATGGCACTGGGTGCCTGTAGCTCAACTTCAGACTCTGAAACTGACGCTAACGGTTCTATGAGTGGTACTGGTAGTGAATACGGTAATGGTGGTATTGAAACTGGTGGTGTAGCTCCTGTACTGAGCTCTGCAGAACAGCAGCGTTTAAAAGAACAAGAATTACGTCGTCAAAATATCATTTACTTCGACTTTGATCGCAGTGAAGTTCAAAGTGAAAATGCTGAGATCATTCAAGCTCATGGTAACTATTTAGTTGAGCATCCAAATGTTCGAGTGTTGATTGAAGGTCATGCTGATGAACGTGGTACTCCAGAATACAACATCGCACTAGGCGAACGTCGTGCTAAAGCGGTTGCTAAGTATTTACAAGGTATGGGTGTGCAACCTAGCCAAATGAGCATCGTGAGCTACGGCGAAGAAAAGCCATTAGATTATTCACGTAACGATACTGGTTTTGCTAAAAACCGTCGTGGTGTGTTAGTTTACTAAAGCGTAAGAAGTGTAAGGCCAACCGTTATCGGTTGGCCTTTTTTAGGAGATAAAAATGAAACTAGCCATATTAGTTGCGGCGATGTTCTTTACAACGGCCACGGCTTTTGCTGCACCAGCACCGGTTTCGGATGCATCTGGTGGTTCAAATGATGACAGAATTTCAAGATTAGAACGCATCATTAAAGCAAAGCAACAAGGCGAATTCGACATGCAACGTCGTATGGATGCATTGCAAAATGAAGTGTTAGATTTAAGAGGCATTACTGAGCAACAAAATTATCAAATGAATCAGATGTTACAGCGTCAACGACAGCTGTACGAGGAAATTGCTAATCTTACTGCTAAGTCATCAACCCCAGCAGCGCCAGCTCAAGCTGATGCCACTACGGTTGCCGCAGCCAGTTCAACGTTAGGTGAAACAGGAAGCTATGAGGCCGCCGTTAACTTGGTTCTTAAAGAACGCAAGTATGATGAAGCCATTCCTGCTTTTCGTAGTTTTATATCGACATACCCAGAATCTAATTATGCAGCTAATGCAAACTATTGGTTAGGCCAATTGTTGTACAATAAAAGTGAGTACAATGATGCGAAACAAGCTTTTAGTACAGTTGTCAGTAAATTTGCAGATTCAAATAAGCGTGGCGATAGTTTAGTTAAGCTTGGCATGATTGCAGAAAAAGAAAATGACTCTGCGGGTGCAAGAGCACTGTATAACAAAGTATTAAAAGAGTACGCAGATAGTGCCTCCGCACGCCTTGCACAACAGCAATTATCAGCATTGAAAGGCTAATTAAGCCAAAAAACAGCCTCTTAGTCTGTTTTTCATGCAAACAACAAGAAATTATAAATTTGGGCTTGCATGAGAAATTGAAAAAGGTATTATAGGCGCCCTCAGAACGGCAGAGCCTTCTGGGGTGTGTTGAGGTGATAATAACTTAGTCTACAGTTACTGTAATATGAGTTGTTATTAACAAACAACAAAATGGGATGATAATTTAACAAGACTTGAAATATAGGCAGTTTGTTTCATTCCAGTAAGAACCTTAAGTTCTTGCAAAACCAAGATGGGTCGTTAGCTCAGTTGGTCTTGAAATAGAGACAGTTGGCTTTTGTTCCAGTAAGAATATCAGTTCTTGCAAAACCAAGATGGGTCGTTAGCTCAGTTGGTAGAGCAGTTGGCTTTTAACCAATTGGTCGAAGGTTCGAATCCTTCA